>NZ_CP007441.1:2838815-3154239 GCF_000590475.1 Stutzerimonas stutzeri | reverse complement strand
TGCAGTATGCACAGCGCAATATTTTGCCCATCAGCTAAGCCGGCTAGAAATGCGCCACGCATGTTGTGTATTTCCGAGTCTTCCGCATTTAACGCAAGAAGGGGCACAACTACTCCAAGTGACTCCGTCACTTGCTTTATCGCATCGCTTGCTGAGAGTCTAGGCTGTTCGTTCGGATCAAAGGATCGGAATATATATTTTGCTTTCTTTATCCGCGAAACTATTCTGGAAGCCCAATCTGTTTTGTAGCGGCTTTCGAGGAGGTATACGGGGGCGCTCGTATTCTTTCGCTGCGGCAGCTCTAAAGGGTCTTTAGTTTCAGCTTCAAGTAGATGGGTTGATAGCTCGCTTGAGTTTTGATACATCTTATAGCCGATGGTGTCAAATATCCCGACGTCCTTTATTGTTGGGTTAGACTCTTTCAGGCTTGAGTTGCGAGTTAGCAGTATTCTCTTTCCTCGGCCGATAGCGTATCCAATTTCGTAAGTTACATTAAAATTTAACTTCGTTATGTCCGCAACTAGGAAGTCAGCCTCATCTATTCCTGCTAATACCTGCTGTGAGATAAAGTGGCCAATAATATCTAGGGAGGTCCAGGTTTTTATATGGGTTCTGCTGTTTTTAGCGTTTTGCTGTAGGACAGCCGCTTCAATGGTGTGCCCCAGTTCAGCTGGCTTGGCTGGATATGCAAAAAAACCTATTTTATTAGACATGTTTCTTCCCTGTTGCTTTATCTAACAAAAACCCCGCTTGAGCGGGGCTTCGAATCGATTTATGGTCTTCTCGCTGAAAATTAATCCCAGCTCAAAGCCCCACCCGTCTGATACTCAATCACCCGCGTCTCAAAGAAGTTCTTTTCCTTCTTCAAGTCCATGATCTCGCTCATCCATGGGAACGGGTTGGTAGTACCCGGATACTCTTCCTTCAAACCAATCTGCGTCAGGCGGCGGTTGGCGATGAATTTGAGGTAGTCCTCCATCATCGAGGCGTTCATGCCGAGGACGCCGCGGGGCATGGTGTCGCGGGCGTATTCGATTTCGAGTTGCGTACCCTGGAGGATCATCTGGGTCGCTTCGTCCTTCATGGCGGCGTCCCACAGGTGCGGGTTTTCGATCTTGATCTGGTTGATCACGTCGATGCCGAAGTTCAGGTGCATGGACTCGTCGCGCAGGATGTATTGGAACTGCTCGGCGGTGCCGGTCATCTTGTTGCGGCGGCCCATGGAGAGGATCTGGGTGAAGCCGCAGTAGAAGAAGATGCCTTCCAGTACGCAGTAATAGGCGATGAGATTGCGCAGGAACTCTTTATCGGTCTCGACGGTGCCGGTGGTGAACTCGGGGTTGGAGATCGAACGGGTGTACTTGAGGCCCCAGGAGGCTTTCTTCGCGACGCTCGGGATCTCGTGGTACATGTTGAAGATCGCGCCTTCATCCATGCCCAGTGACTCGATGCAGTACTGGTAGGCGTGGGTGTGGATCGCCTCTTCGAAGGCCTGGCGCAGGATGTACTGGCGGCATTCGGGGTTGGTGATCAGGCGGTACACGGCCAGCACGAGGTTGTTGGCGACCAGGCTGTCGGCGGTGGAGAAGAAGCCGAGGTTGCGCATGACGATGCGGCGCTCATCCTCGGTGAGGCCGTCCGGGCTCTTCCACAGGGCGATGTCGGCGTTCATGTTCACTTCCTGCGGCATCCAGTGGTTGGCGCAACCATCCAGATACTTCTGCCAGGCCCAGTCGTACTTGAAGGGTACGAGCTGGTTGAGGTCGGCGCGGGCGTTGATCATTTGCTTGTCGCCAACGTGAACGCGGGCGGATTCGCCTTCCAGTTCGTCGAGGCCTTCCTGAATGTCGAGGTCGTCCAAGGCCTTCTTGGCGCGGGCGACGGCAGCGGAGTCATCAGAGGCAACGGCGCGGGCTTCTTCGACGGAGCCAGCGGCGTCCTGGTCGAGCTTGGCCGGAGATTCAGTCTTTGCGGCAGCGGCTTGAGGGGCGGCTTGCGCGGTGGCGGTGGTGGTTTCTTCTTCGTCGAATTCGTCCCAGCTCAGCATGGCGGTTTCTCCTGATTGGGGACCGGTCATGGCCGGTCGAAAATGTCTGGTGGCTTTTGGTTTGCACGCAAAAGCGCGGAATCTGTTGTGTATGTGGGGAGAGGCGTGGTGCCCATCGGTGGATGCAAGAGCGGCATCCACCCTACGAGCTACGTTGTCTCGGAGTAGCGCTTATCAGCGGCAGCTCGGTGCGAGCGCGAGGCTGAGCGAGGCAGCGCTAGGCGTCTGCCAAGTCGGAGCCCTGAGCGTACAGCTGTACGTGATGGGGGCCGGCTTGGCGGACAACAACGCGCGGTCCGCTCAGATTCGTGCGTCAGCCAGGCTCCTTATTGGCAGGCTTCGCAATCCGGTTCGTCGATTGCGCACGCTTTCGGCACTGGTGCCGGGCCGGCGGCCATTTCCGGGGCTGGCGCGGCCTTGGCCGGAGCAGCACTGGCGCCGCTGTTGCCACCGCTGGACACGGCGTTGAGCTTGCCGGTATTGACGGTGGACTTCTCGGTGCTGGTCGCGGCCAGGGCACGGAGGTAGTAGGTGGTTTTCAGGCCACGGTACCAGGCCATGCGGTAGGTCACGTCCAGCTTCTTGCCGCTGGCGCCGGCGATGTAGAGGTTCAGCGACTGGGCCTGGTCGATCCACTTCTGGCGGCGGCTGGCGGCATCGACGATCCACTTGGTTTCAACTTCGAAGGCGGTCGCGTAGAGGTCTTTCAACTCCTGCGGGATGCGCTCGATCTGCTGCACGGAACCGTCGTAGTACTTGAGGTCGTTGATCATCACCGAGTCCCACAGGCCGCGCGCCTTGAGGTCGCGTACCAGGTAGGGGTTGATCACGGTGAATTCGCCCGAGAGGTTCGATTTCACGTACAGGTTCTGGTAGGTCGGCTCGATGGACTGCGACACGCCGGTGATGTTGGCGATGGTCGCGGTCGGCGCGATGGCCATGATGTTCGAGTTACGGATGCCGTTCTTGACGCGGGCGCGGACCGGGGCCCAGTCCAGGGACTCGGTCAGGTCGACGTCGATGTACTTCTGGCCACGCGCTTCGATGAGGATCTGCTGCGAGTCCAGCGGCAGGATGCCCTGGCTCCACAACGAACCCTGGAAGGTCTCGTAAGCGCCGCGCTCGTCGGCCAGGTCACAGGAGGCCTGGATGGCGAAGTAGCTGACCGCTTCCATGGACTTGTCGGCGAAGTCGATGGCGGCATCGGAGCCGTAGGGGATGTGCTGCAGGTACAGCGCGTCCTGGAAGCCCATGATGCCCAGGCCCACCGGGCGGTGCTTGAAGTTGGAGTTCTTCGCCTGCGGCACGGAGTAGTAGTTGATGTCGATGACGTTATCGAGCATCCGCACGGCGGTGCGCACGGTGCGCTCCAGCTTGGCGGTGTCCAGCTTGCCGTCGACGATGTGGCGCGGCAGGTTGATCGAGCCCAGGTTGCAGACGGCGATCTCGTCCTTGTTGGTGTTCAGCGTGATCTCGGTGCAGAGGTTGGAGCTGTGCACCACGCCGACGTGCTGCTGCGGGCTGCGCAGGTTGCACGGGTCCTTGAAGGTCAGCCATGGGTGGCCGGTTTCGAACAGCATGGAGAGCATCTTGCGCCACAGGTCTTTGGCCTGCAGGGTCTTGTAGTTCTTGATCTTGCCGTATTCGATCAGGGCTTCGTAGTACTCGTAACGCTCCTCGAAGGCCTTGCCGGTGAGGTCGTGCAGGTCGGGTACTTCGCTTGGCGAGAACAGGGTCCACTTGCCGTCGTCGAAGACGCGCTTCATGAACAGGTCCGGAATCCAGTTGGCGGTGTTCATGTCGTGGGTACGGCGACGGTCGTCACCGGTGTTCTTGCGCAGCTCGAGGAATTCCTCGATGTCCAGGTGCCAGGTTTCGAGGTACGCGCAGACCGCGCCCTTGCGCTTGCCGCCCTGGTTGACCGCGACGGCGGTGTCGTTGACCACTTTCAGGAAGGGCACGACGCCCTGGGATTTGCCGTTGGTGCCCTTGATGTAGGCGCCCAGTGCGCGCACCGGAGTCCAGTCATTGCCCAGGCCGCCGGCGAACTTGGAGAGTAGGGCGTTATCGCGGATGGCGTCGTAGATACCGCCCAGGTCGTCCGGCACGGTGGTCAGGTAGCACGAAGACAGCTGCGGACGCAAGGTGCCGGCGTTGAACAGGGTCGGCGTGGAGGCCATGTAGTCGAAGGACGACAGCAGGTTGTAGAACTCGATGGCGCGGGCTTCGCGCTGTTCTTCCTCGATGGCCAGGCCCATGGCGACGCGCATGAAGAAGATCTGCGGCAGCTCGAAACGCACGCCATCCTTATGGATGAAGTAGCGGTCATAGAGGGTCTGCAGGCCGAGGTAGGTGAACTGCTGGTCCTGCTCGTGGTTGATGGCGGCTCCCAGCTTGGCCAGGTCGTATTCCTTCAGGCGCGGGTCGAGCAGTTCGAACTGCACGCCTTTTTCCACGTAGGCGGGCAGCGCCTTGGCGTAGAGGTCGGCCATTTCGTGATGGGTGGCGGACTCGGCGACTTCCAGGAAGCTCAGGGCTTCGGCGCGCAGGGTGTCCATCAAGAGGCGAGCGGTGACGTAGGAGTAATTCGGCTCACGCTCGACCAGGGTGCGGGCGGTCATCACCAGGGCGGTGTTGACGTCGGTCTGCTCGACACCGTCGTAGAGGTTCTTCAGGGTTTCTTTCTGGATCAGCGCGCCATCGACTTCTTCGAGGCCTTCGCAGGCTTCGGTGATGATGGTGTTCAGGCGGCCCAGGTCCAGCGGCGCCATGCTGCCGTCGGCACGCTTGATGCGGATGCTCGGGTGGGCGTCGACCGGCACGTCGACCGCGCCACGCTTGCGCTCCTGACTACGGGATTCGCGATAGATCACGTAGTCGCGAGCGACTTTCTGCTCGCCGGAACGCATCAGGGCCAGTTCGACCTGGTCCTGAATTTCTTCGATATGGATGGTGCCGCCGGAGGGCATGCGGCGCTTGAAGGTGGCGGTGACCTGCTCGGTCAGGCGCGCGACGGTGTCGTGGATGCGCGACGAGGCGGAGGCGTTGTTGCCTTCCACTGCGAGAAACGCCTTGGTGATGGCGACGGTGATTTTGTCATCGGTGTAGGGGACGACTGTACCGTTGCGCTTGATCACGCGCAGCTGGCCCGGCGCAGTGGCGGCCAGGTCCAGCGTGCTGTCGACTGCCTGCGGGTTCTCGCGAATGGACTCGTTCTGCATGGGGTCTCCGGATTCTCTCTGTCTCGGTAGCTCGTTAAGTGTCAGGCCTGCCTCGTGGGGCGGCCTTGATCGGGTGTTGCTATCTCGTACTGCATGAACCATGCCCCGGCGAGCCGGTTCATGGGTATCTCAAAACTGGAAACGATCCGGCACCGGAGGTGGCGAATCGAATGTGCCGAAGCATAGTCACGCGTTGTGAAGATCACAACCTCAAAACACAACATGTAGTGTGACGCGCTTGGCGCATGCGCTACTGCTGGGCTTGAGCAAAATCAACGTTGGGCTGCGCAGATACGGGCCTGCGGCATCGATCTTCGCGCTCGGTGCGGGCGCGAGCCGGTGAAAAATCAGAGCGAATTATTTTGCTTGCTTTTTCCGGCGTTTGTGCCTGTTTGGCCTTCGACCCCCAACATATGGGGTAAAAAGCGCCTGTAGCGACACGATAGTGGCGCTTCAGACACAGCGCAAGGCGCTGTAAATGAACAACCTGTGGATAAGTTGTGCGTGAGCTGTGCGCGATCAGAGCGCAGCCCGCGCCGTTTCGGGTCTGCACGCCGTTCGGATGAAATGCATGCTCGCCAGCGCTTTTGGATGCTCGGCGACGCTTAAGGCAAAACACTATATGTGGTGTTTTGTCAAAGGCAGATTTATCGCGTTTTGCAGCCTGCGAGGCGGTGATTTGACGGAGCGGGCAAGGATGATGGCCTTTTGCTCAGCTCCGAGTCGGGCGCAGTGACGTGCCGGTCCTGCCAAACGATCGCCACCAGGCCCTTTATCAAAGCCCGGCCGCCAAGCGGAGCATGACCACCGCTGCCATATGGCTCTGCCCTGGCGCTACAATGCCGGCCGGTGTCTCGGGAGGGCGCGTGGTGGATCAAGAGTCGTGGAACATCCTGATTGTCGAAGATGACCAGCGGTTGGCTGAGTTGACCCGTGAGTATTTTGAAAGCAACGGCATGCAGGTGTCGATCGAGGCAGACGGCGCGCGGGCGGCCGAACGCATCATCAACGAGCGACCGGATCTGGTGGTACTCGATCTGATGCTGCCCGGCGAGGATGGATTGTCGATCTGCCGCAAGGTGCGTGATCGCTATGACGGGCCGATCCTGATGCTGACTGCTCGCGCCGACGACCTCGATCAGGTGCTCGGCCTGGAGACCGGTGCCGACGACTATGTCTGCAAGCCGGTGCGACCTCGGTTGTTGCTGGCGCGCATTCGGGCGTTACTGCGGCGGCGCGAAGGCGCAGAGATGCCGGCGACCACGGGCAGTAAACGCGTCCAGTACGGCCCGCTGGTCATCGACAGCGCGCTGCGCGAGGCCTGGTTGCGTGGCGAGGGCATCGAGCTGACTGGCGCGGAATTCGACCTGCTGTGGCTGCTGACCTCTAACCCCGGACGGATCATGTCTCGCGAGCAGATCTTCTCCGAATTGCGAGGCATCGAATACGACGGCCAGGATCGCTCCATTGATGTCCGTATTTCGCGAATTCGCCCCAAGATCGGCGATGACCCTGATCATCCGAGGCTGATCAAGACGGTTCGTGGCAAGGGTTACCTGTTCGTCTCCGAAGCGGCTGAAGCGCTGCAGTGAACTCGATTTTCCTGCGCATTTATGGCGGCATGCTCGCCGTACTGGTGTTGGTCGGGCTGCTGGGCGCCGGCGGCTTGCACCTGCTCAACCAGGTGCGCGCCGATCAGCATCGCGAGGCGCTTGCCAGCGGCACCTTTCGCCTGATGGCGCACAACATGAGCAGCATGACGCCCATTGAGCGACGCCAGGCGGCAAACCTCTGGGGGCGCCTGCTGGGGATACCGTTGCGGGTGCGTACCCTGGAAGACATCAGGCTGGAGAGCGGGCTGGAAACCCGACTGCTGCGCGGCCAGGTGCTGGTGGAGCAGATGCGCCCTGGCAGCGTGACGATCTTTTCCCTGGTCAGTGCCGAGGATCATCTGGCGTTGACGGGCGAGGTGGAGCAGCTCAGCGAACAGCTGGCGCGCGCGACCATTTATCTGTTGATCGACGAGCTGATTCGCTATCCCGAAGACGAACAGCCCCAGCGTTTGGCCGAACTCAAGCAGGCGCGCGGCTTCGGCTACGAGCTGCAATTGCTGACCCGCGACAGCGCCAGCCTCGACGACGATCAGCGCCGTCGGCTGGATGAAGGCGACACCGTGATGGCGCTGGTCAACGGCGGCGAGGCCATCCGGGTGTTCGCCGCGATTGCCGGAACGCCCTGGATCATGTCGCTGGGCCCGCTGCATCAGCTCAATCCCTATCCGCCCGAGCTGTTGATCTTGATCGGTGTGCTGGGCCTGTCGCTGATCGGGCTGACGGTGTATCTGCTGGTGCGCCAGCTGGAGCGGCGGCTGCGTGGCGTCGAGCGCGCCGCCACCCGTATCGCTACTGGCCAGCTGGAAACGCGTGTGCCGGACGCCGGGACCGATTCGGTGGGGCGCCTGGCCAAGGCATTCAACGGCATGGCCAGTCATCTTCAGCGCTTGCTGGCGGTGCAGCGGGAGACGGTCAGCGCGGTGGCCCATGAGCTGCGTACGCCAGTTGCGCGGTTGCGTTTCGGCCTGGAAATGGCTGGCTCAGCGCAGACGCCGGAAGCACGAACGCGATACCTGGACGACATGGATGGCGATATCGACGACCTCGACCGGCTGGTGGACGAGATGCTGGTGTACACGCGTCTGGAGCGCGGCTCGCCGGAACTCACCTTCAAAACGGTCGATCTCGGTGCGCTGGTCGATCAGGTGATCGGCGAGCTGGCGCCGCTGCGCTCGGATGTGCGCGTCGAGCGGGGGCTCTGCGTGACGGCCGATGATGGCAGCAGCCTCGTCGAGGCCGAGCCGCATTACCTGCGCCGCGCCTTGAGCAACCTGATCACTAACGCCATGCGCCATGCCGAAGCGCGGGTCCAGGTGCGTTTCCTCATCGACGCCGAGCGGGCGCAGCTGGTGGTCGACGATGACGGGCCGGGTGTGCCGGAAGAGGCTTGGGAGAAAGTGTTCGCGCCGTTCCTGCGTCTGGACGACAGCCGCACGCGCGCCTCCGGCGGGCATGGGTTGGGGCTGTCCATCGTGCGACGAATTTCCTACTGGCACGGCGGCCGTTCGCATATCGGCCATAGCGAATTGGGCGGCGCGCGCTTCAGCCTGGTCTGGCCGCGCAAACAGACGGGTTCGCGACTTCCGGCGCAGTGATCAGACCGGAATGCTGACCAGACTCAGCAGGTAATCCTCGAACAGGGCGAACTGGCCTTCCAGCTCGGTGCCGGTCTTCCATTCGTCCGAGAGGTCGTTGAGCAGGCGCAGTCGCGCACGGCCGTCAGTGTCCTGATGGATCAGCTCGGCTTCCTGGAAATAGAAGCGTGTCTTTACCAATGGATAGAGCGCCTTGAACAGGCTCTCCTTGATCGAGAAGGTCAGGGTCACGCGCAGTGCTCGCTGCGTATCGTCGAGCCCGGCGCAGGCTTCCAGCTCCCGTGGGGTGAGGATTTCAGCCGCCAGGCGGTCGGCGCGTGTGATCGGCAGACATATCTCCACATCGAGCCCCAGGCCGCGCCACTGATCGCTTCGCGCTGCAACCACGGCGGCCCAACCGGCGCCGTGGGTGATGGAGCCAACCACGTTGGCTGGCCAGATCGGCGAACGGTCCTGTGCAACCTCGGGAATCGCCGGCACGCCGGTGAGTGTGCGCAGGGCCTCGTAGGCGCAGATGCGACCGGCGAGAAACTCGGTCTGGCGCTTGCTCACCGCCCGCATGGCGGGAAGGCCCCAGCGGTCGAAATCCTCAGGGTCGAGCCGGTCGGGGTCGAAGCGTGTACTGAACAACCGCACGCCGGGGAGGGCGCGTGGCAGCGGCCAGTGATCCTGCAACGGCGAGCAGCAGACGGGATGTGGGGGGTGCTGGTTCATGGTCGCTAGTGTGCCTCAAGCGATGCTGCAAACGCAGTCCCGACGCGCTTGACTCTCTATTCGGTGGGCCGCGCAAGGATCCTGGGTGCGGCTTCGACGATCTGCCGAGAGAGGTTTTCCATCCGTGGCGATTGCACCTTCCAGGTATGCCAATACAGGGAAATATCCAGCGGCGCATCCATAGCCAGATCGACCACCGTGCCCTCAGCCAGCGCATCGTGCAGCAGCAGCTCCGGCACCATGCCATAGCCCAACCCGCAGCGGATCGCATGGAAGCGTGGCTCGGCGCCGGGTACGTAGTGGCTGGGATAGGCGCCTTCCGGAAGGCCCAGCTGACGCAGCAGGAAGGTCGAAGTGAGTTTGTCCTTGCTCGTGTACGCCACCACCGGCGCCTTGCGCGCGGCATGGCGGGTCAAACCATGGGCGAAGTACTGCTGGCGGAACGCAGCGGACGCCACCAGGCGATAGCGCATGCTGCCCAGCGGGCTTGCCGTGCAGCCGCGCATCGGTTTGGGTTCGGTGCTGATGCAGCCGATCGCCAGGCCGGTCTCCAACAGGCTGTAGGTGTGATCCTGGTCTTCGATGGTCAAGTCCAGCAGCACTCGCTCGCGAATCAGCACCTTGGCCAGCGCCGGGAAGAACCAGGTGCCGAGACTATCGGCATTGAGTGCGGCGACCACCACCAGCGGTGCATCGCTGCGCTCGGCCAGATCCGCCATCAGGTCGGCTTCGAGGAGGGAGGCGCGCTTGAGGTACTGCATCAGCCGTTGACCGATCTCGGTGGGGCGGCAGGGTCGGCTGCGCACCACCAGCGCATTACCCAGTGCGCTCTCCAGCGCGCGTACCCGCTGCGAAATCGCTGGCGGCGTCAGGTGCAGGCGCAGCGCCGCCTGTTCGAAGCTGCCAGTCTTGATGACCGCGCGAAAGGCTTCGGTCTGCTTGGGATCAAGATTCAAGCGCAGGCCCTCAGATTAAGAAAATATTCGTATAGCCTAAATTTACTTAGCCACGCCGATTTAACACGAGTGTGCCCCATAATCGCGCGCCTTTCAGCTGTCCCGCCCCACCCGGAGTCGAACCGTGACCTTGTTGCACATCATCTACCTCATCGCAATCACGGCCGAAGCCATGTCCGGCGCCATCATGGGCATGCGCCGCGGAATGGACCTGTTCGGCATCTGCATGCTGGGAACGGTTACTGCGCTGGGCGGCGGCACCGCGCGCGACGTGCTGCTGGGACACTATCCGATCGGCTGGATCGACAATCCGGAGTACCTCGGCTTCACCGTCGGTGCGGCCATCGTCACTGCCATGGTGGCGCGGCACCTGCATCATCTGCGGCAGGTGTTTCTGCTGGTCGACGGCCTGGGCCTGGTGGCCTTCACGGTAATCGGCTGCGGCGTGGCGATGAACATGGGCGTGCACCTGTCCATCGTCGTGCTGGCTGGCGTGATCACTGGCGTGTTCGGCGGGCTGCTGCGCGACATTCTCTGCAACAGGGTGCCGATGGTGCTGCGGCGTGAGCTGTATGCCACGGTGGCGTTGTTTACAGGGGTGCTCTACGTCGGCCTGCTGTGGCTGGGCGTCGACAACACCATCGCCTCGCTGGCCACGCTCTGTGCGGGCTTTCTGTTCCGCGTGCTGGCGATGACCTTTGAGTGGCAACTGCCCGGCTTCCAGGGGCGCGACATCCGCGGCCTGGATTGAGCCGCGGCAAGCCGCCCAAGCCTGGATATCGAATAGCCATTCCCCGACGGCGGACAACCCCGTCGTGCAGATTCCAGGCTGTCTAGCCGCTACACTAGCGCGCTGGCAACCAGGGGAATGGATCCGTGCTTAAAGACCTAGGAATAAAGAGTCGCGTGCTGGTGCTGATATTGCTGCCCAGCACAGCGCTGGCCGTGGCGCTTGGCGTCTACTTCACGTGGATGCAGTTGGCGGAGATGCGTCACCAGCTCGACGAGCGCGGTCAGCTGATCGCCGAGCAACTGGCGCCCCTGGCGGCGCCGGCCATGGCCCAGGGCTATGGCAAGCGGCTGCAGCGAATCCTTAATCAGGTGTTGGATCAGCCCGATGTACGTGCGGTATCCATCCTCGATATCGAACGCAACGTACAGGCCCATGCCGGGCCGAACATGATCACTCCCTCGCCGCCGACGGATCCTGAGGCGCTGACCCAGGTCAGCAGCGTCGACACCACGCGCATTCTCTTGCCAGTGCTTGGCAAGCACCTGAACCTCGCCACGGACAACCCGGACGACGACCTCCGCCCGATCGGCTGGCTGGAGCTGGAACTGTCACACCAGGGCACCTTGCTGCGCGGTTATCGCAGCCTGTTTACCAGTCTGCTGCTGATCGGCGCCGGGCTGATCATTACCGCATTGCTGGCGCTGCGCATGAGTACCGCGATCAGCAAGCCACTGCACAAGGTCAAAGTGGCGGTGGCGCAGCTCAAGGATGGCTACCTGGAAACCCGACTGCCGCCGCTCGGCAGCCATGAAATGGATGAGGTCGCGGCGGGCATCAACCGCATGGCCGAGGCGTTGCTCAGCGCGCGTGAGGAACTGCAGCAGAGCATCGATCAGGCCACGGAGGACGTGCAGCAGAACCTCGAAACCATCGAGATCCAGAACATCGAGCTGGACCTGGCGCGCAAAGAGGCGCTGGAAGCCAGCCGGATCAAATCCGAATTCCTCGCCAACATGAGCCACGAGATTCGCACCCCGCTCAACGGCATCCTCGGCTTCACCCATCTGCTGCAGAAGAGCGACCTCACGCCGCGCCAGCAGGACTATCTGTCGACCATCGAGAAATCGGCCGACAGCCTGCTGGGCATCATCAACGAGATTCTCGACTTCTCCAAGATCGAGGCGGGCAAGCTGGTACTCGACAGCATCCCGTTCAACCTGCGCGATTTGATCGAGGACACCCTGACCATCCTCGGTCCGGCGGCTCATTCCAAGCACCTGGAGCTGGTCAGCCTGGTCTATCGCGACACGCCGTTGTCGCTGGTCGGCGATCCGCTGCGGCTCAAGCAGGTGCTGACCAACCTGGTCAGCAACGCCATCAAGTTCACCAACGAAGGCACCGTGGTCGTCCGCGCCATGGTCGAGGACGAGCGCTCTGATCGCGCGCAGCTGCGCATCAGCGTGCAGGACACTGGGATCGGCCTGACCGATCAGGACCTGCGCGCCTTGTTCCAGGCCTTCAGTCAGGCGGACAACTCGTTGTCACGCCAGCCCGGCGGTACCGGGCTCGGGCTGGTGATTTCCAAACGCCTGATCGAGCAGATGGGCGGCGAGATCGGGGTCGACAGCATTCCGGAGGAGGGCTCTGAATTCTGGCTCAGCCTGAGCCTGCCCAAGGCCCGCGACGATATCGAGGATCTGCCACGGGCGGCGCTGTTGGGGCGCAAGATCGGCTTGCTCGAGCAGCATCCGCTGGCGCGTCAGGCCTTGCAACATCAGCTGGAAAGCTGCGGCCTGGACGTGTTGCCGTTCGACACCCTGGACCAGTTGCAGGAGGCGGTGGCCACGGCGCAGGCGAGTGAGACGCCGATCGAAATTGCCGTGCTCGGCGTGGCGCACCGCGAAATCGCACCGCAGCAATTGTGTCAGCGACTGTGGGAGTTCGAAGGGCTGGGCTGCAAATGCATCGTGCTTTGCCCGACCAGCGAACAGGCGCAGTATCACGAAGCGCTCCCCGAATCGCACACCCATACCCAGCTACAGAGCAAGCCGGCCTGTACCCGTAAGCTGCAGCGGGTGCTGCTCGACCTGCTGCGCCCGCCACTGACACCGCCTGAGAGCCTGGCGCTGCCCGATACGCGTCCGCCTCGCGTCCTGTGCGTCGACGACAACCCGGCCAACCTGTTACTGCTGGAAACCCTGCTGACCGACATGGGCGGCGAAGTCGAAGCAGTGAACAGTGGCCGGGAGGCGCTCGAAGCGGTCAAGCGCAAATCTTTCGACCTGGTGTTCATGGATGTACAGATGCCTGGCATGGACGGACGCCAGACGACCGAGGCGATTCGCCGTTGGGAGGGGGACAGCGGTCAGCCTCCGATGCCGATCATCGCGCTCACCGCGCATGCGCTATCCAACGAAAAGCGTTCGTTGTTGCAGAGCGGGCTGGATGATTACCTGACCAAGCCGATCAGCGAGCGGCAACTGGCACAGGTGATCTTGAAGTGGACCGGCTTGCCCTTGTCGCGCAGTTTCTTGGCCGTGCCGGTGGAAGTGCTGCTGCCGGAAAACAACCTGAAGGTGCTGGATGCGGAAGAGGGTCTGCGCCTGGCGGCGGGCAAGGCCGATCTGGCGGCGGACATGCTGAGCATGCTGCTGGCGTCGCTGGAGGACGATCGCCAGGTGATCCGAGAGGCGCGGCTGGTAAATGATCGGCAGGCAATGATCGATCGCGTGCACCGTCTGCACGGCGCCACCCGTTATTGCGGCGTTCCGCAGTTGCGGGCTGCCTGCGAGCGCAGCGAGACCCTGCTGAAACAGAACCATCCGAGCGCTGCGCAAGCATTGGATGAGCTCGACAGCGCCATCGAACGCCTGGAACACGAAGCCCGCGTAGTCTAGCGAGCGTTTCGATCCGTCAGCCGCCGCGGTCGGATTCGCGGCGGCTGATCTCGGTAGCGACCTTCACTCGCCCATTACCACGCCTTCACGACGAGGGTCGGCGCCGCCGAACCAGCCGCTGTCGGTGCGCTGGATGGCCTGCAACCCACTGGTCATCTCCACCTCGTTGACCTGATGACCACGCGCTTTCAGCGACTCCACCGTGCTGGCCGGGAAGCGTCCGGCTTCCAGTACGGTCGGGCCGTTGAAGCTGCCGAAGTTCGGCAGATCGATTGCCCGCTGTGCATCCAGCCCCCAGCCGTACATGCCCAGTAGGGTCTTCGCCGTGAAGTGGATGATTGCCGCGCCACCGGGCGAACCGACGCTGGCGAGCAACTGGTCGCCAGCGGCATTGAACACCAGGGTCGGACTCATGCTCGAGCGGGGGCGTTTGTTCGGCTCGACCCGGTTGGCGATCGGCTGCCCCTGAGCATCGCGCGGCTCGAAGGAGAAGTCGGTGAGTTCGTTGTTCAGCAGGTAACCGCCGGGCAAACCGGTACCGCCGTCGTTGAGCAGGCGTGCGCCGAAGGCCTGTTCGATGGTCGTGGTCATCGCCAGCGCATTGCCCTGATCGTCGACGATGCTGATGTGGCTGGTGCCGTATTCCGGCTGCGTGGGCTGGGAGGCGAAGGCGACGGGCATCTCGCCTGGATTACCGGGTTCGGCAGTCCCCATGCTGCGTGGCTTGATCAGTTCAGCGCGCTCCTTGAGGTATTTGGGCGCGAGCATGCTGTTCCAGGTCCGCCCGGGTACCGGCACGAAATCGGGGTCGGCGATATATTTGGCGCGGTCGGCGTAAGCCAGGCGTGACGCTTCGGTGTATTGGTGCAGAAATTCGGCTGACGGCACACCCTGGTCCAGCGCCGGTAAAGGCGAAAGGCGCTCCAGGATGCCGAGAATCTGCATCTGGGTGATGTGTCCGGACGAGGGCGGTGGGAAGCCGCAAACCTGATAACGCTTCTGCCAGAGGTTGCAAAGCGGATCGCGCTGACGCGGCTTGTAGACCTCCAGATCGCTAAGGGTCATGGCGCCCGCGTTGTAGTGTTCATTTACCTGGCGGACCAGTGCCTGGGCATTGGCGCCGCGGTAGAAGGCATCGCTGCCACCGTCGGCGATGTTACGCAGGAGCTGCGCCAGGGCCGGGTTGCGCAGAAGATGGCCCACCGGCCACGGCGACCCATCGGGCTGGTAATAGAAGGCGGCCGCCGGCGGGTTGTCGCGAAGCGCCGGATCGCTCTCGAGCAGCCCATACAATCGTGGGCTGATTTCGAAACCGTCCTCGGCGAGACGGATGGCCGGCTGCATCAGCTCCCGCCAGGGCAGTTTGCCGTACTGCTGATGGGCCTGTTCGAGCATCTTCACAGTCCCCGGGACGCCCACCGAGCGGCCGCCGATTACGGCCTGCTGGAAGTCCATCGGTTTGCCGTCAGGCTTCAGGAACAGCGTTTCGTCGACTGCCGCCGGGGCGGTTTCGCGCCCGTCCAGTGCCGTCACATTCGCGCCATCCCAATACAGCAGAAAGGCGCCGCCACCGAGCCCGCTGGACTGCGGCTCGACCAGGCTCAGCACCATCTGTACGGCGACGGCTGCATCCATCGCGCTGCCGCCGGCTTTGAGAATCCGGTAGCCCGCCTCGGTGGCCAGCGGGTTGGCGGCGGCGACGGCGAAGCGCTCCGTGGCCCAGCCCGGCTTGGCGGTGTAACCGCTGGCGCGTTCCGGTGCTGGCGGCGTCTGACTGGAGGTGTCCGGGGTGGTACAGGCGGTCAGGCTGGCAAGGAGAAACGTGAAGACCAGTGCGGCAGGTCCGACGGACATGAGGAGTTCCTTATGGGAAGACGCTGTTAGAAGTACTGCTTATAGACCTAGACCACTGACAACTATCTGCCAAGCCCGATCGTTGCGTTTCGTCAGCCGAGCCGTTGGCGCTGCCTGATTCGATTGTGGAAGATCGGCGATCAAGGCCAAGCGGTCTGCCCGTGTCCGGTCGTTGCCGGTATCATGTGCGCCTTCCAAATGCCGCTCGGTCCATCGACGCCATGACAATTCAGTACCCGACCATCGCCGATTGCGTCGGCAACACGCCCCTGGTTCGCCTGCAGCGTCTGCCCGGCGAAACCAGCAACACCATTCTGGTCAAGCTCGAAGGCAACAATCCCGCCGGCTCGGTGAAGGATCGCCCGGCGCTGTCGATGATCGCGCGCGCCGAAGCGCGCGGCGATATCAAGCCCGGCGATACCCTGATCGAGGCCACTTCCGGCAATACCGGCATCGCGCTGGCCATGGCGGCAGCCATCAAAGGCTACAAGTTCATCCTGATCATGCCTGACAACTCCAGCGCTGAACGCAAGGCAGCGATGACCGCCTACGGCGCCGAGCTGATCCTGGTGAGCAAGGACGAAGGCATGGAAGGCGCCCGGGACCTGGCCGTGAAAATGGCCGCCGAAGGCCACGGCAAGGTACTCGATCAGTTCGCCAACGGCGACAATCCCGAGGCGCATTACAGCAGCACCGGGCCCGAACTCTGGCAGCAGACCCAGGGCGGTATCACTCACTTCGTCAGCTCCATGGGTACCACCGGCACCATCATGGGTGTTTCGCGCTACCTCAAGGAGCAGAACCCGGCGATCCAGATCATCGGCCTGCAACCCATGGAAGGCGCATCGATTCCCGGCATCCGCCGCTGGCCGCAGGAGTACCTGCCGAAGATCTATCAATCCGAGCGCGTCGACCGCATCGTCGACCTGGCCCAGGAAGAAGCTGAGCAGGTGATGCGTCGCCTGGCGCGCGAGGAAGGCATCTTTTGCGGCGTGTCGTCCGGTGGCGCGGTGGCGGCGGCGCTGCGGCTGTCCAAGGAAGTCGAGAACGCGGTGATCGTCGCGATCATCTGCGACCGTGGTGACCGCTACCTGTCGACGGGCGTGTATGACGAACCCAACTGACCCGTTCATGCATATTCAAGGCGGAACCTGCTGATGGCCAAACGCGGTGGCGGCTTGCGCTTCCAGCCCAGCGGTGGAGAGAAGAAGCCGCAGATTCCGACTGGCAAGAAGCAGCAGTTGAGCGTGCAAAGGCTGGCCAATGACGGCCGCGGTATTGCCTTCGTCGACGGCCGCACCTGGTTCGTCGACGGCGCCTTGCCTGGCGAAGATATCGAGGCGCGTGTCCTGACGGCACGCAGCCAGATCGTCGAGGCGCGCAGCGAACGGGTGCTGACCGCCAGTGCGCAGCGCCGCATCGAGCCTTGTGTTCATGCGCGTGTGTGCGGTGGCTGCAACTTGCAACATCTGCCAGCGGCCGATCAGCTGGCGCTCAAGCAGCGCAGCCTCGCTGAGCAATTGTCGCGGCTGGCCGGCATTGAACCGCAGCAGTGGGCAGCGCCGCTGAGCGGTCCCGAGTTCGGTTATCGCCGGCGCGCCAGGCTGGCGGTGCGCTGGGACAACAAGGCCCGGCGGCTGGACGTGGGTTTCCGTGCCAGCGCCAGCCAGAATATCGTCGCCATTCATGAATGCCTGGTGCTGGTACAGCCCTTGCAGACGCTGTTGCCGGCGTTGCTGGCCGTGTTGCATGCGCTGGACAAGCCGCAGGCGATCGGCCATGTGGAGTTGTTCAGCGGCACCGCCGAAGCCGTGCTGGTGCGCCACACGGTCGCGCTGGCCGAAGCGGATCTGCAGCGTCTGAGAAGCTTCGCTCAGGAACAGAACGTACAGCTCTGGCTGCAGGGCGAGGGTGCGCCACAGCCGTTGGACTCCGCCTATGCCCTGGGCTACAGGTTGCCGGCGTGGGATCTGGAACTGGCCTGGCGGCCCGGCGACTTCGTCCAGGTCAACGCGCCGGTGAACGAGGCGATGGTGGCGCAGGCACTGGAGTGGCTGGCACCGGAAGCAGGCGAACGGGTGCTGGATCTGTTCTGTGGACTGGGTAACTTCGCATTGCCGCTGGCGCGTAATGGGGCGCAGGTGGTCGGGGTGGAGGGCGTCGAGGAGATGGTCGGGCGCGCCCGCACCAATGCGGAGCACAACGGGCTGAGCGGTATGCACTTTTATCAAGCGGACCTGTCGAAGCCGCTTATCGAGGCGCCGTGGGCTAAAGGCGGCTTCGCCGCGGTGCTGCTCGACCCGCCGCGTGACGGCGCGTTAGAAATGGTGCGGCAGATGACGACTTTAGGCGCAAGGCGTGTGGTCTATGTTTCATGCAACCCTGCGACGCTGGCGCGCGATGCCGCCGAGTTGATTGGCCAGGGTTATCGGCTCAAGCGGGCCGGCGTGCTGGACATGTTCCCGCAAACCGCACACGTCGAGGCCATGGCATTGTTCGAGCGACCGGCATAACAGCGGATTTTTTGACAGGCAAACGGCCTGTGGTTCAACCGACCGACTCCCAGAAAGTCGGCGTATTCGACGCAGAGACTGCGTAGGGGAAGTAGATAGATGGTCCAGGTCAGAGCGCTTCAGCCGATCAACACCGACGGCAGTATCAACCTCGATGGCTGGCTCGATCATGTGTTGGGGATGGACCCGGCACTCGACCGCGACGCACTCAAGCAAGCCTGCGAGTTCGCCCGAGCGGCCGAGCAGCAGGCCAACGCGGCACAGAATCTGTGGAGCGAAGGCACCTCCAGTTACCAGACCGGCCTCGAGATTGCCGAGATACTCGCCGACCTCAAGCTCGACCAGGACAGTCTTGTGGCCGCGGTGATCTACCGCGGTGTACGCGAGGGCAAGATTCAACTGGCGGAAGTGCATCAGAAGTTCGGCCCGGTGGTGGCCAAGCTGATCGAAGGCGTGCTGCGCATGGCTGCCATCAGCGCCAGCCTCAACCCGCGCGAATCGCTGGTGTTGGGAACCCAGACCCAGGTGGAAAACCTGCGCAAGATGCTGGTGGCCATGGTCGATGACGTTCGCGTCGCGTTGATCAAGCTGGCCGAGCGCACCTGTGCCATCCGCGCGGTAAAGAATGCCGACGATGACAAACGTCACCGCGTCGCCCGCGAAGTCTTCGATATCTATGCACCGCTGGCGCATCGCCTGGGCATCGGTCATATCAAGTGGGAGCTGGAGGACCTGTCCTTCCGCTATCTCGAGCCCGAGCAATACAAGCAGATCGCCCAGCTGCTGCATGAGCGCCGGCTGGATCGCGAGCAGTACATCCAGAACGTCGTTCAGCAACTCAAGAATGAGCTGACCGCCACTGGCATCCACCCCGAAATCGACGGGCGCGCCAAACATATCTATTCAATCTGGCGGAAGATGCAGAAGAAGGGCCTGCAGTTCAGCCAGATCTACGACGTTCGCGCCGTTCGGGTGTTGGTGCCGGAAGTCCGTGACTGCTACACCGCGCTGGGTATCGTGCACACCCTGTGGCGGCATATTCCCAAGGAGTTCGACGACTACATCGCCAACCCGAAGGAAAATGGCTACCGTTCGCTGCACACCGCCGTACTTGGCCCGGAAGGCAAGGTGCTGGAGGTGCAGATCCGTACCCAGGCCATGCACGAGGAAGCCGAACTGGGCGTCTGTGCGCACTGGCGCTACAAGGGTACGGACGTCAATTCCGGCTCCAACCACTACGAAGAGAAAATTTCCTGGTTGCGTCAGGTGCTCGAGTGGCACGAGGAACTGGGCGACATCGGCGGTCTGGCCGATCAGTTGCGCGTGGATATCGAGCCGGACCGGGTCTATGTGTTCACCCCGGACGGCCATGCCATCGACCTGCCCAAAGGCGCAACCCCGCTGGATTTCGCTTACCGCGTGCACACGGAGATCGGCCATAACTGCCGTGGCGCCAAAATTAATGGGCGCATCGTACCGCTGACCTACAGCCTGCAAACCGGCGAGCAGGTCGAAATCATCACCAGCAAGCACGGCTCGCCGAGTCGTGACTGGCTGAACCCGAACCTGGGCTATATCACTACTTCGCGCTCGAGGGCGAAGATCGTCCACTGGTTCAAGTTGCAGGCCCGTGATCAGAACGTCGCGGCCGGCAAGGCGCTGCTCGAGCGTGAGCTGGGACGCCTGGATCTACCCCCGGTGGACTTCGACAAGCTGGCCGAAAAAGCCAACCTGAAGACCGCCGAGGACATGTTCGCGGCGCTCGGTGCTGGCGATCTGCGTCTGTCCCAATTGGTCAATCATGCGCAGCAACTGGTGGAGCCGGATGGCCACGTCGCCGACCAGCTCGAACTGATTCCTCGGCGCCCCACCAGTACCCGCCCGGGCAAGCGGGGCGATGTACAGATCCAGGGCGTCGGCAACCTGCTCACGCAGATGGCCGGCTGCTGCCAGCCGCTGCCGGGCGACCCCATCGTCGGCTATATCACGCTGGGCCGTGGTGTCAGCATCCACCGCCAGGATTGCGCCTCGGTGCTGCAACTGGCCGGGCGAGAGCCGGAGCGGATCATTCAGGTCAGCTGGGGCCCGATCCCGGAGAAAACCTACCCGGTCGACATCATCATTCGTGCTTACGACCGTTCTGGCCTGCTGCGGGATGTTTCGCAGATTCTGCTCAACGAGCGGATCAACGTGCTCGCCGTCAACACTCGCTCGAACAAGGAAGACAGCACGGCGCAGATGACGCTGACTATCGAAATTCCGGGGTTGGGCGCGCTGGGTCGGTTGCTCAGCCGCATTTCGCAGCTGCCCAATATCATCGAGGCGAAGCGCCAGCGTACCTCCTGACCTGCTCCGAGCTGCTGCGCTCGATCTGGCGTTGTTGAAGCCCAACCGAAAAATGCTCATTGGCAAAAGCCAACTCCGTTTTTTCGGTTGGGCTTCGCCTAGCCAGCTCTTCGCTCGCGACGCTCGGGGCCGGACGTATGAATGAGGTGGATCGGAGGCAACAGCCAACTCCGCTTTTTCAGCAAGCTTGCGCCTTGTCTGGCCTTCGCTCGCGACGGACAGGTTGATGTACCGAGCTGCTGCGCTCGGGGCCAGACGGTCGCAGGAACAGCTCGTAACGCCGTAGGGTGGATGTCGCTTTTCACATCCACCATGACGATGTCGGGGCCGAACTGAATCATTATGGGACTGTGCGCGGTGGATGGATGAAGCGTCATCCACCCTACAATGGGCTCAGCTTCACTCTCAGGCTTTCACCGAGGAATCTCATGTACCAACTCACCGACCTGTTGCACCTGATGGCCCGGCTGCGCGATCCGCAGCACGGCTGCCCGTGGGACTTGCAGCAGGACTACGCCAGCATCGTGCCGCACACCCTCGAAGAGGCCTACGAGGTGGCGGATGCCATCGAGAGCGGTGACTTCGAGCATTTGCCGGGCGAGCTCGGTGACCTGCTGTTTCAGGTCGTCTACTACAGCCAGCTGGCGAAAGAAGAAGGGCGTTTCGAGTTCGATGCGGTGGTCGACGGGATCACCCGCAAACTGTTGCGTCGACACCCGCACGTATTTCCTGACGGTGATCTTTATGGTTCACCCGAGCTGCCCCGCCTCGACGAGGCGCAGATCAAGCAGCGCTGGGAAGCGATCAAGGCCGAGGAGCGCGCGGAGAGATCCGCCGCGCCGGAGCAATTGTCGCTACTCGACGATGTGCCGAGCGCGCTGCCCGCCTTGAGCCGTGCCGCCAAGTTGCAGAAGCGTACCGCCCAGGTCGGCTTCGATTGGCCGGATGCGCTGCCAGTGGTGGACAAGGTACGCGAGGAGCTGGACGAAGTGCTCGAAGCCATGAGCGAGAACGATCCCGAGGCGATCGCCGAGGAGATTGGCGATCTGCTGTTCGTCACGGTGAATCTGGCGCGGCACCTGAAAGTCGATCCGGAGAACGCCTTGCGTGCGGCCAATCGCAAGTTCGAGCGCCGCTTCCGCTTTATCGAGCAAGCCTTGCGAGACAGCGGTCGTGCCATTGAGAATTGCGATCTGGAAACACTCGACGCGCTTTGGGGCGAGGCCAAGAAAGCCGAGCGTTCATCTTCCTGCGGCTAGCCGCGAGGGTGGATGTCGCTTTTCACATCCACCACAATGCGCTCCAGCGCCATTACGCATGTTTACCCTGCGCCCATTTTTTGAATTCACCACGAGACGAGCCGACACATGAGTCTTTCCCTTCGCGATCAGCTGCTCAAAGCCGGGCTGGTCAATGAGAAGCAGGCCAAGCAGGCCGGCAAGCAACAGCAAAAACAGCAACGCCTGGTGAAGAAAGGCCAGGTCGAAAAGGACGACTCTCAGCGTGAAGCGGCACTCAAGGCCCAGGCCGAAAAGCTCGCCCGTGATCAGGAACTGAACCGTCAGCAGCAGGAAAAAGCTGCGCAGAAGGCGCGCACCGCGCAGATCAAGCAACTGATCGAGACCAGCCGCCTGCCCAAACTGACCACCGAGGATTACTACAACTTCGTCGACGACAAGAAGGTCAAGCGCCTGTCGGTGAACAAGCTGATGCGTGACAAGCTGTCTAGCGGCTCGCTGGCGATCGTCCGGCACGGTGGAGGTTACGAGGTGATTCCGCGCGAGGCGGCGCTGAAGATTCAGGAGCGCGATCCGCGCCGCATCGTTCAGCTCAATACCCAGACTGAAGCCCCGGATGCGGACGATCCCTACGCCGCTTACCAGATTCCTGACGATCTGATGTGGTAATGCCGGGCGGTCACGCCCGACAGATGGACGGATCGAACCCGCTCACGCGCCCTCTACAGCTATAGACCTGCCGGGACTGCCGGCCAATGTAGTGGAGGGCAACGACATGGGAAATGAATCCGTCCGTTATACGGATCCGCTGGATAGCTACGGCCTGCAGGCCAACGGCGTGCCGGGCGACCCGGAAGAGCCCGGCGTACCGGATTTACCGAGTGAGCCGGGCGAACCGACCATTCCGGACCAGCCGCCGCCCGCTCCGGTGGCTTGACTTCAAATTCGGGCCTCCGATGTGTCTGTAGCGAAGGCCTGAGCACGCGCGAGCAGGTCGATGACCTGCTCGTCGTTCGTCTGCTCGAAGTCACCGTAATGACGTCCGACGCCGATGAACGGTTCGGGCATCGCCAAGCAGACCAGTTCGTCCACCTCTGTTCTCAGCATTTCGATTTCCACACGCGGCCCCACGGGCACGGCGAGCACGATTCTGCTGGGGCTGGATTGTTTCAATCCCTTCAGCGCAGCCCTTACGGTGGCGCCCGTGGCGACGCCGTCGTCGATTACGATCACGCAGCGGCCGTTGAGCGCCGGTGCGGCCCGCCCGCCACAATAACGCTGGCGGCGACGCTCCAATTCGGCGAGTTGGCGCTGCATTTCCTTCTCGAACCAGTCAGGCGGTGGCGCGAGCTGGTTGAACAACTCCTGATTGATCACCCACTTCGGCTCGGCGCCGTCGACCACCGCGCCCAGCGCCAGCTCTTCATTGCCGGGCGCACCGATCTTGCGCACCAGCACCAGATCGAGCGGGGCCTTGAGGATGCGCGCCACCTCAAAGGCAACGGGGACGCCGCCACGGGGTAGGGCGAGCACCAGCGGTTTCAGGTCGGCTAAGTGCTGCAGTGCTTCGGCCAGTTCCTGGCCGGCATGGCTGCGGTCGCGAAACAAATGGGATTCAGGCAGGAACGCACGCATGGCTCACTCTCCGAATGGGTAGGTATCCGGAACGATTTCATCGTCGATCTGCTGAGGGCCGATCGGCGACACCGCAGTGGTCTGCTCCAGCCAGATCAGGGCGTCGAATTGTTCGGACAATACAGCCTGGAAATAATGACTCTGACGTTCGGTGGCCGGGCGGTAGATGACGCCGATGGCCCGCTCCAGGCGCGGTCTGGCCAAGGCCTGGCGCAACGGCGCATCTTCGCGCCAGCTGGTCAGTGACGCGGCGATGCCGGTGCGCAGGAACAGTTGCTCCCAGCTGTCCGAGCGTGACGGGCGGACCTGCTTGAGTTGCATCGGCTCGTCCCAGTTGTCCGCAGCCGCCACTTCGCCGCGATCGGTGGCCATCCCGATTAGCACCGCGTCGCGCCCGAAGGCCGTACGGCACAGTTCGCCGATGTTGAATTCGCCGCCCCAGCCCATGGACGTCGACGCGGCATTGCCGATGTGCGAGTTGTGTGCCCAGACCACGGCTTTGGCGTCGGCGCCACGGTGATCCAGCAGCGCGCGTAGGGTGTCGAACATATGCCGGTCGCGCAGGTTCCAGGATTCCGCCGAACCCTGGTACATGGCCCGGTAGTATTGCTCCGCCGCGAGTACCACGCGGGCGTTGCGCTCGGCGTTGAAGAAGCTGCCGCCGTCCCGTTCGAGGTATTGCAGCCGTTGATCGAGCAGCTCACTCAATTGCTCGACGACCGCGTGCTCGCAGGACGGCTCGCCAAGCATCACCTGATGGCCATAAATGGCCGGTTCTTCATGCCAAGGGCTGAGGCAACCATAGCGGCGGCGCGCAGCGCTGGCAGCCTGCGGATCGACGCGGTCGAGATAGTCCAGCACTTCGCGGATCGAGGAGCCGAGGCTGTAAACGTCCAGGCCGCGAAACTCCACGCGTTGCTCGGGTGCCAGGGCTTCGTTGTGACTGCGCAACCAACCGGCGAAATCGGCGACTTCCTGGTTGCGCCACATCCAGGTCGGGAAGCGCTTGAAACCTTCCTCGACCCAGCTCGGTGGCTGTTGGTGGCGTACGTAGCGGTCGATCTTCGCCGCATCCGGCCAGTCCGCTTCGGCGGCGATGATGTTGAAACCATGGTGCTCGACCAGCCGTCGGGTAATGGCTGCTCGAGCGCGGTAGAACTCGGACGTACCGTGGCTGGCCTCACCGATCAATACGACCCGCGCGTCGGCGAACGCGTCGAAGTGGGCCGCGAACGCCGGGTCATCGATCGCCGGCAGCGGCGTCGCGTGGTGGCGCAGCAGTTCGACCAGTTGTTCATCGGTCGCCTCGGTAGGCCGGGGGCGTGATCGAATCATGGCCTCGTCTCCTGTTCTCCTCCCTATCGATGACCTACGCTCTAAAGCCCTGTTCAGACCGTTCGGCAGATCGTCCGAATCAAGCATAAGCGGCAGAACCGAACACGACGGGCTAGTCTCTAAACAAAGCGACGCCGACATCGGCGAACCAATTTGCCGAAGGCGCTAGAAGAGGGGGCATCCATGACGACTTGGATCATCGCGTACAGCAAAGACGGCAACACATCCATCCTCAGGACTGAATCCGATCATCAGCCGGATATAGACGAGGCGGTAGCGCTGGTTACGCAGAGGGCTGAACTGGACTATGCCGGAGAGGAGGATGCCTACGAGCACGATCCAGACATCGAGGAAACGCCGGCCACACGCCTGGCCGAGCGCTTTGGTATCACCGTAACCGGTATTTCGCAGGCCTGATCCCCGGTCAAGTCACCCGCCACACACTGTTATCCCCAACCACATACAGACGCCGACCCGCGTTGGCGTCGATTTCCATCATTCCGGTGAAATCGCCGAAGGCAGGCAGCAGGCTCACCCGCTCGCCGATGCAGAAGCAGGGCAGGCGAAGGCTCTGGCGACCGCGCCCGCTGAGGCGCAAAGCCGGGTGCAGATGACCGGCCAGCACATGGTGGGTGGCGTGAGGGTCGGGCTCATGCTGCAAAGCGAAAGGGCCGAGCAGCAGGGGCTCGGGGACCACTGCCATGTCGAGACTCGCTGGAGGATCACCGGCACGCCGATCATGGTTGCCGCGGATCAGCGTGATGGCGAGCTCAGGATGAGCGGCGCGCCATTGGTGGAGTTGCGCCAGAACGGCAGGCGTCTGGGATTCCGGCGCGTGCAGAAAGTCGCCGAGAAATATCAACTGATGGCATGGGTAGCGCGCCAGCAGCGCGTCGAGCCGCAGCAGATTGGTTTGTGTGGTGCCATGCGGCACTGGCTGTCCGAGACGACGATACGCGGCGGCCTTGCCGAAGTGGATGTCGGCAATCAGCAGCGCCTGGCGTTCTGGCCAGTAGATGGCCTTGTCGGCGAGCAGCCAGAGCTCGGTTTGCTCCAGTTCGATGGGCAGGTGTGGGGTCATGTCGGCAGTTTATCGCGCACGAGTGGCGGCTCCTATGTCGGTGTAGGCTGCTTTTGACGTTGTTTGGGAGGCCCGCCTCGAGACGAAGCTGTGCTTGTTTGGGCGTTCGCAAGCTTGCTTTCGTCGCGGGGCGCGCCTCGACTAAAGCGGTGTGGTGCGGGCTGCTCTTGGTCTTGTGAGAGGCCCGACCCCGGGATGAAGCTTCACTTTTTAGGGGCGGGCGGAAACCTTTTTTCATCGCCACGACGTTTTCAGCGCATACGCCGCGCCTTTTTTGGCCGTGGCGTGCCGTCCTTGGTCGCACGCGGCTTACGCTTCGGGCTGGTCTCGCGTTCCACGGCAATGCTGGCGTCCGCTTCCGGCTGATAGCCGCCGGGCCCTGCGGCCTTGTCCAGTTCGGCGACCATCCGTCGAATGCGATCGGCCAGCTTCTCCGAGCTCATGCTTTCGCGGAACCGCTCCACCATCAGCGGGAACGCCAAGGGTGTGGTGCGCCTGACGGGGTGGATATCCAGCCGGCGCTGCTGTAGCCGCGTCAGCGTCTGTTCGAGTCGCTCGACTTCCAGCTCCTGGCGCAGCACTTCTTCCTCGGCCTGGGTCAGCAGCAGATTGCTCGGGTCGTACTGACGGAACACATCGAAGAACAGCCCGCTGGACGCCTGCAATTGCCGCGCGCTTTTCTGCGCGCCGGGATAACCGGAAAACACCAGGCCAGCGATGCGGGCGATTTCGCGAAAACGCCGGCGCGCCAGTTCGCCGGCGTTGAGGCTGGCGAGTACGTCATGCAATAGATCGTCCCGACTGAACAAGGTCGGGGTCAGCCAGTATTGCCAGTCCACTTCGGTCGCTGAGAGCAACTCGAAGCCGTAGTCGTTCACCGCAATGGAAAAGGTTACCGGCTGCCGCTGGCCCATGCGCCAGGCCAGCAGACTGGCGAGCCCCAAATGCACGTGGCGGCCGGCGAACGGGTAAAGAAACAGGTGCCAACCTTCGCGGGATTTCATCACTTCGGCCAACAGCGTGGTTTCGGTCGGCAGCGTCGACCAGTCCATCTGTACCCGCAGCAACGGTTCTACCAGGCGCATCTCTTCGTTCGCGAACTCCCCACGCGAGGCGGCGCCGAGCTGCTCGACCACCGCATCGGCGAGTTCGCTGGACAGCGGCATGCGCCCGCCATTCCAGCGCGGCACGGCGGCCTTCCTGCCCGTGGCGCGGCTGACGTAGGCGGTCATGTTCTCGACCCGCACCAACTCCAGCAGCCGGCCGGCAAACAGGAAGTTGTCACCCGGGCGCAGGCGGGCAATGAAACCTTCTTCGATGGTGCCCAGGGAGCGACCGCTGCCACCCTTGGCCCAGAATTTCACCGTCAGGCTGGCATCGCTGACGATGGTGCCGATGCTCATTCGATGGCGCAGCGCGACACGCCGACTGGGGACTTTCCATAGACCCGTCTCGTCCGGCTCGACCCGTTGATAGTCCGGATACGCCGTCAGCGAGTGCCCGCCGTGGCGGACGAAGGCCAGCGCCCACTGCCATTGTTCGTTGTCCAGGTCGCGGTAGGACCAGGCCTGTCGGACTTCATTGAGCAGTGCCTCGGGCCGAAAACCGCCGCCCAGCGCCATGCTCACCAGGTGTTGCACCAGTACGTCCAGCGGCCGGTGCGGCGCGCTGCGCGCTTCGATCCGTCGTTCGGCAACCGCGACCTTGGCCGCGGCGGCCTCCACCACCTCGAAGCTGTGGGTTGGCACCAGGGTGACCCGCGAAGCGCGTCCCGGCGCGTGACCGGAACGGCCGGCGCGCTGCATCAGCCGCGCTACGCCTTTGGGCGAGCCGATCTGCAGCACCCGCTCGACCGGCAGGAAATCCACGCCCAGATCCAGGCTGGAGGTGCAGACCACAGCCTTCAACGCGCCTTGCTTCAGCCCCAGCTCGACCCAGTCGCGCACTTCGCGCGCCAGCGAGCCATGGTGCAAGGCGATCAATCCGGCCCAATCCGGGCGCGCTTCGAGAATCGCCTGGTACCAGAGCTCCGACTGCGAGCGGGTATTGGTGAACACCAGCGAGGTCGCAGCCGACTCGATCTCCTCGACTACTTGCGGCAGCATGCGCAGGCCGAGATGGCCCGCCCAGGGAAAGCGCTCGATGCTCGGCGGCAGCAGGGTGTCGACGCGCAGCTGCTTGTCGACCTTGCCTTGCACCAGCCGGCCCTGGCCCGGATGCAGCAAGACCTCTAGCGCATGCGGCTGATTGCCCAGCGTCGCGGAGAGTCCCCATACGATCAGCTCCGGCATCCAGCTGCGCAGCCGGGCCAGCGCCAGTTGCAGCTGGACGCCGCGTTTGTTGCCCAGCAGCTCGTGCCACTCGTCCACCACCAGCATGCGCAAACCAGCAAAGGCCTGACGGGCATCAGCGCGGGTCAGCAGAAGCGTCAGGCTTTCCGGAGTGGTGACCAGCGCACTGGGCAGCCGTCGGCTCTGACGGGCGCGCTCGGCGCTGGCGGTGTCACCGGTGCGCAGGCCAACGCTCCAGTGGCTACCCAGATCGTCCAGCGGCGCCTGCAGCGCGCGGGCGGTGTCGGCCGCCAGCGCCCGCATGGGCGTGATCCAAAGAACAGTCAGGGGCGCGGGTTTATCTGAAGGTGCGGTCTTTTTTCGCGGTTCGTTCGGATCATCCGATGCAGCGGAGAATCGGTTCAGCGCACCCAGCCAGACGGCGTAGGTTTTGCCTGAGCCAGTCGTTGCGTGGAGCAGCCCGGATTCGCCGTTTTGCACCGCCTGCCAGACGTCCTGCTGGAACGGGAAGGGTTGCCAGCCACGGCTGGCGAACCAGGCCTCGCCGAGGGCGCTGGGCTGCCTACTCATCCGAGGTAGCGCCAGCGATGGCGTGCCGGCGGGTGCATCGACGTGCCTGCGTTCAGGTACCCACGGATGCAACTCGCTTGACCTTGGCTCGCCAGGCTCCTCGTTGGGCTAGGGCTAGGGCTAGGGCGAGCGTGAGGGCGGCTCGGTGCCGGATGTGCATTGGGTGGCTCTGATCGTTGCCATGCTCGGCGTGGGAACAGCTGGCGCCTCGGTAGCGTTCGGCATAGCTCGGCGAGGCAATGGCGGCCAACCCAGCCGCTCACCCGAGCAACTCCTTCAACGTTTCCAGGGAGTCGGCCTCGTCCACCGGCTTGTCGAGGCGCCAGCGCAGCATGCGCGGAAAGCGCACGGCGATGCCGCTCTTGTGGCGGCTGCTGGCGGCGATGCCTTCGAAGCCGAGCTCGAACACCAGGGTCGGCGTCACGCTGCGCACCGGGCCAAACTTCTCCACCGTGGTCTTGCGCACGATGGCGTCAACCTTGCGCATCTCCTCGTCGGTCAGGCCCGAATAGGCCTTGGCGAAGGGCACCAGCTTGCGCTCGGGATCGCCCGGTTCACCATCCCAGACGGCAAAGGTGAAATCGGTATAAAGGCTCGCGCGCCGACCATGGCCACGCTGGGCGTAGATCAATACCGCGTCGACCGAATAGGGGTCGACCTTCCATTTCCACCAGACGCCGACATCCTTGGTCCGGCCGACACCGTACTGCGCCGCCAGCGCCTTGATCATCATGCCTTCGACGCCCAAGGTGCGTGAGGCCTCGCGCTGGCGGGCCAGGTCCGGCCAGTCGCGACCTTCCACCTGTGGCGAGGTCATCAGCCGTGGGTTGGGGCATTGCTCGACCACCGCCTCGAGTCGCTGTCGGCGCTCGCGCAGCGGGCGCTGTCGCCAGTCGTCGCCCTGCCATTCCAGCAGGTCGTAGGCGAGCACGGCAACGGGCGCGTCCTGCAGCACCTTGGTGGTGAGGTTCTTGCGGCCGATGCGCTGTTGCAGCAGGGCGAACGGTTGCACGCCGAATCGCTCGGAACCCACTGCCGACTGGCCTTCGGGGACGTCGAACAGCTCATTCGGCGATACGTCGGGGGCATGCTTCCAGACCAGAATTTCACCGTCGATCACCGTGCCGTCTGGCAGGCATCCGGCCAGCTCGCACAGCTCGGGAAAGCGATCGCTGACCAATTCCTCACCGCGCGACCAGACCCAGATCTGCCCGTCGCGCTTGACCAACTGGGCGCGGATGCCGTCCCACTTCCACTCGACGAGCCAGTGCTCCGGCGCGCCGAGCAGCGTGTCGAACTCTTCCACCGGCGCCTGCAGCGAATGAGCGAGAAAGAACGGGTAGGGCTGGCCGCCGCGCTGTGCGTGCTCGTGTTCGGATTCGTCGGCGATCAGTGCCAGATAGCCTTCGGCGCTGGGGCGGTGAGACAGGTCGGTGTAGCCAACCAGCCGCTGGGCCACGCGTTTGGGATCGAGATCGACCAGCGAGGCCAGCGCCCGCGTCACCAGCAGTTTCGAAACCCCAACGCGAAAGGCGCCGGTGATCAACTTGATGCAGACCATCAGGCTCAGTCGGTCCAGTTGCGCCCACAGCGCGGGCAGGCGCTCGGCCAGCTCTTCAGGCGGCAGGCCGCGCAGGGGCAACAGCTTGTCCTGCATCCACACGGCCAAGCCGTCGTCCGAGCTGTGCTTGGCTTCGGGAATGAGCAGCGAAATGGTTTCGGCCATGTCTCCGACCGCCTGATAACTTTCCTCGAACAACCAGTCCGGCAGCCTCGAGGCCTGCATGGCGGTTTCGCGCAGGATGCGGGTCGGCACCAGCTGACGCGGTCTGCCACCAGACAGGAAGTACACCGCCCAGGCGGCATCGGCGGGGTCGGCCTCGCGGAAATAGTCGCGCATGGCCGCGAGCTTGGCGTTGCTCGAAGTGGTCGCATCGAGACGGCTGTACAGCGTGGCGAAGGCTTTCATCGGAAGCTGCCTTCGTGGGGCCGTTGGCTCGACGCTTGGCGCATCATTCGGCCTCCTGAGTCGTGTCGTCTTCTTCACCGTATTCGGTTTCGAAGGCCTGGGCATCGAGACCGCGCATCTCGCGCAGATAGCGCACCAGTACCGGGACCGAACCGTGGGTCACCATCACCCGTTCGGCACCGGTTTGCTCGATGGCCCAGAGCAGGCCCGGCCAGTCGGCGTGGTCGGACAGCACGAAGCCGCGATCCACTCCGCGCCGGCGGCGGGTGCCGCGCAGCATCATCCAGCCACTGGCGAAGGCATCGGCGTAATCGCCGAACCGGCGCATCCAGGTGCTGCCGCCGGCCGAAGGCGGGGCGAGGACGATCGCCTGTTTGAGTCGCGGATCGCCTTTTTTCAAATCGCCCGCGTAGACGGTGGGTGGCAGGTAAACGCCGCCTTCACGGTAGACCTTGTTCAATGGCTCGACCGCACCATGGACCACGATGGTGCCGATACTTTCATCCAGGCCATGCAGGATGCGCTGGGCCTTGCCGAAAGCGTAGCAGAACAGCACGCTCGGCCGGCCCGCGGCGGCGTTGGCGCGCCACCAGTCGTTGATCTCGCGGAATACCTGCGCCTGTGACGGCCATTTGTAGATCGGCAGGCCGAAGGTCGATTCGGTGATGAAGGTGTGGCAGCGCACCGGCTCGAAGGGCGCGCAGGTGGCGTCCGGTTCTACTTTGTAATCGCCCGATGCGACCCAGACTTCGCCCTTATATTCCAGCCGCACCTGTGCCGACCCCAGCACATGCCCGGCCGGGTGAAAGCTCAGCTTTACGCCGTGATGCTCGATCGACTCGCCGTAGGCCAGCGTTTGCAGCGGCATGTCGGCGGCAATGCGCGAACGCAGGATGCCTTCGCTGTCGCGGGATGCCAGATAGTGGCCCATGCCCCAGCGCGCATGATCGCCGTGGGCGTGGGTGATGACGGCGCGATCGACCGGGCGCCAGGGATCGATGTAGAAATTCCCGGGCGGGCAGTAGAGGCCTTCGGGGCGGGCGACGACAAGGTCCATTGCATACAGGCACTTTGAGGGCTTGTAGCCTTGGAGCCTGTTGCGGTGGGATGAGTTCGGGCGGATGTCCGCCCAAGCCGGTCAATCCTGCAGTTTAAGGTGCGAGGTGTCCGGCACCGGTACGTCGGTAGCACGGCGACGCTCTGCCATGTCGCTGCCGACCGGCGCCAAGCTGAATTGCGACAGATCGACGGCGGGAGGTTGCACCGGCGGGCGGGCATCCTGCAGGTCGGCGCCCGCTGGTGCAATGCCGAAGTCCGGGGCCTCGACTTCGGCGAAGGCGGCCATGTACTCGTCGCGCGGGACCACTTTCAGGCGACCTGGGGTTGCGCCGGTATGCGGGGATGCGGGCGATTGAGTGGCGGTTGGAGGCGCTTCCGTTGGCGGCGGGGCGAGTTCGATTTCCTCGACTTCCACAGGCATCGGCCGGACTTCGGCGATAGCACCGGCGCGGGCCATGGCCTGGCGATACTTCTCGACGCTGGCGTGGTCGAGGTCCTGCTTGATTACGATGCGGCGACCGGAAAACAACACGGCGATCCGCTGCGCATCAGCCTGGAACAACCGGGTCAGGTTAGCCTCGACCTGCTCAAGTTTTGCGCCCGGTGCGAGCTCACCGGAAAACGCGATCTCATAGCGGCTCATGGTTAGGATCCTTTTATCTGGGCGGGCCGGTGTGCTGATCATAGAGGCTGCGTTTGACGCATGAAAGCCAGCGTCACAGCGGCGGTGCTGCTGCCAGGGGCTGCTCAGGCTCGCGTTCGACCTTCGAATCGCGATCTTGCGTTAGCGATGCGACCGTACAAATGCTGCCCGGCGTCAGCTACGGGGTGCCAGGCTGCGTGATAATGCAAACGCAAGCAATCTTGTCCAAATCAAGGATAGCGAACATGGTGGTATTCGAAATCAAACCGCTCGACCCGCAAACCTATCGCCAGCAGACGCGCCGCAGCACACTGGTTGTGGTGGCGACCTTCGCGGCCCTGGCGATGACGCTGGCGACACTGGCTGTTGCGCTATTCGGCGAGGCGGGCGGGGATAATCTGCGGTGGAATATCGCGGGCGTAGTCGTCGGGTTGTTCGTGACCATCGCAGTGGTGCGCTTTGTGTACTGGAAACAGGCCTGGATGGCGTGTGCGGCCTATGGCTGGCGCCTCAAGCGTAGCCTGATGAGCATCACCAACGTCATGCACCACGTCACCGCCGGTGTGACAGCTGGGGATGCAGCGGCGATGAAGCTGCTGCGGTTCTATCATCTGGGACTGACGCAAATGCACCTGCTGGACGGCAACAGCGCCTCGCTCAGCGAGGTGGTCCATGAAATCGACCGGCACCGCGAATTGATGGAAGCGCGCGGGATGGATATCGAGCAGAACCGGCTGGATGATGACTGGCTGAGTGCCGTGAAACATTTCGCGGCGGCTAGATAAACTCAGGTGCGAGCTGATCAGCTGCTGACGGCTCGTAGCAAACACAATTTTCGGCCAGGCGCGACTTGAATTCGCTCGCGCGCGCGCTTCCCACAGACCGATGCGGCCTCTGCTATCCGCTTCAATGGGGACCCTCCATGCGCAGGTGTCTGTCGTTCCAGGCCGCCATGCAGTTTCTCCGTTCTGTTCGGCTGGTTGTAACGCGGCGGAATATCCATACTCAACGGTGTTTTACCGGCTAGCCGGCTCCCAACTGGTTCGCCTAGAAGTCTCCCAGGCCAAGGAATATCCAAATAATGAAAAGGCTTTATCTGCTCGGTCTCATGGCCGGTCTTTCGCTGCATTCGGTTGCCGCCGAGCCCCAGCCTCCTTTGCTGGACGACAAGCCGGCTTTCATTGCCGGCCTGATCGAGCAGATGACCCTGGAGGAGAAGATTGGCCAGCTGCGACTGATCAGCATCGGCGGGGACATGCCGCGCGAGCGCATCCTCGACGAGCTGGCGGGAGGCCAAATCGGCGGCACCTTCAACACCGTCACGCGTGCCGACAACCGACCGATGCAGGAAGCCGCGCTGCGCAGCCGGATGAAGATCCCGATCTTCTTCGCCTACGACGTGGTGCACGGCCATCGGACCATCTTTCCCATCGGGCTGGGCCTGGCGTCGAGCTGGGATCTGGACACCATCGCCACCAGCGGCCGAGTGTCGGCCATCGAAGCCAGCGCCGATGGGCTGGACATGACGTTCGCTCCGATGGTCGACATTTCCCGTGATCCCCGTTGGGGGCGGACCTCCGAGGGCTTTGGCGAAGATCCCTATCTGGTATCGGAGATCGCCCGCACCATGGTTCATGCCTATCAGGGCGAATCGCCCGGGGCGCCTGACAGCGTGACCGCCAGCGTCAAGCACTTCGCCCTTTATGGTGCGGTCGAAGGCGGACGCGACTACAACGTGGTGGACATGAGTCCAATGCGCATGCATCAGGACTTCCTGCCGCCGTATCACGCCGCCATCGACGCCGGGGCGGGTGGGGTGATGGTTGCGCTGAACTCCATCAACGGCGTGCCGGCCAGCGCCAACACCTGGTTGTTGCAGGATCTGCTGCGCCGGGACTGGGGTTTCAAGGGCGTCGCCCTTAGCGACCACGGTGCCATCAGCGAGCTGATCCGCCACGGCGTGGCCGATGATGGTCGCGAGGCGGCGCGGTTGGCGATCAAGGCCGGCATCGACATGAGCATGGCCGACTCGCTGTATCGCCAGGAGCTGCCAGGCCTGGTGAAGTCGGGTGAGGTAAAGATCGGTGAAATCGACACGGCGGTACGTGAGGTGCTCGGCGCCAAATACGACATGGGTCTGTTTCATGATCCGTTCCGGCGCATCGGCGCGGCGAAGGACGATCCGGAAGACGTCAACGCTGAAAGTCGGCTGCACCGTGAGGCGGCGAGAGAGGTGGCGCGGCAGTCGATCGTATTGCTGGAAAACCATGGCCAGACCCTGCCGCTGACCCCGCAAGGAGCCATCGCGCTGGTTGGTCCGCTGGCCGATTCGCCTATCGACATGATGGGCAGCTGGTCCGCGGCGGGCGTCGCCAAGCAATCGGTGACGCTGCGCCAGGGCATGCTCGACGCGCTGGGTGATAAGGCGAATCTGCTGTATGCACGGGGGGCCAATATCACAGACGACCCGCACATGATCGAGTACCTGAACTTCCTCAACTGGGACAACCCCGAGGTGGTGCAAGACCCGCGCTCGCCCGAAGCGATGATTGCCGAAGCGGTAGCCGTCGCGAAACAAGCCGACGTGGTCGTCGCCGCGGTGGGCGAATCGCGTGGCATGTCCCATGAGGCGTCGAGCCGCACCAGCTTGCAGATTCCGCCGAGCCAACAAGCACTCCTGAGGGCACTCAAGCAAACCGGTAAGCCTCTGGTGCTGGTGCTTATGAATGGCCGCCCGCTGGACCTCAACTGGGCGAAGGCGAACGCCGATGCGATCCTGGAAACCTGGTTCACCGGCACTGAAGGCGGCCACGCCATCGCCGACGTGCTGTTCGGTAGCTACAACCCCTCCGGCAAGCTGCCGATCTCCTTTCCGCGCTCGGTGGGTCAGATTCCGACCTATTACAACCATTTGCGGGTCGGCCGGCCCTACGTCGAGGGCAAGCCGGGAAACTACACCTCACAGTATTTCGAGGAGCCCAATGGTCCGCTTTACCCCTTCGGCTACGGTCTGAGCTACACCGATTTCGAGTTGTCCGACGTGCGCTTGTCGAGCCCGACCATGCCGCGTAACGGTGGGGTGGAAGCCAGCGTAACGCTGAAGAACACCGGCCAGCGTGACGGTGCGACTGTCGTGCAGTTGTATATCCGCGATGTAGTGGCCTCGGTGATCCGCCCGGTGAAGGAACTCAAGGCGTTTCGCAAGGTCGCCCTCAAGGCGGGAGAGACGCGGGAGATTCATTTCAACCTCGACGAGGACGACCTGAAATTCGTCAATGCGCAGCTGCAGCGCGCCGCCGAACCGGGCGATTTTGAGGTGCAGATTGGCTTGGATTCGCAACGGGTGAAGCCGGGGCGTTTCACGCTGCAGTGATGCGCTGCGATCGCCGTTGGGCTACAGCGGCCCCGGCCCGTTCGGGTTGGCCATGCAGAGCCGAACGGCGACTGAAAAAAGTCGTCTTCAGGTAGCTATCCGGCGGTTGTGCGGCATGGGATGATTCGCCGCTTCGCTTGTTTGCGCAGGGAATCATTTCCCGTTGCGGTAGACCAACGAGTGCAAACCGGGCCGGAAAACGGTCGGCGGTAATCGTGATAGCTCAGGAGGCGATGTGTCACGTACTGTTCATTTCGAAACTGGCGCTCGCAAGGGTCGGGCGCTGGGAATGGCGTTGAGTCTGTGCATGGGGCTGTTTGCCACTCAGGGCTGGGCGTTCAATCTCGACGATGTAGCGAAAAAGGCTGAAAAACTGGCGACGGAAAGCTACGCAGCGCCGCAGAGCAACCTGCCGCCTGCGTTCCGCAACATGGCGTTTGCCGACTATCAGCAACTGCGCTTTCGAGGGGACAAGGCGCTCTGGCACGACCAGCCGACGCCGTTCGAGCTGCAGTTCTACCATCAGGGCATGCATTTCGACGTGCCGGTGAGGATCAACGAGATCACCACCAAGGGCGTCGAGAAGATCCGCTACGAGCCGGAGATGTTCGATTTCGGCAAGGTGCAAGTCGACCCAGCGGCGCTGAAGAATCTTGGCTTTGCCGGTTTTAAAGTGCTTTATCCATTGAACAAGGCGGACAAGGCGGATGAGCTGATGACCTTGCTCGGCGCCAGCTATTTTCGGGTAGTCGGCAAGGGCCAGGTATATGGCCTGTCGGCGCGCGGCCTGGCGATCGATACGGCGCTGCCGAGTGGCGAGGAATTTCCGCGCTTCCGCGAATTCTGGGTCGAGCGCCCGCAAGCCGATCGGCGCAATCTGGTGATCTACGCGCTGCTGGATTCCCCTCGTGCCACCGGTGCCTATCGGATGGTAGTGACGCCGGGCAAGGACAGCACCGTCGATGTGCAGGCGCGTGTCTACCTGCGCGAGCCGGTGGAAAAGCTCGGCATCGCCGCGCTTACCAGCATGTATCTGTTCGGGGCCAACCAACCCAGCAATTTGCTCAACTATCGTCCGCAGTTGCACGACTCCGAAGGGCTGGCGATCCATACCGGCGCTGATGAGTGGATCTGGCGACCGTTGAACAACCCCAAGCGACTGTCGATCAGCAGCTTCAGCGTGGAAAACCCGCGTGGTTTCGGGCTGCTTCAGCGTACCCGGGACTTTGGCCGCTACGAGGATCTCGACGATCGTTACGATCTGCGCCCGAGTGGCTGGGTCGAGCCGAAAGGCGATTGGGGCAAGGGGCGTGTGGAGCTGATCGAGATTCCTACACCGGATGAGACCAACGACAACATCGTCGCTTTCTGGGTGCCCGAAAAACGACCGGAGCCCGGCGAGCCACTGCATCTCGACTATCGCTTGCATTTCACCACGGACGAACCCGCACTGCATGACCCCGCGTTGGCTTGGGTTCACCAGACGCGTTTGTCCACTGGCGATGTCAAGCAGTCCAATCTGATTCGCCAACCTGATGGCAGTACGGCGCTGATCGTCGACTTCGTCGGACCCAATCTGGCTGAGCTGCCAGCGGATGCGCCGATCAGTACCCGGGTAAGCATCGGCGATAACGCCGAGTTGGTGGAGAACAACCTGCGCTATAACCCTGTGTCCAAGGGCTGGCGTCTGACCTTGCGGTTGAAGGTGCGCGACCCTAAACGACCGGTCGAGCTTCGAGCCGCGCTGGTGGAGGGCGAAAAGACGCTGTCCGAGACCTGGAGCTACCAGATTCCGACCTATGAATAATCCAGCGGATCCTTCGATTACGGGTCGCTATATCGGCCAGCTGCCGCTCGATGCCGAACGACGGCAGACGCTGAGCCGCGAGGTGGAACAGGCGGGTGGGGACCTGGCGGATGTGCACCGGGTTCTGGCTCGGACCCTGCCGGCCGCCAGCGACAGTGAGGCGCGTGCTGACGATCTGTTGGGCTCGGTCGCTGCACGGTTGAGGCTCGGCTGGGGGGAAACCCTGGAGCGTGCCAGGGCGCTCGGGCGCGATCATCAAGGACGCGTCTGCATCCAGTCGACGCCGCCTATCTTGCGTACGCGGATGGTGCCTGAACCCTGGCACACCAACGTGTTGCGTCTGAGCTGGTGGCGCTTGCTGCGCAAGAAGAATCGCACGGTGGAATTGCCCCCCGCTCAGTCCGCCGATCGCTCGGGCTGGCGCAAGGTAGCAGCCTACCGTCGCATGACCTTGCTCGTGCTGATGCTGGTACAGACCGTCATCGCCACCTGGCACATGAAGGGGGTACTGCCCTATCAGGGCTGGGCTTTGGTGAATCTGCAGGAGGTGTTCCAGCAGCCATGGCAGGAGTCTGCAAGGCAGATCCTGCCATACGTGGTTCAAACCAGCATCCTGATGCTGTTCGCGTTGCTGTTTTGCTGGGTGTCGGTGGGTTTCTGGACAGCGCTGATGGGCTTCTTCCAGTTGCTCAAGGGGCATGACCGCTTCAACATTTCCGCCAGTACCCTCGGTAACGAACCGATTCCACGCGAGGCGCGCACCGCGCTGGTGATGCCGATCGCCAACGAAGACGTATCAAGGGTATTTGCCGGCTTGCGCGCCACCTACGAATCGCTGCTGGCGACTGGGCAGATCGAGCATTTCGATATTTTCGTCCTCAGCGACAGTAACGATCCCGATACCTGTGTCGCCGAACAGAAGGCCTGGCTGGAGGTCTGCCGGGACGTCGACGGCTTCGGCCACATCTTCTATCGCCGCCGGCGCCGCCGAGTGAAGCGCAAGAGCGGCAATATTGACGACTTCTGCCGCCGCTGGGGCAGCAGCTATCGCTACATGGTGGTGCTCGACGCCGACAGTGTGATGAGTGGTGATTGCCTGACCAGTCTGGTCCGGCTGATGGAGGCCAATCCCGGCGCTGGCATCATCCAGACCGCGCCGAAGGCGTCGGGTATGGACACGCTGTATGCGCGGATGCAGCAGTTCGCCACGCGGGTATACGGCCCGCTGTTCACTGCCGGGCTCAATTTCTGGCAGCTGGGCGAGTCCCATTACTGGGGTCACAACGCGATCATCCGGGTCAAACCCTTCATCGAGCATTGCGCCTTGGCGCCGCTGCCGGGCAAGGGCGCCTTCGCCGGCGACATCCTGTCCCATGACTTCGTCGAGGCCGCATTGATGCGGCGGGCCGGCTGGGGTGTGTGGATCGCCTACGATCTGCCGGGCAGCTACGAAGAGCTGCCGCCAAACCTGCTCGACGAGTTGAAGCGCGACCGCCGCTGGTGCCATGGCAACCTGATGAACTTCCGGCTGTTCCTGGTCAAGGGCATGCACACGGTGCATCGCTTCGTGTTCCTCACGGGTGTCATGTCCTATCTGTCGGCCCCGCTGTGGTTCGTCTTCCTGGCGCTGTCGACCGGGTTGCTGGCGATTCACACGTTGATGGTGCCGGAATACTTCCTGCAGCCGAACCAGCTGTACCCCCTGTGGCCGCAGTGGCATCCGCAGGAAGCCATTGCGCTGTTCTCGGCGACCTTGACGCTGCTATTCCTGCCCAAGCTGCTCAGCGTGCTGCTGATCTGGATTCAGGGCGCACACGAATACGGCGGGCGCATTCGCCTGCTGCTGTCGATGCTGCTGGAAACCCTGTTCTCGATGCTGGCGGCACCGGTGCGCATGCTGTTTCACACGGTATTCGTAACCGCCGCGTTTCTCGGCTGGTCGGTGCAGTGGAACTCGCCGCAGCGCGCTGACAACGCCACGCCCTGGGGCGAGGCCCTGCGTCGGCATGGTTCGCAGATGCTCCTGGGTGTGCTCTGGACGGGCCTGGTCGCCTGGCTCGATCCCGCGTTCCTATGGTGGTTGGCGCCGATCGTGGTCTCGCTGATCCTCTCGGCGCCGGTATCGGTGATCACCAGCCGCACCGGCCTCGGCCTCGCGGCTTTTCGCCGCAAGTTGTTCCTGATTCCCGAGGAGTTCAATCCTCCGCAGGAGCTGGCTTCGACCGATCGCTACACCCGGCAGAATCAGGACAATGCCTTGCACGACGGATTTGTCGCCGCGACGGTGGATCCGATCTATAACGCACTGGTGTGCGCAATGGCACGGGCGCGTCACGCCAAGGTGGTGCCCGGTGCCGAACTGCTGCGCGAACAGCGCATGCAGCAAATTCTCGATGCCGGCCCCAATGGTTCAGTCGAAGCGACACGCTGGCGCCTGCTCAACGATCCGGACGGCATGGCGCGGCTGCACCATCTCGTCTGGCAAGAGCAGCGCTATCAGGACTGGCGCGATGCCTACCGTCAGCCCAGCCAGAACGAAGCGTCCCCAGCCGAGGTCCTGCCGAGCTAACGTCATAAGGCGCTTGCGACGCTCCCCAACGCCGCGGTGGCAGGTCCGTCAATGAACGTGCTTGTTACCGCCGGTGTGTTAATGGCATCGGTGGCAGGTGTCGACTCGGACCGTTGGTGATTCCCGTCGTGGTCCGTACGGCGCTGCCCGTGATCGTTCTAATCAGGCTGCCCGCTCTCGTGGTCGAGCGTCTCGCCGCCATGGTGTTGATGGCCGTTGCTCGTTGTCACCAGCGCGCGGTATTCCATGGTCGTCAGGGACGGCAGTTGCTCCAAAAGGGCGACCAATCCCCAGATATTCGAATCGGCCATGCTCTTGCCCCACGCAGGCATGCCGGTGGCCTTGATCCCGTGCTTGATGATCCAGAAATCACTGGCCGGATCGTGCATCCGGTTGGTGTCCGTGAGGTCCGGTGGTGCCGGATTGAGTCCTTTGCTCAGTTCGGTGCCCTCGCTACCCGGTGACAGATGGCACGCGACGCACATGGCGTCGTAGTTGCCCGCACCCGCCCGGATCAGCTCTGCATCGCTCAGGTCCGGTACCTCGATGTCCCGGGCGCGAACCGTAATGGAACGTTCGCGAGCAGTTTCCAGCAGCGCGTGTATCGGCAAGGCGTGGGGATTGTCCGCGGCGATATTGATCACGCCGGTGTACACCACACCCGCTCCGATCAGGGCAATCGCGAGGACGGCCAGCAGCAATATCGTCAGACTTCTAAGCATGAGTCGGTGTGTTCTCAAAACCAGAATCGGACACCCACCACCAGGCGGGCCTCGTTTGTATCTTCACCTTCGACACGCCGCAGGTCGGCGGTGTTGCCGTAGGCACGGTTCCAGCTTACTCCCACGTACGGTGCAAATTGTCGGCTGATTTCGTAGCGCAGGCGCAAACCCGCGCTGGCCTCGCTAAGGCCAGAGCCGACGCCGCGAGATTCGTCATTGCGCCCATGCAGATTGATTTCGACAACGGACTGCAGTACCCAGCGCTGAGTCAGCAGCATGTCGTATTCAGCCTCCAGGCGCAGCGCGGTCTGGCCGCCTTCGCCAATGAAGGCGGTGACGTCGGTTTCCAACCCATACAGTGGCATTCCCTGCACGCCAACGGCCGCCCAGGTTTGCGCTGTGCCGGGTTCGAAGTCCTGGCGAATGCCCGCGACAGTCTCCCACCAGGGGCTGATGGCATGATTCCAGAGCAGCTGCAGTTCGGCCTCTTCGGTATGGCCATTGGTGCGTTCGCCTTCGGAGCGCCAGGCCAGGCGGTCGATGTCACTGCCGAGCCAGCCGGACAGGTCCCAGGCCAGCGCGCTGCCGTCATCGGCATCCTGCCATTCCAATTGATCGGCGAGAAATAGAAAGTTCGCCCCGCCCCGATGCATCTCGTGCGGTGGCAAATCAGGGAACGCTGCGGCGCGGTCCGCATCGCGAATGGTTGGTACCGGTGAACGGGTTTCCTGTCCTGGTGGAATTCCGGTCGCTGGCGGATGGACGGCGGAGCCCTGGGAGCCGTGGTGCATATCGCCGTGATCCACTGTGCCGTGATTCATTTGGCTGTGGTCCATCGGGGCACCATGACCGGTATGGTCCATGGCTTCCTGCGCCTGGCTCGCCGCAGCGGCGAGACTCAGGGCGATAGCAAGGGGCAGCCGGCAGCACTGTCGGAAAACGGTCTGCTTCGCCTGGAAGGCATTTTCGGACGGCCTGTCAGTGATCATGCTGCTGGCCCTGTTCGGCTCCCTTGGGCATGTCCTGGTTCATCTGGCCATCGCCCAGGTGTCCGCCATGCCTCTGCATCATCTTGTCGTGACCCATGCCTGGCATCGTGCCGTTTTGCTGCAGCTTGGGTTGCGTCGCATGCGGGGCGACCTTGGCGCCCGGTGCATTCTCGGTGGGATGTCCGTCGTGTTCGTTCTGCGCAAGAGCGGCGTTCAGTTGCACGGCAGCGAACAGGCCAAAGGCGAGCAGGGTGTTTTGCTTGAATGTGGTCATGGGGCTCTCCTTCATTCTTCTACGCGGACTTCACGGAACATCCCGAGGTCCATGTGCATCAGCATATGACAGTGATATGCCCAGCGGCCGAGGGCATCGGCGGTGACGCGGTAGCTGCGTCTGGATCCGGGTGGCATGTCGATGGTGTGCTTGCGCAGCTTGAAGTTACCGTGCTCATCTTCCAGATCGCTCCACATCCCGTGCAAATGGATGGGGTGGTGCATCATGGTGTCGTTGATCAGCACGAAGCGCACCCGCTCGCCATATGTAAGGCGAACCGGTTCGGCATCGGCGAAGGGGATGCCATCGAATGACCAGGCGAAGCGCTCCATGTGGCCGGTCAGGTGCAGTTCGATGGTGCGTGTCGGCTCGCGGCCGTCCGGGTCGGGGAAAGCGCTGCGCAGGTCGGCATAGGTCAATACACGGCGACCGTTGTCGCGCAGGCCGGTGCCGGGGTCGTCCAGCTTGGCGGCCGGCGTCATGGTCTGCATGTCCACCAGTGGATTGCCGGATTCGCTGGCTGGGTGGGTCTGCATCTGGCTGCTGCTCATGGCAGTGTCATGGTTCATGGCCGAATGGTCCATGCCGGTCATTTCCGCATGATTCATCTGTCCTTGATTCATCTGCGAGTGATTCCTTTGCCCATGGTCCATCTCGCCATGATTCATCCCGTCATGCCCCACGGCGCCAGGGCCCATCGACGACTGCGCGCCGCCCGCGCTATGCGAGCGGTGATCGCCGTGGCCCATGTCGCTCATGCTCAGTTCAGGCCGCGGATCGGGCTCGGGCACCGTCGCGCTCAGCCCTTGGCGCACGGCCAGGGTGCCGCGGGCATAACCGCTGCGGTCCATGGATTGGGCGAACAGGGTATAAGCGTCCTCGTTGGCATCCGGGGCGACGATGATGTCGACCGTTTCGGCCACCGCCAGGCGCAGCTCGTCGACCTCAACCGCTTCGACATACTGACCGTCCACTGCGACCACGGTGAGCTTGAGGCCAGGGATGCGGAAGTCGAAATAGGTCATCGCCGAGCCGTTGATCAGCCGCAGGCGAATGCGCTCGGCGGCCTCGAACAGGCCGGTCCAGTTACCGTCCGGCGCCTGGCCGTTGAGCAGGTAGGTGTAGGTGTCACCGCTGACATCGGCTAGATCGGTCGGCGACATCTTCATCTTCGCCCAGGCCCAGCGGTTGCTCAGGGTTTCGCTCCAACCCTGTTCGGCCACGTCATCGATGAAATCGCCCAGCGTGCGCCGCCCGCGATTGTAGTAATCAGCCTGTTTCTTCAGCTTGGCCAGTACCCGTGCCGGGCTTTCATCGGTCCAGTCGCTGAGCATCACCACATAGTCACGTTCGTATTCGAACGGTTCGGGTTCGAGCGGATCGATCACCAACGGGCCATAGACGCCGAGTTGTTCCTGGAAGGCCGAGTGGCTGTGATACCAATAGGTCCCGCTCTGCCTCACTTTGAAGCGGTATTCGTATAGGCCGTCCGGTGCGATGCCGGCAAAACTGAAGCCGGGTACGCCGTCCATGTTGGCCGGCAGGAGGATGCCGTGCCAGTGGATCGAGGTGTCCTGCGGCAGGCGATTGCGCACGCGCAGCGTCACGGTATCGCCTTCGCGCCAGCGCAGCAGCGGGCCCGGAATGCTGCCGTTGATGGCCATGGCGGTGCGGCGTTTGTCGGTGAACTCGACCGTCATCGCATCGATGGTCAGATCGAACTCGGTGCCGGCCAGTACGCCCTGATCACTCGGCTGATCGGACCGTGCAACGGCCCATACCGGCTGGCGCCAGATGCCCAGCCCAGCGGTAACGCCGCTGGCGACCAGGCCTTTGACGAAGGTGCGGCGCGAAGAGGTGCAGCGCATGGTGTTCCGTTCCATCAGCTGTAGTCGAACGCACCTGCCGACGCCGAGCATCGGCAGGATGTCAGGGTGTTGCGGTCAGCCCCGTTTCAATCTGCCGGATAGTCCGCTATCACCACGTCCTTGCCATCGGTGGTCAGGCCGATCACCTGATAGGCCTGGGCGGGCTGGCCGTAATCCATACCGGGCGAGCCGGCCGGCATGCCGGGTGCCGCTACGCCGAGCAGATCCTGGCGACGTTGCAGCTCATGGATCTGTGCGACCGGCACATGGCCTTCGACGAACTTGCCGTCGATCACGCCGGTGTGGCAGGAACCCAGCCGAGGTACCACACCCAGTTGCTGTTTGACCGCGCTCATGTTGGTCTCGACGTGATCGCGCACCTCGAAGCCGTTGGCCTGCAGATATTTGACCCAGTCTTTGCAACAGCCGCAGTTGGCGTCGCGATGCACGTCAATGACCTGGGCGGCCTGGGCACTACCAGCCATGAACAAGGCGGCTATGACAGCAAGTTTGGATCGGGTGATAGTCATGAAACACTCCAGTTAACGGAAATCAGCGACAACCGCAGCCGCTGCCGCAACCCTTGGTGGGTGCAGCCGCGGGGTTTGCCTGGCTAGCGAGTTGCGCCGGGTAGCCAGCGTCATTCAGTGCGGCGAGCAGCGTCGTACTGTTCGGGTTGCCTTCGACGCGAACCAGGCCGTTCTCAAGATCGACGTCGATCGCGTCGACACCTGAAACGGGATTCAATGCCTGGGTAACGTGACGCACACAAGCGCCGCACGTCATGCCCTGTACCTGAAGATTGATGGAGCTCATGGGAAGTCCTCCGCAGCCGCCGGCCCATCCGGCTTTGACTGAATCTTCAACCTTGCCCTTATGACAAGGTCAAGCGGCCTTCCCATGGCGTTTTATCTGGATCGAAGATAGCGCGGGAAGGCTTTCGGCAAGCTGAGCGGAACATTACTTTTCTGTCAGTTTGTGTTTCCCAATGGCTGTTGCCGGCACACTCTGAGCGATGCTCCGAAGCAAGTCTTGAAAGGATGAATCGATGAAATTGCTGGTCGCCGAAGACGAGCCGAAAACCGGTACCTACCTTCAACAGGGCCTGAGCGAGGCGGGGTTTTCCGTCGACCGCGTCACCAGTGGCACCGATGCGCTGCAATATGTCCTGAGCACACCCTACGACCTGCTGATTCTGGATGTGATGATGCCGGGGCTGGACGGCTGGGAAGTCCTACGCAGGGTGCGAGCGGCGGGTCGGGACGTACCGGTGCTGTTTCTCACCGCGCGTGATCGCGTCGAGGATCGGGTCAAGGGCCTCGAGCTGGGGGCCGACGATTATCTGGTCAAACCCTTCGCGTTTTCCGAGTTGCTGGCTCGTGTGCGTACGCTGCTACGCCGAGGCAGCGCCGCGGCGTTGCAGACCCAACTGAAAATCGCTGATCTCGAAGTGCACTTGCTCAAACGGCGCGTCATGCGTGCCGGTCAACGTATCGACCTGACCGCCAAGGAATTCGCCCTGCTGGAACTGCTATTGCGTCGTCGCGGCGAGGTGTTACCCAAGTCGCTGATTGCTTCGCAGGTCTGGGACATGAATTTCGACAGCGACACCAACGTCATCGAGGTGGCGATTCGAAGACTTCGCGCAAAAATCGATGATGGCTTCGAGCCCAAGCTGATTCACACCGCGCGCGGCATGGGCTACATGCTCGATGAGCCGGACGCGCCATGACGCGATTGTCTCTTACGGCCCGGCTCAGTCTGATGTTCATGCTGGCGGTGACCGGTGTGCTGGGTGCGGCGGGGTTTTTCTTCAAGCAGTTGAGTCAGCATCACTTCGATCAGCTTGACCGTCATGCGCTGGAAGAGAAACTGCAGGCCAGCCGGACCTTGCTCAAGGATCTCGACGACCTGTCCGGTTTCGACGCGATGCGCCCGCAGCTACAGGCATTGTTGGGCGGGCACAGTGAACTGACGGCGCAGATATTCGACGCCGAGGGACGCCTGTTGTTCGCCGATACGGACGCGGCGGGGCAAGTACGCAGCCACCCGGACGCAACTGTCGATGGCGAACTGCAGCGCGACGGCCGCGTCTGGCAGCGCAAGACCGGTGAGGTGGAGATCGCCGGGCAAGTCGTGAAGGTCGTGCTTGCCCTCGACGTTACCGCTCACAAGGTGTTTTTTCATACGCTTACGGGCTGGCTTTGGGGTGCATTGGTGCTCTGTGCGCTGATCAGCGGCCTGCTCGGATGGTTACTGGCCCGCAGTGGTCTGCGCCCGTTGCGCGAGGTGACGCTGGTGGCGGCATCGGTGTCGGCCGAGTCGCTGACCGGACGTATCCCCGCCGAGTCGATACCGGCTGAGTTGCAGCAATTGGTGCTTGCCTTCAACGGGATGCTCGCGCGGTTGGAAGAGGCCTTCGTGCGGCTCTCGAACTTCTCCGCCGACATCGCTCACGAGCTGCGCACGCCCGTGTCGAATCTGATGACCCATACCGAAGTGGTGCTGACCCGTGTCCGTAGCAGCGAGGACTATCAGGACAACCTGCATTCCAATCTCGAAGAGCTCCGGCGTATGGCGCGCATGATCGACGACATGCTGTTTCTGGCCAAGGCGGATAACGGCCTGATCATCCCGGAAACTCAGACCATCGAGCTGCAGGTTCTGTGCGAACACCTGCTGGAGTTCTATCAGCTGACGGCCGACGAGCGCGGTATTCGGTTTCAGCTGTCCGGCAGCGGCTGTATCGAGGGTGACTCGGCCATGCTTCGCCAGGCGCTGTCGAATCTGCTGTCCAACGCGCTGCGCTACACGCCCGATAACAGCGAGATTCGAGTGGATATCGAAACGCTCGACAACGGCGTTGCGCTGAAGGTGGGCAATCCGGGCGCCAGCATCCCGGACGCCCATCAGCCAAGGCTGTTCGATCGCTTCTATCGCGTCGATCCGGCACGGCGGGAAGGCCACCCGACCAACGCCGGACTGGGGCTGGCAATCACCCGATCGATTGTCGAGGCACATCGCGGCGAGATCCGATGCATCAGCCAGGACGGCTGGACCTCGTTCAACATCCTGTTTGCCGCTCGCCGCTGAAGCGGGCAGAGTTGCGTTTATTCACGGCCCTGGAGGTCGCTGATCAGCGCCTTCATCTCGGCGATTTCTTCACGCTGCGATTGGATGATCTGATCGGCCAGCTCACGCACGCGCGGATCGCTGATGCTGGCGCGTTCACTCGTCAGAATGGCGATGGAATGATGCGGGATCATCGCTTTCATCCAGGACACCTGGTCAACCGTCTGCTGGCTGCGCACCAGCCAGAGGGACAGGGCGAACACCGCCACACTGCCGGCGAAGATGGCGATATTCACGCCACGCTTCTGATACATCCCGAGCATGTACGCCAACATGATGATTGCCATTGTGGCGCCCATCACCAGCGCCATGTAGGCGCGGGTCTCGCTGAAGAAAATGTGGTCGAGCTGATACACGTTCAGGTACATCAAGCCGAACATGACCAGCGTAGACGTGGCGATCATCGCACCGAAGCGGGCGTAGTTATTCATCGAGTCCTCCTCATCGAATGGTAATAAACATTGCTGACTCAATAAACCTGACCGGCACGAACGTCGGTCGTTCGATCCGGTGAAATCCAGCAACGACGCGGGTTTGCTGTCATTTCGCTTACAGAAATGTCAGGCTGGATACTCGATGAGATGTGCTGTGGAAATCCTGATAGCGCGGCTGGAAAGTCTGCGGTTGCACCCGGGCTCGCTGTTTACAGCTTCATGAGTCATGTCGCCTGCGCTCTGTTGCCGCCGACATCAGCGCTGGCCAATCCGGCTCGTACGTGGTTGCATTCGGTTACCGCAGGCCCATGCTGGCTATCACGCCTGGATGATCGACGCTGCGGACGGAGGTGCCATGAACATCGAACGATGCGAAGACCTTATCGACTGGACCAGCCAGGCCCATGCGCGGCTGTCCACCTGCATGAGCGACGGGGCGAATGAACGCAGCGACTCGTTGGCCAAGATGTTGCTGGTCTATCTGGCGCAACATGAGCAGGACCTGACCAGCACCATCGCCCGGATCAAGGAACACGCCGACCCGCGAGCGTTACACATTCGACTGCACGATGCCGTTGAGCGCGAGAGGCTGGCGCTGGATCTCGACAGCGAGGCCTATGGACAGATGAGCGTCGACGAGATCTCGCGGGAGATTTTCGCTATCCACAATCAGATCATCGATCTGTACCGTTCCCTGGAAACCCGCCCCGGTCTTGACCGGGCGCGCGAGCTGCTGGAGGAAATGCTGCAGCTCGAAGAGCACGAAACCATGCGCCTGGCGCAGCAGGTCAATCGCATGCACGAACTCTGAACGACCGGGCACGGGTTTTGGTGGGTCGACCAGGCGTCAGACCACGTAGCGCAGGATTGCCACGAAATGCAGCAGACTGCCGACCATGACGAACAGGTGCCAGATGCCGTGCCAATGGCGGAAACGCTCATCGTAAGCGAAGAATACGATGCCCGCGGTGTACGACACGCCGCCAGCGACCAGCCAACTGAAGCCGGCGGTGCCGAGCGCGGCAAGCAGCGGCTTGACCGCCACCAGCACGATCCAGCCCATGACTGCGTAGATGACGATGGACAACACCCGCGCCTCCGAACGCGGTTTGATTTCCTGCAGCATGCCGATCACTGCCAGCGACCAAACGATGCCGAACAGCCACCAGCCCCAGGCGCCACGTAGCGTCACCAGACAGAAGGGTGTATAGCTGCCCGCGATCAGCAGGTAGATCGACAGATGATCGAGCTTCTGCATGACGACTTTAGCGCGGCCCCGGACGCTGTGATAGATCGTCGAGGTGCTGTAGAGCAGCACCAGGGTGAATCCATAAATGGCCACGCTGACGATCTTGGCCAGGTCGCCATCCATGGCGGCCAATACCAACAACCAGACCGTGCCGATCAGGGCCAGCACGCCGCCGGCCAGATGCGTCCAGGCGTTGAATTTTTCTCCGTGATACATCGGTGTTCAGCCTCGACCCGCTCCAGCCGTCAATTGCCCATCAGCGCGCCGAAGACCTTCTTCGCCACGCTGGTGGCCGCCTGCGCCGGGTTCTGGCGAATGCTGGCTTCCTGTTCGGCGATGACAGTGAACAGCCCATCGAGGGCCTGTTCGGCCACGTAGCTCTCGACCGTGCCGTATTTGGCATCGACCGCTCCGAGGCCGGACGCCTTGCTGGCCAGTGCGTTGTATTGCTGGGCGACTCCGACCTTGTCGGTGGCCTGCTTGATGATGGGCAGGAACTTGGCGCGTATCTCCGCTCGGCTGGTCTTGTTCAGATACTGAGTAGCCGAGTCATTGCCGCCGGCCAGAATCGCCTTCGCGTCGGCCACGGTCATCTTCTTCACCGCGTCCAGCAGCAACGCCTGTGCCTGCGGTACCGCAGCCTCGGCAGCGCTATTCATGCCGTTTTCCAGTTCTTCGACCTGGGCACCCATGCCCATCATCTTCAACATGCGCGAGGCCTTGCCAATGTTGCCCGGCAGCTCGATACGCACATCCGGATCGTTGCTGAAGCCGCCGGGTTTACCGAGCTGCTGCACCGCAACCTTAGCGCCTTGGCTGAGGGCATCCTTGAGGCCAGCATTGGCGTCACCCTGGCTAAGGTCGGACAGCGAAAGGGCGTAAGCGCCAGCCGACAGCAGCAGACCGGCGATGAAGGTAGTGGTGCGCAGCATGGGGGAATCCTCTGAATGATGCAGCGGGCAGGCGCAGAGCTTAAAGGGCCAGGGGCGACGTGCCAAACGGTGGCGGCAGCTTGTACCGACCGTATCAGTGACGCAAGCCTGCGAAATCGTCGGCCGACGTTGAACGTGCCTGCGTCGAGGCGATGCACGACGCGTGTTCGATCGCGGTCACGGTGGCATGATCTCAGTCCTGCTGATCTGCAACTTAGTCAGTGATGAACTGAAACTTGCCTCAGGATCCGCGAAATCCGCCGAGGCCGCGCAGTCGAACACCAACTTGTACAGAGAGGATTGACCATGCTGAAAACACTCAAGGCGCTGTTCGATCGCAGCGAGGACGATGGCCGTACGCCGCCCGGCGTCGAAGTGGCTGCGGCGGCGCTGCTGATCGAAATCGGCCGTGCGGACTATGAAAGCGAGGCAGAGGAACAAAAAGCTATCATCGAAGCCATCCGCCTGGGCTCGGGGCTGGAAGACGCGGAACTCGCCTCCCTGGTCGCCGCTGCGCAGGAATCCGCCAAGCAATCGACTTCGCTGTATGAATTCACGACGTTGATCAATGCGCAGTATTCGATGAATGAAAAATTCGCGCTGATCGAGGCGCTGTGGCAGGTCGCCGCCGCCGATGGCGATATCCACAAATACGAAGACCACCTGATCCGCCGTATCGCCGAGCTACTGTATGTGCCGCATTCAGATTTCATACGCGCCAAGCTGAAGGTACTCGGCACCTAAAACTCAATGCACAGTCGTTTCGCGCCGCAGCTGGCAACATAAGCAAGCTGTGTTTTTTATCGTTACGTAACCGGCCATACGGCTCAGAACTCGAAAGCACCCGGGTCGCACTGCCGATCGTCACGCGGATTACCGCGCTGATCGGTGTCCGGGCAGAGCACGCCGCCCATGTCGATGGGGTCGAAGTAGGGGCTGTCTTCGTGCGGTTCGCGCAGCGCAATGGTTCGGGTGGGGCCGCCGTTATCCTCCAGTGCACCGAGGTACAGGCGTATTTCGGTTTCGTCCGCGGTGGAAGGGACGAAACCGCATCCATCGAAGAAATTGTAGGTCCCACCGGAGCCGCCAATGGCATTGAAACTGCCGCTGGTCAGCGTACCGCTGCAGAACGGCATATCGTGGAAGCCGCGTATTTCGACCAGGCTGTTGGCCAGGCGGAACTCGCCGGTACCGGTATGGCTGAACAGCTGGGAATGATTGCTGAAGGTCGCGTTGCGGACCGATACCCTACCATCGATGTTGCCGATCTCCGCGGCTCGGACGCCACCGGTCGTGCTGCGGTTGTCGACAAAGGTGCTGTTGAGAATGTCGACGGTGCCTTGATAGTTCAGCAACCCACCCCAGAAGCGCGCGTCATTTCCGGTGATCAGGCTGTCACGCACGTACAGCTGCGCCGTCGCGCCCATATTGGAGATGCCGCCGGCGTGTCCGGACTCGTACCCGGTCGAGTTCTGTTCAATGGTTGAGCGCGCAACCAGCGCCTGTCCCTCATTGAACAGGCCTGCTCCACGGTTGCACAGGCGTCGGCTTGGAAAGGCTGCGCAGGAGGTTTCCAGCTCGTGATCGATGGTATTACCGCGCAACAGCATCCGGTCCATGCGCAGGTTGCCGCGGTTCCAGATTGCGCCGCCGCCGCTGCCCATCGGCCGGCCGTTTTCCAGCCGCAGGTAGCTGAGCGTCACCGCCCTTGGCGCGGTGGCATAGATGTCGAAGATCCGGTCGATTCCACCACCGTCGATGATTACCTGAAGATCGGCATTCTTCGCGGCACGTCCGAGCCCCATCAGGGTCAGCCCATCGGTGATGTCCAGGTCGCCGATTGCGTCGCTCGGCACGTCCACGGTCTCGCGACCGGTCAACGAAAGCACGTAGTGCCCCGACGGCACCTCTATCTGGTCATGGCCCTGGTGCGCATTGCTTTCCATCACCGCCGCTCTGAGCGTGCAGCGATTGGAAACGGATCGGCAAATGCCATCCCCCGGTTCTACATCCACCTCATCAGCCGTACTGTTCACGCTCAAAGTCAGCCCAATGGACGCCGAACAATCGTCCGGCAGCGGTTCGCCGGTCACATTCATGACGTAGCCGGAGGCTTCCGGGAAGCGCTTTTCATGGACGGTGCTCGAGTAGCCGGAGCCGAGCCAGTTGCGGCGTTGATAACCGACACTGAAGTGATAGGGAATGTTGGTTTCGCAGGTGTTGGCGAAGTAGCCCACCGCGTGCTGACCGCCTGGCAGCATCATCATGACCCAGGGCGTGCCATGAATGACCGCGTTGACGTGCGCGATGCGGTTGCCGCGGCCATCGACCTGTGCCCGCAGTGGATAGAGCGGCACCGGGGAGCGGGCAGCGGAGGAGGGCGTGAGGTTGGTCAGGCTGGGGGTGGCGCACCCCGCCAGCCCCACGATGAGCGACAAGGCGATCACACGGGTGTGTGTCATACAGTCCCCTCTCGGCAGGCCGCCGAAGGTTTTCGGTGGATGGCCTGCTGATTATGGGTGCCGTGTTTATCATCGATCGAACGTTTCGGCATTAAGCCGATTCGCCGTTAGCGTGTTTTTGCGGAGGCTGTCCTGTGGCGCGGGCGGATTCAGCTTACTGGTGTTTCATCTTCGTGCCGCTCCAGTGCCACCTGGCGAATCGATAAACGAATCTCGGCGGGAAGTACGCGCTTGGCGACACCCTCGGCCAGTTCACCGAGTTTGTCGTGATAACCGAGCTTGCCGGTATCGTTCTGACGCAGCACGTCCTGGGCCTGCAGGCTTTTGATGAAATGCCGGAACAGGCTCTTGTCAAAGAACTCCGGCGCGTTCAGCCCATGCAGGATCGACAGGCGCTGGGCCATGATCGTACAGAGCGTTTCCAATTCCTCAGCATCGAGCGTGTTCTGCCCGCTGTTGAGCAACAACGAAATGGCCATGTAGAAGCGCTGCAGTGTCTGCACGATCACCCGTGCCAGCAGGGTCAGCAAAACGAACTGACGCGAGCTGGGCGCCGGTCGCACGTAAGTCTCACCGTCGAGCTTGAGCAGGCCCTGTTCAACGAAGGCAGCCAACCACTGATCAATGATTGCTTCCAGTTCTTCCGGCTCCCAGCGCATGAATAGCTCGGCGCGCAGGTAGGGGTAGAGTGCTTCGGTGAAGCGCAGGATCTGCTCGCGGCTGATCCGCGAACTGCTCTGAAAGAAGCTCGCCAGCAGCGCTGGCAGCGCGAAGATATGCATTACGTTGTTGCGGTAATAGGTCATCAGGACGGCGTTCTGCTCATCCAGATAGAGGATGTTGCCCAGTGCATCCTTCTGTTCGGCCAGCAGGCCGAGGTCTTTCACATAGTCGATCAGCGTATCGCCGTTGCCGTCCGGCAGGGTGACGTGCGGCGAGTAGGGAACCGCGCGCAACAGGTTCTGGTAGAGGTCGAGAATGCGTGCCAGCGAACGGCGATCCAGCGCCTGACGACTGGTGGAGAGCATGGCCAGCGCCACCAGGTTAACCGGGTTGACCGCCGCCGCTTCGTTAAGTCGTTGCGCGATGCGTTCGGACAGCTTGTTCGTGGTCTCGTTGAGCCAGTCAGGACGGAAGTTCGGTGCCAGGTTCTGCTGGCGCCAGCCAGGCTGCTGCTGCTCGAGAAACTCGTTGAGCTTCAGCGGCTCGCCGAAGTTCACCCAAACCTGGCCGAAGCGCTGCTTCAGCGCGCCGATCACCTTGAAAACGTCGAAGATCGATTCCTTCTTTTTCTCCGCTCCGCGCAGTTCGCCGAGATAGGTCCGGCCTTCGAGCACCCGCTCGTAACCGATGTAGACCGGGACGAAGAGAATCGGCAGGCGCGAGGAGCGCAGATAACTGCGCAAGGTGATAGCGAGCATGCCGGTCTTGGGTTGCAACATGCGCCCGGTGCGCGACCGGCCTCCCTCGACGAAATACTCCACCGGAAAACCGCGGCTGAACAGGGTGTGCAGGTATTCGTTGAACACCGAGGTGTAGAGCGGGTTGCCCTTGAACGAGCGGCGCATGAAGAAGGCACCGCCGCGGCGCAGCAGACCGCCGATCACCGGCATGTTGAGGTTGATCCCGGCGGCGATGTGCGGCGGTGTCAGGCCGCTGCGAAACAGCAGATAGGACAGCAGCAGATAATCGATATGGCTGCGGTGACAGGGTACGTAAATGACTTCGTAGCCGTGAACCGCGTCTTGCAGCGGCTCCAGATGATTGACGCGGATGCCGTCGTAGATCTTGTTCCAGAACCAGGACAGCACCACCTCGAGAAAGCGCACCGCGGTATAGGCGTAATCCGAGGCGATCTCATTGCCGTAGCGCAGAGCGCGGGCTTCGGCCTTCTCCAGCGAAATGTTTTCGCGCTCGGCCTCGGCCTTGATCGCCTGGCGTACTTGCGATGCATGCACCAGACCTTTGACCAGAGTGCGACGGTGCGACAAATCGGGGCCGATCACCGCTGTCTTCTGATTACGGAAATGCACCCGCAGCATGCGGTGGGCCATGCGCAGGGTGCGCTCGTGACCCTTGTTCTGTGCCACCAGTTCGTTGAGTTGAATCGGCGCGGAGAACTGCACGCGAGTCTTGCGGCCGAGGATGACGATACTCATCAGTTTGCGAAGGCGTCCGGTCACCGCCCAGCTGTCGGCAAACAGCAGCTTCCAGGGGCTTGTTTCGCGTGCCGGGTTCTGTCCCCAGAACACACTCACCGGAATGATCTGCGCGTTATCCACCGCGTTCTGCTCCAGCGCACCGACCAGCCGAACCAGCGGCTCAGGCGCGACAATCCGTGGTCGCCGGCCGTACCAGCTGGCCGCCGGATTAAGAAAGATGAATGCCGCCGGCTCGATATGATTGCCCACCGCCACCTCGGCCACTGGACGTGGCAGCCCAGCCTTGCTGCATTCGTGATCGAGCACCGCCAGATCGCTCAGCGACGCGCGTTGCAACACGTAGAACACCGGCTTGCTGCGGTCCAGCTTGAGGGTGAATGCGGACTGATTGATGGTTTCGGAGCGCACCCAGAAGTACAGCACGCGGCGCACGAGGGAGAAGATCAGACGGCGGATCGGGGAACGGGTCATACGGCAGGTTCGACTGTGAAAGGGTTAATACCCTCGAAGGACGCAAGTGTGCCGCAACGCCGGTCAGCGGGCAAAAGGCTGTATGCATGAGCGATAGAACACCTCGGCGCCGACGCTGTTATCTCCCCGCGTTGGTCAGTAACTTTTTCGAGGTTGATAACCTTCGCATATTCACCGTCCAGGTTTGCCAGCGACATGTAATGCGCCTCGGTTGCGCTACGTGGTCGCCCTTGGAGTCCCGTTTGGCAAATGCGAGGCAGGCATCTGCAATCACGTATACGTCGATGCCTCTGCAGCCCGTAGTTCGTGCGGTTGCTCCACCGAGTTGTTTGTTGCGGCACCGGTAATGACGATGCTGGCAACGTTCGTTGTGTCAAAACCGATTCGAGGACGGTGGTAAACGCGCAGGGCATGATTTTCTCAATCACTGTCTCAGTCTCGTCGGGCTGAAACGCATTTTTGAAAGCGAAGCCTTCTTGAAGGGGCCAGAACACCGAATCGGTCTCAGACGAACGGTGTTTGATATGAATTACCGGCCTCAGTCGCTCCCGCCAGTAGGCGAGCAGGGCGAGGATTACGGCCTCTGCGTTTGGGTTGTTGCGGTGGCCCAGCTTGGGGTGGTCTATACCTCCTCGCTGTTGATCGATGATGACCAGCGCTGCGTCGTCCATTCGTTATCTACCCGATCCGAAATCCGAGAGATGAACAGTAGCCTGTCCATCGAGCGGAGCGAACGTACAGCAGGCTTCGGAGCCAGTTGCACCGCCCGTCGCGTTCTTTCGTAATCCGGCCCGCTGGGCCGGATTACTAGGGAGACGGATTTACTCAAGCTGGTTATCCGATAGGATCTCCTGGGATATGTTGTCGACCACGACCGGACTGTCGAAGTAGGTCACTGACGGCTCCGTGCCGTATTTCTCCCGCACGAAGGTTTTCCAGCTGTCGGAGTACATTGCCTCCGCTTCGGCTTGGGATTCCCATAGATAGATCCCGCCGGCTGTGCTCCCGTCTTGCGACAGCAGATAGTGCTTGCGGACAAGACCGGCAACACCTTGATAGGTCGGTGCTGTGCTCAGGAAGATTTCTCGTGCCTCGTTCCGTGTGATGGGTTTGGGCAACTGGAACTTGGTAATGGCTATGATCATTCGGATTTCTCGGCGATGGTCGGTGGATTCGTGTCGGTTTGTCATGCGGATGCAACGGATGACTCGCGCATGTACAGGCTCACTTGAGGCTAGTCCGCACGAAGCGGACACGCATCGAGATCGAACGCTGCGACGCCGTCCCGGTTGCAATGTCCGCAGCCCTCGTTCTGGCATTCAACGTATTTTCCGGCCTGGTGTTCACCGGCGCGCGGCTGGACCTGACCGAGCAGAAGCTCTACACCATCCCCGAAGGTACCGAGACCATTCTCGAGGGGCTCGACAAGCCCATCGAACTGAGTTTTTTCTACTCGGACGGGGCGACCAAGGATCTCGTAGCGCTGCGCAACTATGCCCGGCGCGTCGAGGAAATGTTGCGGGCGTATGAGCGCGCGGCTGACGGCAAGCTAAAGCTGCACGTGATCGACCCCGAACCATTCTCCGAAGAGGAGGATCGCGCCGCTGAGCTAGGGCTGCAAGCCGTACCGCTGAATCAGGGCGGCGACAAGGTTTACTCGGTTTGGCCGGCACTAACGCTGATGGGCAAACGCAGAACATCCCGTTCTTTCCGCTGGATCAGGAGGAATTCCTCGAATACGAAATCAGCCGCCTGGTGCAGAGTCTGGCGTCGGCGCAGGTGCCGGTTGTCGGTGTACTCTCCGGACTACCGATCACGGGCGGTCTCGATATTCGCATCCAGCAGGCGACACCGCCATGGATGGTGCTGGAGGACATTCGTCAGCAGTTCCATATCGAGAGTCTCAAGCGCGACGTCGATATGATGCCGGCCAGCGTGTCGGTGCTGATGCTGGTGCATCCCAAGGAGCTGCCGGAGCAGACGCTCTATGCAATCGACCAGTTCGTCATTCGCGGCGGCAAGTTGCTGGTGTTCCTCGACCCCTATAGCGAAGCCGATTCGGGGATGGGTATCGGGCCGGGCGAGTTCGGCGAGGGCAAGGCCTCTTATCTTGAACCGCTGTTCAAGGCGTGAGGCGTGCGCATTGCATCCGACAGGTGTGGCCGATGCGTCCTATGCCGTGTCCGTCGGGGTGGGAGCGGAGCGGCGGCCGGTCCGCCATCCGGGCTGGCTGAGTCTGCCGCAGCGCAGCACCATGGATACCGAGGATGTGATTACTGCCTCGCTAGAAAGCCTGAATATGATGACCGCCGGATTCTAGAACCGTTGGACGGCGCCACGACCCGCTTTAGCCCGCTGATCAGAGCTCCAGCTATGCCATGCCGATCGAGGCAGGACGCTTCGCGACGCTGGAAAATCCAGAGGAACTGTTGCGTGATCTGGATCCCACGGGTAAGCGTTACACGCTTGCGGCGCGTATTCAGGGGCCGGCGCAGTCGGCGTATCCGGATGGCATCGAAGGCCGCAAGGATGGGCTGAAGGAAAGCGCCAGCATCAACGTTATCGCTGTCGCCGACGGGTGCAGGGGCAGGACTTCTTGGCCAGCGCATGCCGCAGCCTTGGGCGGACAACGGCACCTTCGTGGTCGATGCGTTGGACAATCTGTCTGGTACCGATGCGCTTATCAGCGTGCGTTCGCGTGGTCGCTTCGCCAGGCCGTTCGTGGTGGTCGAGGAGCTGCAGCGACAGGCGGAGAATCGCTTTCGGGAGAAGGAATAGGCGCTACAGCAACGCCTGGCCACCACCGAGGCGCAACTTGCCGAGCTGCAAGGGCCGAACGCGGGAGGCACTATAGAGCTACGGCTGAGCAACAAGCCGCGCTGCAGGGTTACATGGCGGAGAAGCTGCGTATTCGCAAACTATTGCGCGAGGTTCGCTATCAGCTAAACGCTGATATCGAAGCGCTGGGCCGCTCGTTGAAATTCTTCCACATTGCACTGGCGCCGCTGCTGCTGACCGTGGGCGTGCTGCTGCGGTTGTTGTGGCAGCGGCGCAGGGCGGGTTGACCCTGGTGAATCGACCCGGTGTAGCACGGGTTCAGTGCCGTGGTTTGCAATGGCGTCATGGGTGACGCGGCATCGCTATGAACGACGGAAAAACTCGAAGACGCGCATTTTTCCTGTTCTATACTCGTCCGTCGATGGCCTGCAACGCGCTTGTCATGCCTGCTCCGGTATATTGCCGCTGGCAGGTGCCCTTCAGCGGGCAGGCCTGATAGTCCCTCCCCGAAACGGGGAATAATAAGAATCGAGTTGGAGAAGTAGGAATGGCTGAGCGCGAGACTGGAACCGTCAAGTGGTTCAATGATGCCAAGGGTTATGGATTCATCCAGCGTGGCAGCGGTGCGGATGTGTTTGTTCACTACCAGGCTATTCGTGGCGAAGGCCACCGCTCTCTGACCGAAGGTCAGCAAGTGGAATTTTCGGTCACCCAGGGCCAGAAGGGTCTGCAGGCCGATGACGTGGCAGGGTTCTGATAGCCGGTTACGCAAATTACAAGCCTGTCGGTAGGCAGGCCCAATTGCTGACGCAGCCCTGGCCATTGGTCGGGGCTTTTGTTAGGTGGGCTGTCGCTCGCGAAGTGCGCGACGCCAGTCTTTTAATCAGGCTGTGCGCTCTGCAAATATATCGAGCCCCAAACACGAACCCCGCCTAGGAGGCGGGGTTCGTTCGTTGCACACCAGGGGCGTCGTTACATGTTGGGGTAGTTAGGGCCCCCAGTGCCTTCCGGTGCTACCCACGTGATGTTCTGGGCCGGGTCCTTGATGTCACAGGTTTTGCAATGCACGCAGTTCTGCGCGTTGATCTGGAAGCGTTTGCTGCCGTCGTCATTGTCCACCACTTCGTAGACACCAGCTGGGCAATAGCGCTGGGCGGGCTCGTCGTACAAGGGCAGGTTCTTCTCGATCGGGATGCTCGGATCGGTCAGTTTGAGATGGACTGGCTGCTCCTCTTCATGGTTGGTGTTGGAAAGGAATACCGAGCTGAGCTTGTCGAAGCTGAGCTTGCCGTCGGGCTTGGGATAATCGATCTTCTTCGACTCAGCTGCAGTCTTCAGGCAGGCGTAGTCCGGCTTGGTGTCGTGCAGGGTGAAGGGAATCTTGCCACCGAAGATGTTCTGGTCGATGAAGTTGAAAGCACCACCCTTAACCGCGCCCCACTTATGGATCGCCGCACCGAAGTTGCGGCTGGCGTACAGCTCCTGGTACAGCCAGCTGGCCTTGAAGCCTTCTTCGTAGCCGGTGAGCTCGTCACCGCCTTCACGGCCAGCGAACAGCGCATCCGCCACTGCTTCGGCGGCCAGCATGCCGGATTTCATCGCGGTATGGCTGCCCTTGATCTTGGCGAAGTTCAGCGTACCGGCATCGCAACCGATCAGTGCGCCGCCGTTAAAGACCATTTTCGGAAGTGAGTTGATGCCGCCCTTGGCAATGGCACGTGCACCGTAGGAAACACGCTTGCCGCCTTCGAGATACTGTTTGATCACCGGGTGATGCTTGTAGCGCTGAAACTCATCGAACGGAGAGAGGAACGGGTTGCTGTAGGACAGGTCGACGATCAGGCCGACCACCACCTGGTTGTTCTCCAGATGATAGAGGAACGAACCGCCGGTGTTCGCATCGTTCAAAGGCCAGCCCGCGGTGTGAACGACCAGGCCTTGCTCGTGCTTGGCTGGGTCGATGTCCCAGAGTTCCTTGATGCCGATGCCGTAGTGCTGCGGGTCGACGTTGGCGTTGAGCTGGAAACGGTTGATCAGCTGTTTGCCGATGTGACCACGGCAGCCTTCGGCGAACAGCGTGTACTTCGCGCGCAGCTCCATGCCGGGCGTATACATGCCTTCCTTCGGATTGCCTTCGCGGTCGACGCCGAGATCGCCGGTAACGATGCCGCGAACCACACCGTGTTCGTCGATCAATGCTTCCTGAGCGGCGAAGCCAGGGTAGATTTCTACACCGAGATTTTCGGCCTGCTGGGCCAGCCAGCGGCAAAGATTGCCCAGAGAAATGATGTAGTTGCCTTCGTTATGCATGGTTTTCGGAACCAGTGCATTGGGCAACTTGCGAGCGGCGTCGGCACTCTTGAGCAAGTAGATGTCGTCGCGCTTGACCGGGGTATTCAGCGGCGCTTCGAGTTCTTTCCAGTTGGGAAAGAGTTCGTTGAGTGCGCGAGGCTCGAACACCGCGCCAGATAGGATGTGGGCGCCTACCTCGGAACCCTTCTCGACGACGCAGACACTGATTTCCTTACCAGCATCGGCCGCTCTCTGCTTCAGTCGGCAGGCAGCGGACAGGCCCGCGGGGCCGGCGCCGACGATCACTACGTCGAATTCCATGTATTCGCGTTCCATTGGCTATCTCCTACTCAAGGCTTGATTGTTATGTAGATAGTGGAGGGCTGGATCGTTTCCCTGACCAAGCCGAGCTGCCGCATTATATATAGACGCCGGAAAGGGTCCAATACAAACGTTTGTTTGAATTTTCTGTAAGGCTGTTAGAATCGAGAAACTGCGGCTTATAGCGGGGTATATGCGTTGTTGACCCCGGCCGTTGCCAGCAGTCAAGATACGGGCAGTTATGCGCTCGCCGAACTGGTTCCGCGGCTGAAGTGACGGTCCGGACCTCGAGCATGGCTCGGTTCGCCTCGGCGATATTCTATTCACCGGAGAGTAACGAGGAATCCATGAAGATTCTTGTAGCTGTCAAACGAGTGGTCGATTACAACGTCAAGGTCCGCGTCAAGGCGGACAACTCCGGCGTCGACCTCGCCAACGTCAAGATGTCGATGAACCCCTTCTGCGAAATCGCCGTGGAAGAAGCCGTGCGCCTGAAAGAGAAGGGCGTTGCGAGCGAAATCGTCGTGGTTTCCATTGGCCCGACTGCCGCTCAAGAGCAGCTGCGTACTGCGCTGGCATTGGGTGCCGATCGTGCCGTGCTGGTCGAATCGACTGAAGAGCTCAACTCGCTGGCGGTCGCCAAATTGCTGAAGGCGGTTGTCGACAAGGAGCAGCCGCAGCTGGTCATTCTCGGCAAACAGGCTATCGACAGCGACAACAACCAGACCGGCCAGATGCTCGGCGCGCTGACCGGATTCGCCCAAGGCACCTTCGCCTCGAAGGTCGAAGTGGAAGGCGACAAGGTCAAGGTTGAACGTGAAATCGATGGCGGCGCACAGACCGTTGCGCTGAACCTGCCGGCAATCGTGACCACCGACCTGCGCCTGAACGAGCCGCGCTACGCGTCGTTGCCAAACATCATGAAGGCCAAGAAGAAGCCGCTGGAAGTCCTGACTCCAGATGCGCTGGGCGTGTCCACCACGTCCACCGTGAAGACCTTGAAAGTCGAAGCGCCGGCTGCTCGCAGCGCGGGTATCAAGGTCAAGTCCGTAGCTGAACTGGTCGAGAAACTGAAGAACGAGGCGAAGGTAATCTAAATGACTATCCTGGTTATCGCTGAACACAACAATGCGGTCCTGGCGGCTGCGACCCTCAACACCGTGGCCGCTGCAAAAGCCATCGGTGGTGACATTCATGTACTGGTAGCCGGTAGCGGTTGCGGTGCCATCGGTGAGGCGGCTGCCAAGATCGAAGGTGTCTCCAAGGTGCTGGTCGCCGATGACCCAGCGTACGCCCATCAGCTGCCGGAAAACGTCGCACCGCTGATCGCCGGACTGGCGCAAGGAACCTCGCCGGCCGCTTACAGCCACGTACTGGCTGCCGCGACCACCAATGGCAAGAACTTCCTGCCGCGCGTCGCCGCCCAGCTGGATGTCGATCAGATCTCCGAGATCATCAGCGTCGAAAGCGCTGATACCTTCAAGCGCCCGATCTATGCCGGTAACGCCATTGCCACCGTGCAGTCGAGCGCACCGATCAAGGTCATCACCGTGCGTTCCACCGGTTTCGATCCGGTCAGCGCCGAAGGCGGCTCGGCCAGTGTCGAGCAGGTTTCCAGCACTGGCGACGCAGGCGTTTCTGCTTTCATCGGCGAAGAGCTTGCCAAGTCCGACCGTCCCGAGCTGACCGCTGCCAAGATCGTCATCTCCGGTGGCCGTGGCATGCAGAACGGCGAAAACTTCAAGCACTTGTATGCGCTGGCCGACAAGCTCGGCGCTGCCGTCGGTGCCTCGCGGGCGGCAGTCGATGCCGGCTTCGTGCCCAACGATATGCAGGTGGGTCAGACCGGCAAGATCGTCGCGCCACAGCTGTACATCGCCGTCGGTATCTCTGGTGCCATCCAGCACTTGGCGGGCATGAAGGATTCCAAAGTGATCGTCGCGATCAACAAGGACGAAGAAGCTCCGATCTTCCAGGTTGCCGATTACGGCCTGGTGGGCGATCTGTTCGAGATCGTGCCGGAGCTCGAGCGACTCGTCTGACCGAGCCGCTTAAGCAAAAACCCGCTCTTGCAGCGGGTTTTTTTTTGGCAGCTCGGCTGCGTTGGCCGATGGTAATATTCCGCACTGGCACCGACAGGGTGCCTGTTCGATTCCAAACGATGAGGTTTTCCATGCGATGTGCCGTTGCGCTGAAATCCGCCTTGATCGCCTTGTTGCTGGCAACTCCCATGGTGGCGAACGCGGCGGCTGCCAAGTGTGATCGGCTGATTGCCACAGGCGGTGCGGATAATCCGCCGTTCCTCTGGCGCGATCCGCAGAATTCCAAGCGCCTGATCGGTGCGAACGCCGATCTATTGAAGAAGATCACCGATTCACTCGATCTGAAACTCGAGCTTCTCTATACGGGCGATGCCGACAAGGCGCTCGAAGAAGTGCGCAGCGGCCGGGTAGATTTATTGGCCGATGCGGTGCGTGACCTGCCGGAATTGGCGCATCTGGATTTCATTCATCCGTCGATCGCTACTCTGCAAATGTCCGCCTGGGTACGCAACGAGCCGGGTTTTCTCTACTCCAGCCGCAATGATCTGGCGGGCCGCTCCGGCACCTATGTCGCGACGACGCACTTCGGTAGTGAATTGCAGGTATATGCCAAGGACCATCTTCGCTTGCGCTCCTCGCCCAGCTTGACCGAAGCCGTGCAAAGGTTACTGACGGGCAAATCCGACTATGTGTTGCACGAGCGGTACAGTGTTGTCGCGCTGGCCGACCCGCGAGGGCTGCTTGCCGATATACAGCGGCTGGAGCCGGCGGTTTCCAGCCGCGGTATGTATTTCGCTGTGGCACACGACTCGGCCTGCAATGGGCCGTGGTTGCGCGGACAGCTCGCAATAAAAATGACAGAATTGCGCGCCGCCGGCGTGCCGCAGCAACTGCTGGTGGAGAATCTCGAGCGCTGGAAGCAGCAGACGGCGCCGACAAGCAATTCGCAACGCTAAGGTCTCTCTTTTGATAAAGCATCTTTCCTGCATGCTCATGCTATCGGTGATGGTTGGCTGCGCTAGCGATCCGGCTCCTACTGAACAGCTGCGCCTCACCGAGCAGGCGTTGACCCAGGCACGTTCAGTGGGCGCATCGGAACAAACGCCGGCGTTGGCTCTGGCCGAGGACGAACTCGCGGCTGCGGTTGTGGCGATGAAGGACGAGGACTATCGGCAGGCCCGTCGGCTCGCCGAGAAAGCGGAGCTGGATGCTCGGTTGGCGGAGGCCAGCGTACTGAACGATAAGAGTCAGCAGGAGCTGGCGGAGTTGGCTCGCCGCATCGCACGGCTACGCGAACAGTTGGGGGATTTGCAGTGAAGCCTGTCCTCACGTCGGTGTTACTGGTGGCGCTAGCCGGGCTCCACGGCTGTGCCACGCAGCAGTCGCAACAGCAACTGGAACAAGCGGTTATTGCATTTCAGAACATCAGCGACGATCCGCAGGTTTCGCGCGATGCGCCGAAGGACATGATGCGTGCGGCTGAATCGCTGGAGCGAGCCCGGCGATTCGCCGATTATTGGGGCAGCGCGGAGGACGTCAGTCACTACGCCTATCTCAGTGAGCGTTATAGCGAGATCGCTCGCCAGCACAGCGACCATATGCAGAATAAGCGGCGCTCTAATCAGCTGGCTATGGAGCAGGAACGCTTGCGTCAGGCTCTGCAGGAAGCCAGGTTGCTTGACCTGCAACACCAGGGCCGATGGCTAGAGGATCAATTGATCAGTCTGGCGGCTTCCGAAACTGATCGCGGCCTGGTAATGACGTTGGGGGATGTGCTGTTCAAGGCGGCCAGCGCAGATCTGGGGCCATCGGCCAATCGCACGCTGCTCAAAGTCGTGCATTTCTTGCAGCTCAATCCCAACCGCAGGGTCCGCATCGAGGGTTACACCGACAACCGGGGTGACGCCGCCGAGAACCTTGCCCTGTCAAAGGCCCGTGCGCAGGCGGTGGGCGACTTCATGCAGAGCCTGGGCATCGACCCGCGGCGCATGGAAGTGGTTGGCTATGGTGAGCAATATCGGGTCGCCGAGAATGCATCGACGCGTGGGCGAGCGCAGAATCGGCGGGTCGAGATCCTGTTTTCCGACGAGCAAGGGCAGCTCAGCAACCCCCGCTGACCTCGTTCATGACGGCCGATGGTCAAGGTGGTAACAGACTGTGTCGGCGAGTTAGCGAGTAACTGTATTGGTCGTGCATAACAGTGTTGTACTACTGTTATGGTCCAGTTGGCGGAGACGGACGATATGACCAATCTGTTGCTTTATCAGCGCATCGCACACCAGCTCGCTGAAGATATCCGGCGCGGCGTCTACCGTCCGGGCGAACGTGTGCCTTCGGTGCGCAAGATGAGCATGCAGCTGAACGTTAGCCATGCGACGGTCTTGCAAGCCTATGCCAACCTAGAAGACCAAGGAATGATTCGGGCGCGCCCGCAGTCGGGCTTCTATGTGCATCACACTCCGGCGCTTACCGCCCCGACGCCGGATATCGCGCAGGTCGAACGGCCGAAGCTGGTCACGCGCAGTAGCATCATCAACCAGGTCCTCAGCGAATCGCGCCGCGATGGTCTTATCCCATTGGGCGCCGCCGTCCCTCATGCGGACTATCTGCCGGCGCGCGCCTTGCACCAGCAGCTTGCCAAGATCACTCGTTTCCAGAGCCAGCGGGCGTTCAGCTATATGTTCAGTCCCGGCTATGAGCCGCTGCGCCGACAAGTGGCGATCCGCATGCGCGACGCCGGCGTGATCGTCGGGCCGGACGAAGTGGTGATCACCCACGGCTGTGTCGATGCGCTGCAGATGTCCCTGCGCGTGCTGACCAAGCCGGGCGACCTGATCGCAGCGGAGTCACCCAGCTACTATGGCTTGCTGCAACTGGCCGATCTGCTGGGGCTCAAGGTCATCGAAATCCCGTGCGATCCGGACACCGGCTTGAGTCTCGAGGCTTTGCAGCTGGCTGCCAGCCAGTGGCCGATCAAGGCGTTGGTGCTCACGGCGCGGTTGAGCAACCCCCTGGGTGGCAGCATGCCGGACGTACGGCAAAAGCAATTGCTCAAGTTGGCGGCGAATTTCGACATCAACATTGTCGAAGACGATATCTACGGCGAACTTATGTTTGATGCGGGGTCGATCAAGGCGCTCAAGTCCAATGATAGTGAAGGGCGAGTGATCTATTGCTCGAGCTTCTCCAAGACTATCTCGCCGGGCGTGCGCATTGGTTGGATTCTGCCGGGACGCCACCGGGAGGACATTCAGCGTTTGCAGACCTTTAGTACGCATTCGGCCTGTAGCGTCACCCAGATGGGCGTGGCGGCCTATCTGGAGAATGGCGGATATGATCGGCATCTACGCTACATCCGGCATGAGTATCGCAGTAACCTCAGCGCTTTCCAGTTGGCGGTGCAGCGCTATTTTCCGGAAGGAACGCAGATGACCCGGCCGACGGGAGGCTTCATTCTCTGGGTCAGCTTGCCGGCACGGGTGAATACCAAGGAGCTACACGTACAGGCGCTGGAGCGAGGAATCAGCATCGCGCCGGGGCTTATTTTCAGCAACACCGAGCAGTTCAATCATTGCGTGCGGCTCAATTGCGGGCTGCCCTGGACAACCGAGGCGGAGCGGGCATTGAAGACCCTGGGCGAGCTGGCAGGGGAGCTGTGCCGACAATCGAACTGACCGGACCGAAGGAGGAAATCGTCCATGAGATGGTTGAGTGTGCTGCTTGCACTGCCGTTCCTAGGCGCTTGCGATGGCGATAAGTTGCCTTCTCAACCGGGTGCACCGGCGAAACCCGAGGTTCGATCTGGCGTGGTTGATCGGGAGCCAGCGGCATCGCTCAAGCCTGTGCTCGAGCCCGCTATCGGACATGTCGAAAGCGAAGATGGCGAGCCCCCGGAAATCGAAATTGAGGTCGAGCCGGTGACCGCCGGTGACCCCGCGACACTGCCATCCGAGCGCGTCGTGCCGGCACCTGAGCCCAAGGCGACAGCGCCGTCAGCGCCGAAGAAGGACGTCGCGATTGAGCGTGTCGAGGTGCCCGAACCGGAACTCGATTTGAGTCTTCCAGAGGATTGGGCGGAGGAGCTTGAGCCCGACCAGGAGACGGCGTCGATGCGTTTATTACCGCCCTTGTTCGAAGGAGGCGAGAACTCGCGCTCGGTGCAGATGAGCGGGAGCCTGCTGCCGGGGGTGAATGAGAACGAAGCGCTGATCGATGGGGCTCAGATCAACTTCGAGCTCAAACGATAATCCGCCCGATGGTGTCACGCAGGGCTTCGGCTCAAGGTCCCGTCGGCACCGGCCAGCAAGGCACGTAGCTCTTGTGCTGGAAGCGGATGACTCAGGTGAAAGCCCTGAATCTCGCTACAACCATCGGCGAGCAATTGCGTCAGTTGCTCCGAGGTTTCCACGCCTTCGGCCGTGACACGCATGCGCAGGCCTCGGCCGAGGTCGATGAGCGCCTTGACGATGGAATGATCCGCGGTCGAACGCTCCATGCCGGAGACGAAGCTACCGTCTATCTTGATCGTGTCGAACGGATAGCTACGCAGATTGCTCAGGGAAGAATAGCCGGTACCGAAATCGTCCATGGCAAGCCGGACACCGATGGCCTTCAGTTCGTTGAGCACGTCCAGGGTGCGCTGGTTTTCCTGAAGCAATGCCGTTTCGGTTATTTCCAGTTCAAGACGGTTGGCCGGGAGCCCGCTTTCTTCCAGAACGGTCCGAACCATCTCGGATAGCTCATCGTTGCGTAGCTGCAGCGGCGACAGGTTGACCGCGATCATGAGGGTGCTCGCCCAGGCCGTGGCTTCGCTGCAGGCCTGACGCAAGACCCACTCGCCGAGTGGGACGATTAGCCCGGTCTGTTCCGCCAGCGGGATGAATTGCTCGGGCAGGAGCAGACCTCGAGCAGGGTGCCGCCAGCGCAACAAGGCTTCGGCGCCATTGATGCTCATGTCCTCGCTGAAGTACCGAGGCTGGTAATGAACCTCGAATTGGCCTTCGGCAATCGCCTGGCGCAGTTCGTCTTCCTGTCGACGCCGTTCCAGCAGCCGCTCGTCCATCTCGCTGCCATAGAACCGCCAGGTTCCGCGACCGACGGCCTTGGCCTGATACAGGGCGATATCCGCGCAACGCAGTAGCTCGCTGGCCTGCGCTGCATCGGTCGGGGCCATGGCGATTCCGATGCTGGCGCCAATGTGGATCTGCTTGCCCTCGTAAACGAAGGGTCCGCCGACGACGTCGACAACCCGGGCGCAAAGCTTTTCGACATCTTCATTGAGCTGCAGACGGCTCATGACCATGATGAACTCATCGCCACCCAGACGAGCAACAAGGTCGTCGCCTCTGATGCATTGTTTGAGGCGGTTGGCCACGCCGATCAACACCTCGTCCCCAGCGCCGTGACCCAGGGTGTCGTTTACCGGCTTGAAGCGATCCAGATCGATGTACAGGACCGTCAGCCTGGATCCGCTGGTAAGCGAGGCGAGCTTGGCTTCCAGATAGTCGCGTAACCGATTGCGATTCGGCAGGCCGGTCAGGGCGTCGTGCTGCGACAGGTATTGCACGCGTGCCTGGGCTCGCGTCTCTTCGGTAATGTCACTTGCGGTTCCGCGGAAGCCCAATAGCTCGTCGTCTCGGTAGATCGCCCGCGCGGATAGCCTGCAGTGCCGTTCACAGCCATTCGCCGCCTGGTAGCTGCAGCGCAACGGCGTCTTATGCGGCTCAGCCAGCCAGTCCTGTAGCGCTGCGTGATCGGTAATCAGCAGATCGATCAAGGGGCGACCGATCCAGGCGGCAGGCTCGTGGCCGGTGATTTCCTCGAAGCGACTCGATAGATAGGTCAGTCGAGCATTCTGGTCGGTTTCCCAGATCCAATCGGAGGCAGCTTCTGCCACGTCGCGGAAGCGCTCTTCACTGGCGGCCAATGCTGTGCGGCTTCGGGATAGCCGTTTGTAGTTGGCGTCCATAAGCCTTACGGTTTTCAGCGCCTGACGTAGCAACAACCAGGCGAGGAGGCCGAGCCCCAGGGTGACCGCGGCAAGCACCGGCAGCGTCATCCACAACAGGTAACGGCCCGGCTGGGAGACGTTCCAGGTAAACGCCTGGGGTGTTCCATCGAGCATATTCATGGAGACAACAGCGTTTTGCGGCCGGGAAGTTTCGTCGTCGATACGCAGCCCCTTGATCGCGTATTCCTGGCCCAGTTGGAGCAGCCGGCCGGTATCCATCACATCGACAAAAAGCAGAATCGAGGCGGGACCGTCCATCTCCTCGATATCGCTGCCGCCCGGGGTCATTACCGCAGCGGCCACCATGGCCGGGCGGCCTTCGGCCGAAAGCAGGCCGGCGGAGGTTTCCTCCTCTTCGACCGTCTCGCGGGCCTGGCCGAGCAGAATTTCGAGCCCATTGCCAAGCCAGCGTCGTGCATCGACCTGCGCCAGCTCCCCGCGGATCACCGCGTAGGTCGTTTCGCCGTCGGCGTTGACCACCAGGACCGCTTCATACCCGAAATCGTCGTATAAAGAAGGCCCGAGGTTCTCCTGCTCATATGCCCAGTCGAGATTGATCTGCTTGCTCAGGTTGGCATAGGCATCGCCCCAGAATCCGTTGTCCGCGACATGACGAGACATGCCCCGCATATGCGATTCGAATGCCTTGTCGGCGAGAAAATGCTCCTGGGTCAGCGCGTCGCGGTCGATAGTCCGGGCGATATGTATGACCGCGATCGCGGCAGCGAGCAGGGCGGCGGCCAACAGACAGGCAAAGCCGGGCAGGATCCGCCTCGAAAACGCGGCGTGGGCCCTGGGACTTCTGGCTTTGGCCGAGGCGGAATCTAATGGCATTAATGCTTCCTTGTGGGAGGCAGAATGATTACTCGAATGAAGGCTAAAAGCCATCACTGACTGCTGGGTCAACTAGCCTTCTGATGTGAGGTGTCAAAGGTGCCGGTCCGGCCGGCTGTTCAGTGTGCCGATGCTATTTGTCGCGCGCGTCCTTGGCGTCCGCCTCGGCGTTTCGCTGGGCGATTCGCTGTTTCTGTTCTTCGGTCAGCGGAATCTTGTGCGCGCTGGCGCGCAGGGTCATCAGCCCTCCGACGATGATGCCGATCACCAGAGCTAGCAATAACCAGATGTACCAAGGCATGTTTATCTCCTGATGGTGGCGGAACTGTTTTTAACATTACGCTCGCGCACGTAGTTGCGCTATTGCGTGAACGAACCCCATAGCGAACGGTATCTGGCCCGCTTCGATGATGGTTTTCTGCGACAATGCGCGCCGAAATTTGCCGAGGAATCGCCATGACTTGCCAGACTCCCCTCATCGTTGCGCTCGATTTTCCCTCCCGTGATGCTGCGCTGGCTCTGGCCGGACAGCTCGACCCGGCGCTTTGCCGTGTCAAGGTCGGCAAGGAGCTGTTCACCCGCTGCGGCCCGCAGATCGTCGAGGCGCTGCAGGGCAAAGGATTTGAGGTCTTTCTCGATCTGAAATTCCATGACATACCCAACACCACGGCGATGGCGGTCAAGGCAGCGGCGGAGCTTGGCGTGTGGATGGTCAATGTACATTGCTCAGGAGGGGTGCGGATGATGGCTGCGTGCCGCGAAATTCTGGACAAGGTGGGCGGCCAAAAACCGTTGCTGATCGGCGTTACGGTACTGACCAGCATGGAACAGGCGGACCTGGCAGATATCGGTCTCGATCTAGAGCCGCAGCAGCAGGTGCTGCGACTGGCTGGCTTGGCGGCGGAGGCCGGAATGGACGGGCTGGTTTGCTCGGCGCAGGAGGCGCAATCCTTGAAAGCGCGCTTTGCGCAGTTGCAACTGGTGACTCCGGGCATTCGTCCGGCTGGTAGCAAGGCCGACGATCAACGGAGGATTCTCACGCCTGCCGAGGCGATGGCGGCGGGGTCGGATTATCTGGTGATCGGCAGGCCCATCGCACAGGCGGCGGATCCGTCCCGGGCACTGGCGGCAGTGGTTGCCGAGCTGGCTTGAACTGGATAACGGATGGCCGCCGAAGTACGGTGACCGTCCGCTACCCATGCGAGGTTAGCTGACTTTCAATACCAACTTGCCGAAGTTACCGCCGGTGAACAGTTTCATCAGGGTATCGGGGAACGTCTCCAGCCCTTCGACGATGTCCTCCTTGCTCTTCAGCTCGCCGCTCTGCATCCAGCCAGCCATTTCTTTCATGGCCTCCGGATAGCGAGGCACGTAATCCATCACCACCATGCCTTGCATGCGCGCCCGGTTGACCAACAGGGACAGGTAGTTGGCAGGACCCTTGACCGCTTCCTTGTTGTTGTACTGGCTGATGGCGCCGCAAATCACGATGCGAGCACCAACGGTGATGCGCGTCAGCACCGCGTCGAGGATATCGCCGCCGACGTTATCGAAGTAGACGTCGACGCCCTTCGGACATTCGCGCTTCAAACCGGCCGCGACGTCTTCGCTCTTGTAGTCGATTGCCGCATCGAAGCCCAGCTCTTCGGTGAGGAAGCGACACTTGTCAGCGCCACCCGCTATGCCTACCACGCGACAGCCTTTGATCTTGGCAATCTGCCCCGCAACGCTGCCCACTGCACCGGCTGCGCCAGATAGCACCACGGTTTCCCCGGCCTTGGGTTCGCCTACGGCGAGCAGACCGAAGTAAGCGGTCATGCCGGTCATGCCTAACGCGGACAGATAGCGCGGCAGCGGCGCCTGGTTCGGATCGACCTTGTAGAAGCCTTTGGGCTCGCCGAGAAAATAATCCTGTACGCCGAGCGCGCCGTTGACGTAATCGCCTTCGGCGAATCCGGGATGCTGCGAAGCAACGACCTTGCCCACACCAAGCGCGCGCATTACCTCGCCAATACCCACCGGCGGGATATAGGACTTGGCATCGTTCATCCAGCCGCGCATGGCGGGATCCAGCGAGAGGTATTCGTTCTTGACCAGGATCTGGTTCGGGCCAGGGTCGCCCAACGGCTGTTCAGCGAATTCGAAGGTATCGCGGGTCGGCGCCCCGACGGGGCGCTTGGCCAGCAAAAACTGACGATTGATCTTGTCCATGGAAGCCTCTGGTGGGTGCAAAAGCTTGGTTTAGCTTGCAGACGTCATCACTGCAAGCAAGGCGGGAATGTTGGAATGCAGTGGCATCCGCGTGAGTGATATCGCCAACCCGAGCTTAATCGGGGCAGTGGATAGCGGTATAACCATGACCAGCGTATGGCTTGTAGTCACTTTTGGACTCGAGGCTTCTTTCAATCGATAGGGTATCCAGCATGAGCATGTATTTTTCCGGTCAGGTTGCGTTGGTTACTGGCGCGGCGGCGGGTATCGGCCGTGTGGCAGCGCTGGCGTTCGCTGAGCAGGGGCTAAAGGTGGTGGTGGCAGATTTGGACGAGGCGGGCGGTGCAGCCTGTGCCGAAGCCATCCGCGAGCGCGGCGGAGAAGCGTTGTTCGTACGCTGCGACGTTACACGCGACGGCGATGTTCAAGCGATGATCGAGCAAGCGGTAGCGAGCTATGGGCGCATCGACTATGCCTTCAACAATGCCGGCATCGAGATCGAACAGGGGCGCCTGGCTGAAGGCAGCGAAGCCGAGTTCGACGCCATCATGGGTGTCAATGTCAAAGGCGTCTGGCTGTGCATGAAGCATCAGCTGCCGCTGATGCTGGCTCAGGGCGGCGGCGCCATCGTCAATACCGCTTCGGTTGCGGGACTGGGAGCGGCGCCGAAGATGAGCATTTATTCGGCGTCCAAGCATGCCGTCATCGGATTGACCAAATCGGCGGCAATCGAATACGCCAAAAAGAAGATCCGGGTCAATGCCGTATGCCCTGCGGTCATCGATACCGATATGTTCCGCCGCGCCTATGAGGCGGATCCGCGCAAGGCCGAATTTGCCGCGGCCATGCATCCGGTTGGACGCATCGGCAAAGCCGAGGAAATCGCCGCCGCAGTGCTTTATCTCTGCAGCGACGGCGCTGCCTTCACCACCGGCCATGCGTTAGCGGTTGACGGCGGCGCGACGGCCATCTGAATCCGGTTGCCGCGGCGCTCAGCCCGCAGCTTTGCGCCCATTAACGATCAGCAGCGTTAACACGCCCGCCACCAGTCCCCACAAGGCGGAGCCGATGCCGAACAGGGTCAGGCCTGACGCCGTGACCATGAAGGTGATCAAGGCCGCCTCGCGCTCGCGCGGCAGTTGCATCGCTTGGGTGAGGCCGCTGCCGATCGAACCAAGCAGTGCCAGCGCCGCGATGGACAACACCAGCGCCGGTGGAAAGGCCGCGAACAGCGCGGCCAGGGTTGCGCCGAAAATGCCCGCAATACCGTAGAACAGCCCGCACCAGACGGCTGCGGTGTAACGCCGCGATGGGTCCGGGTGCGCCTCGGGTCCTGCACAGATGGCCATGGTGATCGCGGCCAGGTGGATGCCATGGGAGCCGAAAGGGGCGAGCAGAACCGACGCGATACCCGTAACGGAAATCAGCGGTGAGGCCGGCACCTGAAAACCCTCGGCGCGCAATACCGCCAGCCCGGGCATGTTCTGCGACGCCATGGCAATGACGAACAGCGGTATGCCAATGCTGAAGACCGCGGCGAAGGACAGCGCCGGCGTGGTCCACACCGGAATCGCGATCTCCAGGCTCAGGCCGCTAAAGTCGAGCAGGCCCAACCCGCCGGCCAGCACGCAGCCAACGATCAGTGCCGAGAGCACCGCATAACGCGGCAGCAGGCGCTTGGTCAGTAGATAGCTGAAGAACATCCCCAGTACCAGCACGGGCTGTACGTTCACCGCGCGAAAAATCTCGCTGCCGATATTGAACAGCACGCCGGCCAGCAATGCTGCCGCCAGCGACGCGGGCACCTTGCGCATCAGACGTTCGAAGCTGCCGGTGAGCCCGCACAGCGCTATCAGCACCGAACTGAAGATGAATGCACCGATCGCTTCGCCATAGGGAACGCCGGGCAAGCTGCTGATCAGCAGCGCCGCCCCCGGCGTTGACCAGGCGATCACCAGCGGCGTCCGGTAGCGCAGCGACAAACCGATGCTGCACACCGCCATGCCGATCGACAGAGCCCAGATCCACGATGAAATTTGCGCGCTACTGAGGCCCGCCGCTTGTCCGGCCTGAAACATCAGCACCAGCGAGCTGGTATAGCCGGTGAGCATGGCGATGAAACCGGCCACGACGGTTGAGGCCGAGCTGTCCTTGAGGGGCTGAAGCAGGGGCGTGGTAGCGGAGAGGGTCATCGGGTTCGGATCCGGTTCATGGCGAAAAGACAGGTGTACCTGAGGTGAGACAGAGGCCGTTGCGCACGATACTTGCTTCAAGCGCAGGCTATGACAGGCGTCGCGCGGCGTCGCGGTACAGCCGTAAGCGGGATCAGCGTAACAGTGCTGTTGTGCTGATGACCGTTTGTCTCTCGTTTTCGTTTGGTCCAGCGTAGTGAGCCAGACACTGGCATCGATGTTGCTATTCACATGGTGCTTGCTGCGAAGCGTCAAAAAAACCGCAGCTGTTGGAGGAATAGATGAGCCAGGGTATTGAATTCAATCGCTTGATGCTGGAAATGCGGGCCATGCAGACCGATGCAATGGCACGCTCCAAGCCCGTGACCGCCACACCTGAAGTGGGCGCTCCGAGCTTTTCCGACATGCTCGGCCAGGCCGTCAACAAAGTGAACGAAACCCAGCAAGCCTCCAGTCAGTTGGCCACCGCGTTCGAGATGGGGCAGGGCGGTATCGACCTGACCGAGGTCATGATCGCGTCGCAGAAAGCCAGCGTTTCCTTTCAGGCCATGACCCAGGTGCGTAACAAGCTGGTCCAGGCGTATCAAGACATCATGCAGATGCCGGTTTAAGGCAGGGTTTGAATAATGGCTGAAGCGCTTAGCAAGGTTCCAGTACCGGTTGATTCGGAAGCTCCGAAGAAGCCTTTGTTGGGCCTGTCGTTCCTGGAAAATCTTTCCGAAATGTCGATGCTGCGGCAGATCGGCCTGTTGGTCGGGCTGGCTGCAAGCGTGGCCATCGGTTTCGCCGTGGTGCTCTGGTCGCAGCAACCGGACTATCGTCCGCTGCTTGGTAGCCTCGCCGGGATGGATGCCAATCAGGTCATGGAAACTCTGGCGGCAGCCGATATTTCATACACCATCGAGCCTACCTCTGGTGCCTTGCTGGTCAAGGCCGATGATCTTGCCCGCGCGCGGTTGAAACTCGCCAGCGCCGGCATTGCGCCGACCGACAGCAATATCGGCTTCGAGATTCTTGACAAGGAGCAGGGCCTCGGCACCAGCCAGTTCATGGAAGCCACCCGCTACCGCCGTGGCCTCGAAGGCGAACTGGGCCGCACCGTGTCCAGCCTCAACAACGTCAAGGGCGCCCGCGTGCACTTGGCTATCCCGAAAAGCTCGGTGTTCGTGCGTGACGAGCGCAAGCCCAGCGCGTCGGTGCTGGTGGAGCTCTATCCGGGCCGCAGCCTCGAGCCGAGCCAGGTTATGGCGATCATCAACCTGGTCGCCACCAGCGTGCCGGAGCTGACCAAGTCGCAGATCACCGTGGTGGATCAGAAGGGCAATCTGCTGTCAGACCAACAGGAGCTCACCGAGCTGAGCATGGCCGGCAAGCAGTTCGACTACAGCCGTCGGATCGAGAGCCTCTACACCCAACGTGTGCAAAGCATCCTGCAGCCGGTGCTGGGCAACGGTCGGTACAAGGCCGAAGTATCTGCCGACGTCGACTTCAGCGCTGTCGAGTCGACTTCAGAGACCTTCAACCCGGATCAGCCGGCTCTGCGCAGCGAACAGAGCGTCAGCGAGCAGCGCCAAAGCAGTCTCGGATCGCAGGGTGTTCCGGGTGCGCTGAGCAACCAGCCACCGGGCCCGGCCAGCGCGCCGGAGAACGCTCAGGCCGGGCAAGCCGCGGCCGCGGGTGCCATCGCTTCCGGACAACCGTTGCTAGATGCCAATGGTCAGCAGATCATGGATCCCGCGACCGGCCAGCCCATGCTTGCGCCGTATCCCGCTGACAAGCGCGAGCAGGCGACCCGTAATTACGAGCTGGACCGTTCGATCAGTCACACCAAGCAGCAGCAGGGCCGCCTGCGCCGCTTGTCGGTTGCCGTAGTACTTGACGATCAGGTGACGGTCTCTGCTGATGGGCAGACGACACGTGTCCCGCGGAGCGCCGAAGAATTGGCGCGTTTCACCCGGCTGGTGCAGGACGCCGTCGGTTTCGACGCCAGCCGTGGCGACAGCGTCAGCGTTATCAACGCGCCGTTCGCGGCCGACTCGTTGGATGAAACCTTTATTGACGTACCGTTCTACTCGCAGCCGTGGTTCTGGGACATCGTCAAGCAAGTGCTCGGGGTACTGTTCATTCTAGTGCTGGTGTTCGGTGTGCTGCGGCCGGTCCTGAACAATCTGACCAATGCCGGGAAAGGCAAGGAACTCCAGGCCGCCGGTGGCGATATCGCATTGGGCGAAATGGACGGTATGGATGGCGCGCTGTCCAATGACCGAGTCAGTCTGAGCGGGCCGCAGAGCATCATGCTGCCGAGCCCGACCGAGGGGTACGATGCGCAACTGAATGCCATCAAAAATCTGGTAGCAGAAGATCCGGGCCGGGTGGCCCAGGTCGTCAAAGATTGGATCAACGAAGATGAGTGATGCTCGAGTTCCAGCCAAGCTGAACAAAATCGACAAGGCCGCGATACTGCTGCTTTCACTCGGTGAAGCCGATGCCGCGCAGGTCCTGCGGCATCTCGGTCCGAAGGAAGTGCAAAAAGTCGGTACGGCGATGGCGCAGATGCGCAACGTGCAGAAAACGCAGATCGAGCAGGTGATGAGCGAATTCGTTGACACCGTCGGCGACCAGACCGGGCTTGGCGTGGGCTCGGATGGCTATATTCGTAAAATGCTTACCCAGGCGCTGGGTGAGGACAAGGCCGGCGGCTTGATCGATCGCATTCTGCTAGGCGGCAATACCAGCGGTTTGGACAGTCTGAAATGGATGGAGCCTCGTGCCGTCGCTGACGTGATCCGCTACGAGCATCCACAAATTCAGGCGATCGTGGTGGCGTACCTGGACCCCGACCAGGCTGGCGAGGTGCTCTCGCATTTTGACCACAAGGTGCGGCTGGACATCGTGCTTCGCGTATCCTCGCTCAACACCGTGCAACCAGCAGCGCTCAAAGAGCTCAATCTGATTCTGGAGAAACAGTTCTCGGGTAATTCCAATACCACGCGGGCGACGCTGGGTGGCGTCAAACGTGCCGCGGATATCATGAACTACCTCGACAGCTCGGTCGAAGGCCAGCTGATGGATGCCATCCGCGATGTCGACGAAGATTTGTCGTCGCAGATCGAAGACCTGATGTTCGTGTTCGACAACCTTGCCGATGTCGACGACCGGGGCATCCAGGTGCTGCTACGCGAAGTATCCTCCGATGTGCTGGTCATGGCGCTCAAGGGTGCCGACGAAGCAATCAAGGAAAAGATCTTCAAGAACATGTCCAAGCGCGCGGGCGAATTGCTACGCGACGACCTAGAAGCCAAGGGACCGGTGCGCATCAGCGAAGTCGAAGGCGCCCAGAAGGAAATTCTCACCATCGCCCGCCGCATGGCCGAAGCCGGAGAGATTGTTCTCGGTGGCAAGGGCGGCGAAGAAATGATCTAAATCTAAGCGAGCTGCAATGTCGAAGGAAAACCCCAGCGAAGTCATCCGCGCGAAGGACGTCAATGTCTTCGATCGCTGGGCCTTGCCGAGCTTCGATCCGTTAGGCGCCGAGCCGGAGCCGGAGGTCGCCGACGCGGCGGTGCCGGACGAGGAGCTTACGCGCAGCGAGGACGTCCCCGTCGAGGAAGTCAAACCGCTGACGCTCGACGAACTCGAATCGATCCGCCAGGAGGCCTATAACGAAGGCTTCAGCACGGGCGAGAAGGACGGTTTCCATGCCGGCCAGCTCAAGGCCCGGCAGGAAGCCGATGCTGCGCTGGCACCCAAGCTCGACAGCCTTGAACGCGTGATGACGCAGTTGCTCGAGCCCATCGCCGATCAGGATCGTAACCTTGAGCACGCTATGGTCACGTTGGTCAGCCAACTGGCTCGCGAGGTGATCCAGCGCGACTTGCTGATCGATTCGAGCCAGATCCGGCAGGTCTTGCGCGATGCGCTCAAATTGTTGCCGATGGGCGCGAGCAATGTGCGCATCTATATCAATCCGCAGGATTTCGAGCTGGTCAAAGCGCTGCGCGAGCGCCATGAAGAGACGTGGCGGATCGTCGAGGACAGTGATCTGCTGCCGGGCGGCTGCCGGATCGAGACCGAGCAGAGCCGGATCGATGCCAGTGTCGAAACGCGCCTGGCTCAAGCCATCAACCAGTTGTTCGAGCAGCAGCGCGAAAACGCTACCAGCCCGCCGGAAGCCGACCTGCATCTGAACCTGGATACGGATTCGGAGAGCGCTGATGCGCCTTGAACGCACCAGCTTTGCCAAGCGTTTCGAAGCGTATGGCGAGGCGATCAAGCTGCCCAGTCAACCGATCCTCGAGGGTCGGTTGTTGCGTATGGTCGGCCTGACGTTGGAGGCTGAAGGGCTGCGCGCCGCGGTCGGCAGCCGGTGTCTGGTGATCAACGAAGACAGTTATCATCCGACCCAGGTCGAAGCTGAGGTGATGGGCTTCTCCGGCGGCAAGTTGTACCTGATGCCGGTCGGCAGCCTGGCCGGCATCGCCCCCGGCGCGCGGGTCGTGCCGCTGGCCAACACCGGCCGTCTGCCCATGGGCACCTCGATGCTCGGCCGCGTACTCGATGGCGCTGGCCGCGCGCTGGATGGCAAGGGCGGAATGAAGGCCGAAGACTGGGTGCCTATGGACGGCCCGGTGATCAACCCACTGAAACGTCACCCGATCAGCGAGCCACTGGACGTCGGCATCCGCAGCATCAACGGGCTGCTCACCGTCGGCCGCGGCCAGCGTCTGGGCCTGTTTGCCGGTACCGGCGTGGGTAAGTCGGTATTGCTCGGCATGATGACGCGCTTCACCGAGGCCGACATCATCGTGGTCGGGCTGATCGGTGAGCGGGGCCGCGAGGTCAAGGAATTCATCGAGAACATCCTCACCGAAGAAAGCATCAAGCGCTCAGTCGTGGTGGCATCGCCTGCCGACGACGCACCGCTGATGCGCCTGCGCGCCGCCATGTACTGCACGCGCATCGCCGAATATTTCCGCGACAAGGGCAAGAACGTATTGCTGCTGATGGATTCGCTGACCCGATTCGCCCAGGCCCAGCGCGAGATCGCCCTGGCCATCGGCGAACCACCGGCAACCAAGGGCTATCCGCCCTCGGTATTCGCCAAATTGCCGAGCCTGGTGGAGCGCGCCGGCAACGCGGAGGCGGGCGGTGGCTCGATCACCGCGTTCTACACCGTGCTGTCCGAGGGTGACGATCAGCAGGACCCCATCGCCGATGCCGCACGTGGTGTGTTGGACGGGCACTTCGTGTTGTCGCGCCGCTTAGCCGAGGAGGGGCATTACCCAGCAATCGACATCGAGGCCTCCATCAGCCGGGTCATGCCGCAAGTGGTCAGCGCCGAGCACATGCGCAATGCCCAGCGCTTCAAGCAGCTCTGGTCGCGTTTCCAGCAGAGCCGCGACCTGATCAGCGTCGGCGCCTACGTGCCTGGCGGTGATCCAGAAACCGACCTGGCCATCGCACGGCAGGCGGAAATGGTTCGCTATCTAAGACAGGGCCTCGACGAGGCCGAACACCTGGCTCGTAGCGAGGCACTGCTGGCCAGCGTATTCAATCCGAAGGCGGCGAGCTAAACCTTGTCGGCGAGCCGCGCCGCGCGCTTGGCGCCCGTGATCGACATGGCCGAGCGTGCCGAGCGCGACGCCGCCAGGTTGTTCGGTCAGGGGCAGGCGCAACTGTCCCAGGCTGAAGCCAAGCTGGGCGAGCTGCGCCAGTATTTCGGCGACTATCAGCAGCAGTGGCTGAGTCAGGGTAGCCAGGGTGTCTCCGGCCAATGGCTGATGAATTATCAGCGATTCCTTTCGCAGCTCGAGTCGGCCATCGGCCAACAGCAGCGCAGCGTCGATTGGCACCGCAATAATCTCGACAAGCTGCGCGAGCAGTGGCAGCAACGTCGCGCGCGCCTGGATGGCTTGCGCAAACTGGTCGAACGGTACTTGCAGGAAGCGCGAACGGCGGCCGACAAGCGCGAGCAGAAACTCCTCGATGAATTTTCGCAGCGGCTGGCAGGCCGGCCCAAACAGGATTGAAGCTTGCTGTGCGGAGTTTAGGGTGCTACATCTTCATCAGCCTGTTTGCTACAGCACGGCTGGTCATTGACGGCATCGGCGCCACTGCTCGAGGCGCCATTCGATGATGCGCCGGCGCCGTCCAGCCAATACGGCAGTCACGTTCTCGCATTGGATCAGGAGCGCTACATGACCATCAGTTCACAGCTATCGGCAGATGGACAGGAGCTGACTATAACCATTCAAGGGCGCTTCGATTTCAACACTCATCAGGCTTTTCGCGATGCCTATCAGCGTACTGGCAATACCCCCAGCCGTTATGTAGTTGACCTCAGTGGCGCGACCTACCTCGACAGTTCAGCACTTGGCATGCTGTTGTTGCTGCGCGATCACGGCGGCAGCGATAAAGCCGATGTTCGCCTGGTCAACTGCAACCCGGATGTGCGAAAGGTTCTCTCGGTTTCCAATTTCGAACAACTGTTCGCGATCGCCTAATGCCTCGCCGGCTTTCCATACTCATCGCCGAGGATGGCGCGGCCGATCGTATGCTGCTCGCCGCCATCGTCTGTCGCCAAGGGCATCGCGTGACCACCGCAGCCAATGGCGCCGAAGCGGTAAGGCGGTTCGAAGACGAACGGCCGCAGCTGGTACTGATGGATGCGCTGATGCCGGTGATGGACGGTTTCGAAGCTGCGCGGCAGATCAAGCGCCTGGCCGGCAACGAGCTGGTGCCGATCATCTTCCTCACCTCACTGACCGAAAACGAGGCCCTGGTTCGTTGCCTCGAAGCGGGCGGCGACGACTTCATCGCCAAGCCCTACAACCCGATCATCCTCGAAGCCAAGATCCAGGCCATGCATCGCTTGCGTCGCTTGCAAGCCACGGTGCTGGAACAGCGTGACCTCATTGCTCGGCGTAACCAGCAGCTGCTCGACGAGCAGAGCGCAGCCAAGGCAATTTTCGACAAGGTGGCCCACGCCGGCTGCCTGAATGCCCCCAATATCCGCTATCGGCAGTCGCCGCGCGCGCTGTTCAACGGCGACCTATTGCTGGCTGCGCACGCGCCGGCCGGACGAATGTTCGTGCTGTTGGGCGATTTCACCGGTCATGGATTGCCGGCTGCGATCGGTGCCATGCCGCTGGCTGAGACCTTCTACGGGATGACCGCCAAAGGGTATTCCAGCAGCGAAATCCTTCGCGAGATCAATACCAAGCTGAAACTGATCCTGCCCGTGGAAATGTTCTGCTGCGCCACGCTGCTGGATATCAACCTTGAGCAGGGCTCGCTGCGGGTGTGGAACGGCGGATTGCCGGACGGCTATCTGCTCAGGGCGTCGGATGACGAGCGCTTGCCGTTGCGGTCCAGGCATCTGCCGCTAGGAGTCCTCGGGGCGTCCTCCTTCGATGACACCTTCGAGACCTTGCCGCTGGCGGTTGGTGACCGCCTGCTGCTGATGTCGGACGGGATTCTGGAAAGCAGTAATGCCGACGATGAGTTGTTTGGCGAGCAACGGCTGCTCGCGGTCATGGACGCAAATCTCGACGCATCGTCACTGTTCGACGAGATCGAGGAGGCGCTGCTTGCGTTCCACGGTCAAATACTTGACGACATGAGCCTGGTCGAAGTGAGCATGATCGATCAGGCTGTCCAGGTTGCGTTTCAGCCGCTCGACATTAATCCGCTAGGTTTCCAGCAACTGCGAGCGAGAGATTGGTCAGTCAGCTTCGAGCTTCGTCCGAGCAGCTTGCGTACGGCCAATCCTTTGCCGATGACGATGCAGCTGCTGCTGCAGATATCACCCCTGCGTTATCGCGCTGGCACCATATACACCGTGTTGACCGAACTCTATGCCAATGCGCTGGAGCACGGGGTGCTATTGCTCGATTCCTCCTTGAAATGCAATGCCGAGGGTTTTGCAAACTACTATCAGGAGCGTCAAAGGCGGCTGGACGCGCTCTCCGACGGCTTCGTGTCCATCGATCTGAGCGTCAAATCCGAAGGCGCTGAGGGCTATCTGCGCATCGGCGTGCGTGACAGCGGGCCGGGGTTCGACGTACAGCGCGTGCTGAACAAGCAGTACTGCGCCGAATGCCTGGGCGGGCGGGGCATGCGCATGATCAAGCGGCTGAGTGATCACTTTTGTTGGCAGCCGGACGGCAAGGTCCTTAACGTGGAGTTCCATTGGTCCGGTCGTGCATAATTCGTCGTTATTCCAGCCAGGAGCATATCCGTGGTCGACCACCTCGACAGCCGTGTACTGGCAACCCTTCAAGACGTAATGGAAACGGAGTATCCGGTGCTTCTGGATACCTTCCTCGCCGACTCGGAGGAACGGCTGCGCCTGTTGCAGAACGCTTGCCGGTGCGGCCACGCGGAAAATCTGCGTCAGGCTGCCCACAGTTTCAAGGGCAGTTGCAGCAACATGGGTGCGACGCTGCTGGCGGAACTTTGTCGCGAGCTAGAAGAATTCGCACGGCTCGAATTGCTTGATGCCGCGTGCGAGTTGATCGATCGCATCGAGCGCGAATTCGCCATCGTCCGCATTCTCTATCGGGCCGAACGCCAGCGTTATGGCGGGTCTGGCTAACAACCGCGGTGCGCTGCCTGGCTCATCGATCCCGCGAAAAAGCATGAAGCTCGCTTCGTAGGGATAAGCTGGCCTGGACTTTGCATTTAGGAATGCAAAGTCATCATCCTGAGCGGAAAGACCCATGGCCGTTTCCCCCGATCTGTTACTCAATATCAAAACACCCACCGCTGCCGCCAAGGCTGCGAATGCGCCCACCAAAGCGGCCCCTCAGGCCAGTCGGGACGAGGCTTCCAGCTTCGCCAACGTCTATGCCAAGGAGCGTCAGGCCAAACCGGTCGAACGTCACGAAAGCGCGGCGAAGCCAGCCCGTGACAAGCCGGCAAGCGAGAAGCCGAGTCAGGAAACCGCCGAGGCGGGCGGCACCGAAAAGCCGTCGACGGTCGAGGCCGGCAACGAATTGCCTGTCGAGTCCGAGGGAGAGGATGAAGAGTCTCAAAATGCCGAGGCCGAACTCGATCCGCTCTTGCTGTTCGGCATGGGCGGACAAGGGGACATCAGCGCGGAGCAGCCAGCTGCGCAACCTCTGACCGGTAGCGAATTCTTGGTAGGACTGGCGCAAGCGACAGCGGCGGAGGCAGGCGAGGAGGGTGAAGGAGAAGGCGATACGGCGTTGGCCGGGCAGCGTTCGGGGGAGATCCAGTCTGCCGCCCAGAAGAGCCCCTTCTCGAACCTCCTCATGCCGGATGAAGCCTCCACGGACGTCGAGGATGCGCTTCCGGCGAGCCTTCTTGCGGGCGAGGAGCTCGTTGAAGAATCTGACGAGCCCTCACTGGAAGAAGGCTTCAGTGAGCTGCTCGATAAGCTCGAGGTGCCGAAGGAAAGCCGCACAAGCGCCAATGACGCAGCGATAAACCGGCTCAGTCCGCTAACGCAGGCGATCGCTCAGCAGAATCAGGTGCAGCAGGCACAGCGGCCAGCGTTGGTGCCGGGACAGCCGGTACAGATGCAGCAATCGGGCTGGAGTGAGGCGGTGGTCGATAAGGTGATGTGGTTGTCGAGTCAGAACCTCAAATCCGCCGAGATCCAGCTCGATCCGGCAGAGTTGGGGCGCATGGAGGTTCGTATCGACATGCACAAGGATCAGACCCAGGTGACCTTCCTCAGCCCGCATGCGGGGGTTCGTGATGCGCTGGAAGGGCAGATGCATCGGCTACGGGATATGTTTGCACAGCAGGGCATGACGATGGACGTGAACGTTTCCGATCAGTCGCGTGGCTGGCAGGGCGATCGCGGTGGTGATTCGCGGGGCAGTAATGCGGCCGGCTCAGTGTCGGGAGGGGACGAAGAAATCATTCGAGGCACGATGGAAATCAGCACTGGTCGTACCGGTGGCGACCGTGGCTTGGTGGATTACTACGCCTGACGTTCGGCTAGTCATAGAAAACCGGGCCTCGCGCCCGGTTTTTTTATGCAGCGACGTAGAGGACTCTTGGTCGATAAATTGGCGAGCGGCGCATGGCAATCGTTTACGCCGCTCGCTCCCTAGTCGATACTTTGGCACAGCAGTTGCTCGTAACGCTTTGATGCGAGTGAAAACACTTGTGATGACGGATATTTGGCATGGCTAAGAAACAAGGACCCCCAGACGTAGCGAGTCCTGCAGCTTCGGCCGAGGGAAAGGGAAAGGGAAAGCTGAAGCTGATTATCCTGATCGTAGTCGGCGTGTTGCTGGCGGTCGGGTTGTCGGTAGGCGGCACGATCTACTTCATGTCCCGAGGCGCATCCGAGCCGGCGCATTCGGACGAGGCCGAGCATTCCCAGACCGCACCACAGCGGCAGGCGGCGACCTATGAAGTACTGGCACCCGCGTTCATCGTCAATTTTGCCAATACCGGTGGCCGTCAGCATTACATGCAAGTCAATGTGGCGCTGATGTCCCGCGATCAGGCCGCACTCGACGCACTGAAGGAACACATGCCGCTGTTGCGCAATCAACTGGTTATGCTGTTTTCAAGTCAAGAGTTCGCCAGCCTGGCTACACCGGTTGGCCAGGAGATGCTCCGGCAGCAGGCAACCGCCAGCGTTCAAGAGCTGGCGCAGAAGGAAATCGGCAAGCTTGCCATCGAGCAAGTACTGTTCACCAACTTCGTATTGCAATAGGGGTCGCTGTAGATGTCTGTTCAAGACCTGCTCTCGCAAGACGAGATCGATGCGCTCCTGCACGGGGTCGACGACGGTCTGGTCGATACCGAAAGCGATGCCGAACCGGGCAGCATCAAAAGTTACGACCTGACCAGCCAGGACCGTATTGTCCGCGGGCGCATGCCCACGCTGGAAATGGTCAATGAACGTTTCGCCCGCTACACCCGCATCAGCATGTTCAACCTGCTGCGCCGCTCCGCCGATGTGTCGGTGGGTGGCGTGCAGGTCATGAAATTCGGTGAGTACGTGCACTCGCTGTACGTACCCACCAGCCTCAACCTGGTGAAGATCAAGCCACTGCGCGGGACCTCGCTGTTCATTCTCGATGCCAAGCTGGTATTCAAACTGGTGGACAACTTCTTCGGCGGCGATGGCCGGCACGCCAAGATCGAGGGTCGCGAGTTCACTCCCACCGAGCTGCGCGTTGTGCGCATGGTGTTGGATCAGGCGTTCGTCGATCTTAAGGAAGCCTGGCACGCGGTGCTTGACGTCAACTTCGAGTACGTTCATTCGGAAGTGAATCCGGCGCTCGCCAACATCGTCAGCCCCAGTGAAGTGGTGGTGGTGTCGACTTTCCACATAGAGCTCGAGAGCGGCGGCGGGGATTTCCACGTGACGATGCCGTATTCGATGATCGAGCCCATCCGCGAAATGCTCGACGCTGGCTTCCAGTCGGACGTCAGCGACCAGGACGAGCGCTGGGTGAATGCCCTGCGCGAGGACGTGCTCGACGTGAACGTGCCGCTCGGTGCGACGGTCGTGCGGCGCCAACTCAAACTGCGCGACATTCTGAATATGCAACCGGGCGATGTGATTCCTGTGGAAATGCCCGAAGACATGATCATGCGCGCCAATGGCATGCCGGCCTTCAAGGTCAAGCTGGGCGCGCACAAGGGCAACTTGGCCCTGCAGGTGCTTGAATCCGTTTTGCGACCCCGTTGATTCACTCCTAACTATTATCAGCGGTCGAGGATTAGCGATGGCAGACGAACACGAAAACACTTCAGCCGAAGAACAGGCACTTGCTGATGAATGGGCCTCGGCGTTGGCCGAAGCCGGCGATGCCAACCAGGACGACATCGATGCGTTGCTGAATCAGGGGCCGGCAGCGGCCCCTGCGCCTCCGCGCGCGCCACTGGAGGAGTTCGGTACCAGCCCGAAGGCGGCCGCACCGGCCGGTCTCGATGGCCCTAATCTGGATGTGATCCTGGACATCCCGGTGTCGATCTCGATGGAGGTCGGCAGCACCGAAATCAGTATTCGCAACCTGCTGCAGCTCAACCAGGGCTCGGTGGTCGAACTTGACCGGCTCGCGGGCGAGCCGCTGGACGTACTGGTCAACGGCACCCTGATCGCCCACGGCGAGGTGGTGGTGGTGAACGAAAAATTCGGCATCCGTCTGACCGACGTGATCAGTCCGAGCGAACGCATCAAGAAGTTGCGCTGACATGCGAATCCTGGCCTTCCTTTCGCTGCTGCTGGCTTTGCCGGTGATGGCCGCCGAGCCCACCGCGAGCATGAGCAACACCGGAATGGGCGCGCAGATGACCAAGATGCTGCTCGGCCTGTTGCTGGTAATCGGGCTGATCTTCCTGCTCGCCTGGTTGCTGCGCCGAATGCAACAAATCAATCCTCGGAACAATCACGCGATCAAGCTGATCTCCAGCCATGCGCTTGGCCCACGCGAACGGTTGGTCCTGGTTCAGGTAGGCAGCGAGCAGGTGCTGCTCGGCCTGAGTGCCGGTCGTATCACGCCACTGCATGTGCTTGAAGAGCCGGTTCATCTGCCGGATGCCGAGCCGGCCAACCCGGAGTTTGCCCAGCGCCTGATGGAGCTGCTTGGCAGGGACCAGAAGGACAAGCACTGATGCTTCGATTGTTGCTGGCGGTCCTGTTGGTGTTCGCCGCGCCGTTTGCGGTGGGCCAGGATGCCGCAGGACTGATCACGCAGGGCGATAATCCGCTGTCGATACCGGCGATTACCCTGAGTACCGATGCGCAGGGCCAGCAGGAGTATTCGGTCAGCCTGCAAATCCTGCTGATCATGACGGCGCTGAGCTTCATTCCAGCGTTCGTCATGCTGATGACCAGCTTTACTCGGATCATCATCGTCTTTTCCATCTTGCGTCAGGCCCTGGGCCTGCAACAGACGCCGTCGAACCAGATCCTTGTCGGCCTGACGATTTTCCTCACGCTGTTCATTATGGCGCCGGTGTTCGAGCAGATTAACAATGAGGCGGTGCAGCCTTATCTGAACGAGCAATTATCCGCACCGGATGCAATCGCACGGGCTGAGGTGCCGTTGAAGAACTTCATGCTCGCGCAAACCCGCGAAAGCGACCTGGAGTTGTTCGTGCGACTGTCGCGACGGACTGACATCCAGACACCGGACGCAGCGCCCCTGACGATTCTGGTCCCGGCTTTCGTGACTTCGGAGCTGAAAACCGCTTTCCAGATCGGCTTCATGATCTTCATTCCGTTCCTGATCATCGACATGGTGGTCGCCAGCGTTCTGATGGCGATGGGCATGATGATGCTCTCGCCACTTATCATTTCCTTGCCGTTCAAAATCATGCTGTTCGTGCTGGTCGATGGCTGGGGGCTGATCATCGGCACGCTCGCAAGCAGTTTCGGTACGCTTTAGGCTGACATTCGCTGTGCGGTGCACCGAAGGCAGTTGCGTGAAACAGGGCATTAGGAGAGATGTTTGGTCATTCCAGATGAACGGGCAATAACGCAGCGCCACGCGAAAACGGCGTCGACCCTTGGAGTCATGCGTAATTGCTGCCTGAGCGGGCAACGCCGGACACAACGATCAGGCTCACGCCGATCGTCAACGCTTTTGAGAAACTCGCATGACGCCTGAAGTCGCGGTCGATATTTTTCGCGAGGCCCTCTGGATGACGGCCATGATCGTTGGTGTGCTGGTCGTGCCCAGCCTGCTGGTGGGTCTCGTCGTGGCCATGTTCCAGGCAGCCACCCAGATCAACGAACAGACCCTGAGTTTTTTGCCTCGCCTGCTGGTTATGCTGGTGACGCTGATCTGGGCAGGCCCCTGGTTGGTCCGAGAGCTCATGGAGTACACCCAGGGCCTGATCCAGAACATTCCGTTGATTATCGGGTAGCGGTGATGAGCAGGGGCTCTGGCAAGGCGCGCGTTGATGCTTGAGCTCAGCGATGCGCAAATCGGCGCATGGGTTGGGCAGTTTCTATTGCCCTTGTTTCGCATTGCTGCGCTGCTGATGAGCATGCCAATCATCGGAACCCAGCTGGTGCCGATGCGAGTGCGGCTGTACCTGGCGGTCGCCATTTCGGTGGTGCTGGTGCCAGCGTTGCCCCCGGTTCCATTGGTTGATGCGTTGAGTGCGCAAGCGCTGGTTCTTATCGCTGAACAGATCCTGGTCGGCGTAATGCTGGGTTTCGTGCTGCAGCTTTTCTTTCAGGTATTCATCGTGTCAGGGCAGATGCTGGCCATGCAGATGGGCCTGGGCTTCGCATCGATGATCGATCCGGCGAACGGTGTCTCCGTGCCGGTGATCGGGCAGTTCTTCAACATGCTGGTCATCTTGCTGTTCTTCTCCATGAATGGCCATCTGGTTGTGCTGGAGATTCTCACCGAAAGTTTTGTGACTTTGCCGATCGGCGGCTGGCTGGTGGGCACCAACCACTTCTGGGAAATCGCCGGAAAACTGGGCTGGGTTTTGGGTGCCGGCCTGCTGTTGGTGCTGCCAGCAATCACGGCGCTGTTGGTGGTGAACATCGCGTTCGGTCTGATGACGCGCGCGGCGCCCCAGCTCAACATCTTCTCGATTGGCTTTCCACTGACTCTCGTGCTGGGCCTGATCATCGTGTGGATCGGCATGGCCGACATCCTTGCCCAGTACCAGACCTTTGTCAGCGAAGCCCTGGCGATGCTTCGCGAACTGATCGGGCTACGCTGATGCGCATCCCTTCTTCACAGCTGCCGGAGGCCTGTTATGGCTGAGAGCGAAAGCGGTGCCGACAAAAGCGAGGAACCCACGGACAAACGCGTCCGGGAGTCGCGAGAGAAGGGGCAGATTGCCCGCTCCAAAGAGCTGAGTACGGTAGCCGTAACGCTAGGCGGAATTGGTGGGTTGCTGGCGTCTGGTGGCGGCCTGGCGGGCAGCCTGATGGCCATGATGCAGGGCAGTTTCGAGCTCAGCCGTGAAACCCTGTTGGACGAGGGCGCCATGGTGCGACTGCTGATGAACAGCGGGATGATCGCGCTCGAAGCCGTCATGCCCTTGCTCATCGTGCTAATGGTCGTCTCGATCATCGGGCCGATTTCGCTAGGCGGCTGGCTCTTTTCAGGCAAAACCATGGCGCCTCAGTTCAGCAGGATGAACCCTGGTCCCGGCTTGAAGCGGATGTTCTCGACCAAAGCGTTGGTGGAGTTGTTGAAGGCGCTGGCCAAATTTCTGGTTGTGCTGTTAGTAGCGTTGGCGGTGCTCAGCGCCTATCAGGACGACCTGCTGTCCATCGCCAAGCAGCCTCTGGATCTCGCCATCATGCACAGCGTCGAGGTGGTGGGCTGGTGCGCACTGTGGATGGCCTGTGGGCTGATCCTGATTGCGGCGGTGGATGTGCCATTCCAGCTCTGGGATAACAAACAGAAGCTGATGATGACCAAGCAGGAAGTGCGCGATGAATACAAGGACAGCGAGGGGAAACCCGAGGTCAAGGCCAAGATCCGCCAGTTGCAGCGCGATGCCGCTCAGCGAAGGATGATGCAGGCGGTTCCGGAAGCCGATGTGGTCATCACCAACCCGACCCACTTTGCCGTGGCGTTGAAATATGACGGCACCAAGGGTGGTGCGCCGATGCTGGTGGCCAAGGGCGGCGACTTCGTCGCGCTGAAGATCCGTGAGATTGCCAACGAGCACAAGGTGACTGTCCTCGAATCCCCGGCACTGGCGCGGGCGGTGTATTACTCCACCGAGCTCGATCACGAGATCCCGGCGGGGCTCTACCTGGCGGTGGCACAGGTACTGGCGTACGTTTACCAGCTACGCCAGTACCGCTCCGGCAAGGGTAAACGGCCAGATCCGCTGAGCAACCTGCCGATTCCACCGGATCTGCGCCGAGACGAATAAGAGCAGCTTCTAGCTCAAGCTGCTGCTGCAGCTAAGCAAAACGGGCATGCGCTAGAGCTTCGACTTTTCGCTTCCAGCCTCTAGCCGCTTTATTCGATCAGCCCGCACGCAACCCGGGCGCCCCCGCCACCGAGCGGCTGTGGATGGTCGGAATGGTTGTCACCGCCTTTGTGAACCATCAACGCCAGGCCCTTGATGTCGCCGAGGCTTTTCAGGCGGGGTGCCAGAACCGGTTGGTTGGCATGGCCTTCGCCATCGACCATCAGCGCCGGAAGATCGCCCATATGGCCTTCACCCCAGGGCTCGCCATGCTTGCCCGCATTCTTCGGATCCCAATGGCCTCCGGCAGCGCCTGCAGCAATGGTTTCGCCGTCCTTGTCTGCCGGATCACAACTGCCCTTGGCGTGAATATGGAAGCCATGCGCCCCGGAATCGAGGCCGGACAGCTCGGGGCGGAATACCAGTCCGTACGGGCTGCTCTCGATCTTGACGGTACCGACGGACTCGCCAACACCTTTGGCTGTTACCGCCTTCATCGGCACGCTGAGGGTTTCTGCTTGTAGGCTCATGGCCGTGCAGCCGGCCAGGGCCGCGATGATCCACTGTTTCATGGCAAAACTCCTGAGTTTTTCTGCGACGGCCGTAGCCGTCAGGGGTGTCGTGCGATGGTGTCGCGCCGACAATGCTCCCCGTGAGACTGCCCCGCGCCCGGTCGGTTCGAACGCTGCCTTGCCCGCAAGCGTCTGGCTCGGCAGATGTAAGCCTACGACGAAGTTGGACCCCTTCTTGCTATAGCCCGGACAGGACGCGTTTTTGCGTCAATTCTTTGGTTCTGTTCTGACGGGGTCTACGTGGATCGCACGCAACTCATCAATATTCGAAACGGCCTGACCGGTGCGGGACGCGGCAACCTGGGCGTGCCGCTGCTGTTGCTCGTGATGATGGGCATGATGATGCTGTCGGTGCCGCCGTTCCTGTTGGACCTGCTGTTCACCTTCAACATCGCCTTGTCGATCGTCGTCCTGCTGGTCAGCGTCTATGCGCTGCGGCCACTGGATTTCGCGGTGTTCCCGACGATCCTGCTGGTCGCTACGTTGATGCGCTTGGCATTGAACGTAGCGTCGACGCGCGTGGTGCTGATCCATGGTCACGACGGTGGATCAGCAGCCGGTCACGTCATCGAGGCGTTCGGCAACGTGGTGATCGGCGGTAACTACGTCGTTGGTATCGTCGTTTTCGCAATCCTGATGATCATCAACTTCGTTGTTGTCACCAAGGGTGCCGGGCGGATTTCGGAAGTCAGTGCGCGCTTCACCCTGGATGCGATGCCCGGCAAACAGATGGCAATTGACGCCGACCTCAACGCGGGTCTTATCGATCAGGCCGAAGCCAAGATCCGTCGTGTCGAAGTGGCCTCGGAGGCTGACTTCTACGGCTCGATGGACGGTGCGAGCAAATTTGTCCGCGGTGACGCCATTGCTGGTCTGCTGATCCTGTTCATCAACCTCATCGGTGGTGTCGCCATTGGTATGGCGCAACACGGTATGAGCTTCAGCGAGGCGGGCCAGGTGTACGCCCTGCTGACCATTGGTGACGGCCTCGTGGCGCAGATTCCTTCGCTGCTGCTGTCGACCTCCGCCGCCATCATGGTGACCCGCGTAACCAGTTCCGAGGACATGGGGCAGCAGGTCAACCGGCAGATGTTCGCTTCGCCCAAGGCGCTGGCCGTTTCCGCCGCCATCATGATCGCCATGGGTCTGGTGCCCGGCATGCCGCACATGTCGTTCCTCGGGCTTGGTGCGGTCGCCGCAGGTGGCGCTTACTGGATCTGGCATCGCCAGAAGCAGGTCAAGCAGCAGGCCGAGCAAGAAGTCCAGAAGCAGCAGGAAATGCTGCCGGCGCAGCGCACCGCTGAAACCAAGGAACTGGGTTGGGACGATGTGACACCGGTGGATATGGTCGGCCTGGAAGTTGGCTATCGGTTGATCCCGCTGGTCGATCGCAATCAGGGTGGACAGCTGCTGGCGCGGATCAAGGGCGTGCGTAAGAAGTTGTCGCAAGACCTCGGCTTCCTGATGCCATCGGTACACATCCGCGACAACCTCGACCTGTTGCCAAACGCCTATCGCTTGACGCTGATGGGCGTGAGCCTGGCCGAAGCCGAGGTGTATCCCGATCGCGACCTGGCGATCAACCCGGGACAAGTATTCGGCCCGCTCAACGGAATCGCCGCCAAGGATCCGGCGTTCGGCTTGGAGGCTGTATGGATCGAGGCCAGCCAGCGCGATCAAGCCCAGTCCCTTGGTTATACGGTGGTGGACGCAAGTACCGTGGTAGCGACGCACCTCAACCAGGTGCTGCACAAGCACGCCCATGAGCTGCTCGGCCATGAGGAAGTTCAGCAACTGATGCAACTGCTGGCCAAGAGCTCGCCGAAGCTTGCCGAAGAGCTGGTGCCGGGGATGATCTCTCTGTCCACGTTGCTGAAGGTGCTACAGGCCTTGCTGCAAGAGCAGGTGCCTGTTCGTGACATCCGAACCATTGCCGAGGCCATCGCCAACGTCGCGGTCAAGAGTCAAGATCCCGCCGCGATGGTCGCTGCGGTGCGTGTCGCGCTGTCCCGCGCAATCGTGCAAAACGTTGTGGGGCTTGAGCCGCAGCTACCTGTCATCACGCTTGAGCCAAGGTTGGAACAGATATTGCTCAATAGTCTTCAGAAGGCAGGACAAGGATCGGAAGATGGCATTCTCCTCGAGCCGGGAATGGCCGAAAAGTTGCAACGTTCCCTGGTAGATGCGGCACAGCGTCAAGAAATGATGGGTAAGCCGGCGATTCTGCTGGTGGCAGGTCCGGTCCGCGCAATGTTGTCGCGATTCGCTCGACTCGCCGTACCGAACATTCATGTCCTGGCCTATCAGGAAATACCGGATAACAAGCAGGTCACCATCGTATCGACGGTGGGTCAGAATTAACCGAGGGTAAAGGCCATGCAGGTCAAACGTTTCTTCGCAGCCGACATGCGTATCGCCATGAAGATGATTCGTGACGAGCTGGGCGCTGACGCCGTGATCACGGGCAACCGTCGTGTTGCTGGCGGCGTCGAGCTGACCGCTGTGCTTGATTACCCGATGGATACCGCGCCCAAGCAGCCAAACCCGGCGCTTGAAGCCGAGCTGCGCAAAACCCAGGCGCGGATCGCTGACGCCCATGCCGAGCTGAGCGCACCGTCGCGCGCCCAGCCGAGCAAGGATCGTCAACTGCTTGACGAGAAGCCTGCCGCAATCGCTCAGCCCAAGCCTGTTGCCGCTCCGGCAGCTGCCGACTCGCGAGCGATGGAAGCCATGCAGTCCGAACTGCAGGGGCTGCGTGAGCTGATCGAAATGCAGCTCGGTTCGATCGCCTGGGGACAAGAGCAGAACCGTCGCCCCCAACAGGCCAGCCTCTGGCGCCGGTTGCAGCGCATCGGCCTGCCCGCCGAGCTGTCGCGCGCGTTGCTGGACAAGGTTTCGGCAGTGTCCGAGCCGCGCCAGGCCTGGCGCATGGTACTGGCGCACCTGGCGCAAGCGATCAAGGTGACCAAGGTCGAGCCGCTGGAAGAGGGTGGAATCATTTCGTTGGTAGGTCCGGCCGGTGCCGGCAAGACCACGACGCTGGCCAAGCTCGCGGCGCGGTATGTGCTCAAGCACGGCGCGCAGAGCATTGCGCTGGCGAGTATGGACAACTTTCGCATCGGTGCGCAGGAGCAACTGAAGACCTTGGGTCGCATTCTCGACGTCCCGGTCATTCAGGTTGACCCTACGCAGCCGTTGAGCAAAACGCTTGCGCCGATGGCGCGCAAGCGTCTGATTCTCATCGACACCGCTGGCCTGCCGGCGAATGATCCGATGATGCGCGCTCAGCTCGAGGCGCTGGCCGACCGCGGCGTCAAATCAAAGAACTATCTGGTGCTGCCCGCCACGAGCCAGAGCCAGGTTCTCAAGGCGACCTGGCACAATTACCGCCGCTGCGGGCTGGCGGGCTGCATTCTGACTAAACTGGATGAAGCCGGAAGCCTGGGCGATGTGCTCGGTCTTACCATCAGCCAACATCTGCCCATCGCCTACCTTGCCGATGGGCCGCGCATCCCCGAGGATCTGCATCTGCCGCGCAGCCATCAACTGGTTAGCCGGGCAGTGAGTCTGCAATCGGAGGAGACTCCCAGCGAGGAAACCATGGCCGACGTGTTCTCCGGTCTGTACAACGGTGGTTCTTCACGGAAGGTCGGATGAACGCTTTGCTCCGTGAAACATACAAAGAAGACGCGTTCGGGCTGAACGCATCGATGGCCCTAGGGCTCCAGCAAGAGATAGGCGTGTGAAAATGGGCATTCATCCCGTACAGGTTATTGCAGTTACCGGTGGCAAAGGTGGCGTAGGCAAGACCAATGTGTCGGTCAATTTATCGCTGGCGTTGGCAGAACTCGGTCGCCGGGTAGTGTTGCTCGATGCCGACCTTGGACTGGCCAATGTCGACGTGCTGCTGGGTTTGACGACCAAGCGCACATTGGCCGACGTCATTGCAGGCGAGTGCGATTTACGTGACGTATTGATTCAGGGGCCGGGCGGTATCCGCGTCGTGCCCGCGGCATCTGGTACGCAGAGCATGGTGCAATTGTCTAGTCTGCAACATGCGGGGCTGATTCAGGCATTCAGCGATATCGGCAAGGATATCGATGTGCTGATCATCGACACCGCAGCAGGCATTGGGGATGGTGTTGTGAGTTTCGTCCGTGCCGCGCAGGAAGTGTTGCTGGTGGTAACGGATGAGCCAACCTCGATCACCGATGCCTACGCATTGATCAAGTTGCTCAATCGTGACTACGGCATCAGCCGCTTTCGCGTGCTGGCGAACATGGCGCACGCGCCACAGGAAGGCCGCAACCTGTTTGCCAAGTTGACCAAGGTGACGGAGCGTTTCCTCGATGTGGCGTTGCAGTATGTCGGCGCGATTCCCTACGACGAGGCGGTACGCAAGGCGGTACAGAAACAGCGCGCAGTCTATGAGGCCTACCCGCGTGCGAAGTGCTCGCTGGCATTCAAGGCCATTGCGCAGAAAGTAGACACCTGGCCGCTGCCGGCATCGCCACGTGGTCATTTGGAATTCTTTGTGGAGCGCCTCGTCAGGCCCGCCGCAGAGCCTAACCAATAACAGCGGCTGGATTCGGTATGTATTACAGCAAAGCTCAGGCTAAAGATTCGCAGTATCAGCTCATCGACCAGTACGCGCCGTTGGTCAAGCGCATCGCCTATCACCTCCTGGCACGTTTGCCCGCGAGCGTGCAGGTCGATGATCTGATGCAGGCCGGCATGATCGGTTTGCTGGAGGCGTCAAAAAAATACGACTCCAGCAAGGGCGCGAGTTTTGAAACCTATGCTGGCATCCGCATTCGTGGAGCCATGCTTGACGAGGTCCGCAAGGGTGACTGGGCGCCGCGTTCGGTTCACCGTAATTCGCGTATGGTCAGCGAAGCGATCAGGGCAATCGAGGCCAGAACCGGTCGCGACGCTAAAGATCAGGACGTTGCGGCCGAACTTAAATTGAGTCTCGATGAGTACTACGGCATTCTGGGCGACACCCTGGGTAGCCGCTTGTTCAGCTTCGATGATCTGCTGACCGAAGGCGAGCACGGGGAGTTCGAGGAGGATGCTGCCAGTTCTCATCCGGAACCGTCCCGCGATCTTGAAGACGAGCGTTTTCAACAGGCGCTGGCCGAGGCCATCGGCAGTCTCCCTGAACGTGAAAAGCTGGTGCTATCGCTGTATTACGACGAAGAGTTGAACTTGAAGGAAATCGGCCAGGTACTGGGCGTCAGTGAATCGCGGGTGAGCCAGCTGCACAGTCAGTGCGCGGCACGTCTGCGGGCTCGCCTCGGTGAGTGGCGCGCCCGTTAACGGGCGGTTCAAAAAAAGCATTAGAGGCCGCTTACGAGCTTCATTCATGAGGCCCGCAACAGACCGTGAGCCGGTTCTGGGATTTCGGGATCTACGGAGGTGTACTTGGACAAGAACATGAAAATCCTCATCGTCGATGACTTTTCGACCATGAGACGGATCATCAAGAACCTCTTGCGCGATCTGGGCTTCACGAATACCGCTGAGGCGGATGACGGCACCACGGCGTTGCCGATGCTGAAAAGCGGCAGTTTCGACTTCCTGGTCACGGACTGGAACATGCCTGGCATGAGCGGTATCGATCTGCTGCGCGCCGTACGCGCCGACGAGCGCCTGAAGCACCTGCCGGTGCTAATGGTCACCGCCGAGGCGAAGCGCGATCAGATCATCGAGGCCGCGCAGGCGGGCGTAAACGGCTACGTGGTCAAGCCATTCACGGCCCAAGTGCTCAAAGAGAAGATTGAAAAGATCTTCGAGCGCGTCAACGGCTGAAGAAGTAACGCCGCGAGGGCACTATGACGCAAGCAGATCAAAGCCTGGCAGAGTTCGAAGCGACTCTGAAGGCTCACGCACCTCAATTGATCGAAAGTCTGCAACAGGGCCGCTTCGACGAAGCGACGCAGATGTTCAACGAGCTCAATCAGGCCCGTAATCATGGGCTCTATCTGGAGGTCGGCAAGCTCACCCGTGAGCTGCATAACGCCATCGTCAAGCTCGAAATGGACACCTGCGCAACGGGCGGTGACCCGTCACCGATCACCGATGCCACTGATAGGCTTTCCTATGTGGTGGAGATGACCGAAAAAGCGGCCAATCGCACCATGGATCTGGTCGAAGAATCGGCGCCGCTGGTCAATTACGTCAGTTACGAAGCTCCGAGCCTGATTTCCGATTGGCAACGTTTCATGCGCCGCGAGATGAATGCCGAGCAGTTCAGAGATCTGGTTCGGCGGATTGACCAATACCTTCAGCGTTCGATGAACGACAGCAGCCAGCTGTCGCAGAACCTCAGCGAAATCATGCTGGCTCAGGACTTCCAGGATCTGACCGGGCAGGTGATCAAGCGTGTTACCCGGCTGATCACCGAGCTTGAAAGCAACCTGTTGAATCTCGTGCTCATGGCCGGTCAGGTTGATCGAGTGGCGGGCATCCAGCATGACCGCGAAGCGATGCGCGCCGAGCAGGAAAAGAAAAAACAAGAAAAAGAGCCTTCCAATGGTGAAGGTCCGCAGATGCATGCCGATATACGTGAGGATGTCGTATCCGGGCAGGACGATGTCGATGATCTGCTTTCGAGCCTGGGCTTTTAGGGGAAGGTGAATATGAGCTTCGACGCCGATGAAGAAATCCTCCAGGACTTCCTGGTAGAGGCCGGCGAGATTCTCGAACTATTGTCAGAGCAACTGGTGGAGCTGGAAAGCAGCCCCGATGACACAGCGTTGCTCAATGCGATTTTTCGCGGGTTCCATACGGTAAAGGGCGGTGCCGGCTTTCTCCAGCTGCATGAGCTGGTGGAGTGCTGCCACATCGCCGAAAACGTCTTCGACATCCTGCGCAAGGGTGAGCGTCGCGTCGACTCGGAACTGATGGATGTCGTGCTGCAGGCACTGGACTCCGTCAATGAAATGTTCACCCAGGTGCGCGAGCGCACCGCGGTAACCCCTGCCACACCCGAGCTGTTGGCGGCGCTGGCGCGTTTGGCCGAACCGGCTGACGCGCAAGATTCGCTAGTCGAAGCGCCAGCCGAGCCAGAGCCCGAAGCTGTGACGGCGGACAACGAGTTCGAGGAATTTCTTGGTGCGCTGGATCAGTCCGCCGAAACTCCGCCGACCGGAGCCACTGATGAGATTACTGACGAAGAATTCGAGTCGCTGCTCGATCAACTCCATGGCAAGGGGCAATTTGCCGTAGAGCCGGTCCCGGCACCTACCCAGCCATCTGCCGCAACGCCTGTCAGTGACGAGATCACCGATGACGAGTTCGAAGCATTGCTCGATCAGTTGCACGGCAAAGGTCAGTTCGCCGAACCGACGGCGGCTGCTCCCGCCGTTGAGGCTGAGGCTGAGGTTAAAAAACCTGCCGCGACGGGTGGCGATGACATTACCGATGATGAATTCGAAGCCCTGCTGGACCAACTGCACGGCAAAGGAAAATTCGAGCCGGAGGCGGCCGCTCCTGTAACGGCAGCACCGGCACCCGCGGCAAAGCCCGCGCCGGCCGCAGCACCCGCAGCGAAGAGCAGTGCACCTGCGAAGCCTGCAGCTGCACCGACACCCAGCAAGCCAGCGGCACCGGCAAAAGCGGAAGCGGCGGCCAAGGCCGCCCCTGCGTCCGAGAAACCGGCGAGCGAAGCCGAGACCACTGTACGGGTCGATACGGCGCGGCTCGACGAAATCATGAACATGGTTGGCGAACTGGTGCTGGTGCGTAACCGTCTGGTCCGCCTGGGCTCAAACAGCGCTGACGAGGCGATGTCCAAGGCCGTGTCCAATCTGGATGTGGTGACGGCCGACCTGCAGAGCGCGGTGATGAAAACACGCATGCAGCCGATCAAGAAGGTGTTCGGTCGCTTCCCGCGCTTGGTTCGCGACCTGGCGCGCAGTCTCAAGAAAGAAATCAATCTGGAATTGGTCGGCGAAGAGACCGATCTGGACAAGAACCTCGTCGAGGCCTTGGCCGATCCGCTGGTGCACCTGGTGCGTAACGCGGTTGACCACGGTATCGAGACGCCGGAAGAGCGCGAGGCCGCGGGTAAGCCGCGCGTCGGTAAGGTAGTGCTTTCGGCCGAGCAGGAAGGTGATCACATCCTGCTGCTGATCACCGATGACGGCAAGGGTATGGACGCCGACATCTTGCGCGCCAAGGCGGTGGAGAAGGGCTTGCTGGAAAAGGACGCCGCCGACCGCCTGAGCGATCTGGAATGCTACAACCTGATCTTTGCGCCAGGCTTCTCGACCAAATCGGAAATCTCCGATGTCTCCGGCCGCGGTGTCGGCATGGATGTGGTCAAGACCAAGATTTCGCAACTCAACGGCACGGTCAACGTGTTTTCCAGCAAGGGCCAGGGCTCGCGCGTGGTCATCAAGGTACCGCTGACACTGGCGATCATGCCCACGCTGATGGTGATGCTGGGCAACCAGGCCTTCGCCTTCCCGCTGGTCAGCGTCAACGAGATATTCCACCTCGATCTTTCCCGCACTAACGTGGTGGATGGCCAGGAAGTCGTCATCGTGCGTGACAAGGCGCTGCCGCTGTTCTACCTCAAGCGTTGGCTGGTACGCGGCGCCGAGCACGAGGAGCAGCGTGAGGGTCACGTGGTGATCCTGAACGTCGGCAACCAGAGCATCGGCTTCGTCGTCGATCAGTTGGTGGGACAGGAAGAAGTGGTCATCAAGCCATTGGGCAAGATGTTGCAGGGCACGCCCGGCATGTCCGGCGCGACCATTACTGGCGACGGGCGTATCGCCTTGATCCTGGATGTCCCGAGCATGCTCAAGCGTTACGCACGCCGGATCTGATCAGTAGCAAGCGGTTAAATAAGGACCGCTGTCGCTAGGAGTGTTTTATGGCAGTCAAGGTCCTGGTGGTGGACGATTCCGGCTTCTTCCGCCGCCGTGTATCGGAGATCCTTTCTTCAGACCCCAATATTCAGGTTATTGGAACCGCTACCAACGGACGCGAAGCAATCGATCAGGCATTGGCGTTGAAGCCTGATGTGATCACCATGGATTACGAGATGCCGATGATGGACGGCATCACTGCCGTACGGCAGATCATGCAGCGTTGCCCAACGCCCGTGCTGATGTTTTCTTCGCTTACCCACGAAGGTGCGCGAGTGACGCTCGACGCGCTGGACGCCGGGGCAGTGGACTTTCTGCCGAAGAATTTCGAGGACATTTCCCGCAATCCGGCCAAGGTCAAGCAACTGCTTTGCGAGAAGATCAACACCATCTCGCGCAGTAATCGGCGCTTCAGCAGCACAGCCAGCACTCTTGCTGCCGCGCCGGCTGCTCCGGCCTTCGGGGCGCGTTCAGCCAGTAGTGCGCCGGCTGCCAGCCCCACGGCAAGGTCCGCCTCTCCAGCCCATTCGGCACCGGTTTCAGCGCCTCGACGAAAGTCGTATCGTCTGGTCGCCATTGGCACCTCGACGGGTGGACCAGTCGCGCTTCAACGGGTGCTGACCCAGCTCCCCGCCAATTTTCCGGCTCCCATCGTATTGATCCAGCATATGCCCGCTGCCTTCACCAAGGCGTTCGCCGAGCGATTGGACAAACTCTGCAAGATTCGCGTCAAGGAAGCCGAGGACGGCGATCTGCTGCGTCCCGGCCTTGCGTTGTTGGCGCCCGGTGGCAAGCAGATGATGGTCGACGGACGTGGTGCGGTGCGCATCCTGCCTGGCGACGAGCGACTGCATTATCGGCCATGCGTGGACGTGACCTTCGGCTCTGCGGCCAAGGCATTCGGCGATAAGGTGCTGGCGGTGGTACTCACCGGTATGGGCGCCGACGGCCGGGAAGGCGCACGCATGCTCAAACAGGGCGGCAGCCAGGTGTGGACCCAGGACGAGGCGAGTTGTGTCATCTATGGCATGCCGATGGCCGTGGTGAAGGCCAACCTCAGCGACGCCGTCTATGATCTCGATGAAATCGGCCGCCACCTGAGCGAGGCGTGCCTCTGATGGATGTGCTCAGCCTCATCGGGCTGGTTCTTGCGTTTGTCGCCATCGTCGGGGGCAATTTCCTCGAGGGTGGTCACGTCTCGGCCTTGCTCAATGGGCCGGCCGCCTTGATCGTACTGGGCGGAACGCTGGGCGCTGTACTGCTGCAGACGCCGATGGCCGTGTTCATGCGCGCTATGTCGGTGGTCGGCTGGATCCTTTTCCCGCCGCGGGTCGACATGGCTCATGGCATCAGTCTGGTTACAGGCTGGAGCGCCACGGCGCGCAAAGAGGGGCTGTTGGGTCTCGAGCCGATTGCTGAAAACGAACCAGATCCTTACGCCCGCAAAGGCTTGCAGCTGCTGGTCGACGGCGCTGAGCCTGAAGTGATCCGCAGCATTCTCGAGGTCGATCTATACACCCAGGAATCCCGCGATCTGCGCGCGGCGAAGGTGTTCGAGAGCATGGGCGGTTATTCCCCCACGGTGGGCATCATTGGTGCCGTGATGGGACTGATACACGTGATGGGCAACCTCGCCGATCCCAGTCAGTTGGGCAGTGGCATTGCCGTTGCGTTCGTTGCCACCATTTACGGCGTTGCCTTTGCAAATCTGCTGGTTTTGCCCATTGGGCAGAAGCTCAAGAGCGTGGTGCAGAAGCAGACCGTCTACCGTGAAATGCTGCTCGAAGGCGTCCTGTCGATCGCCGAAGGGGAAAATCCTCGCTCGATCGAAATGAAGCTACAAGGCTTCATGGATTGAGTGATGCAAGGCTGACAGTGCGCACTTCTGCCGCTGTGGATATGAGATTGAACATGGCAAATGCACAGATCATCGCCGCTAACCGTCACAGCGCTGCCGCTCAGAGCGCGTGGTTCGTGGCTGCGTGTCTGTTCTCGTCGGGAAGCGTCTGATCATGGCTCGACGCAGAATTCACGAGGAACCTGAGAACCACGAGCGCTGGCTGGTTTCCTACGCGGATTTCATCACCTTGCTGTTCGCCTTCTTCGTGGTGATGTACTCGATCTCATCGCTTAACGAAGGCAAATACAAAATCCTCTCCGATTCGCTGGTAGGGGTATTCAATCAGGCCGACCGCGCCGTCAAGCCGATCCCGGTCGGCGAAGAACGGCCTCGCACTACGCAGCCGGACGTTTCCGAGATTGACGAACCGCAAACGTCGCAAACGCCAATTGATCCGCTGCAAAGCATCATGCAGAGCATGCAGACGGCTTTTGCCGATCTGATCGACGCGAATCAGCTGACCATTCGCGGCAATGAGCTGTGGGTCGAGATCGAGCTGAATTCCAGCCTGTTGTTTCCCAGCGGCGATGCGTTGCCCAACGATCACGCATTCGCCCTGCTGGAGCGCGTCGCCAGGATTCTGGCGCCCTTCGATAACCCGATCCATGTTGAAGGCTTTACCGATAACCTGCCGATCAATACGAATAAATTCCCCACCAACTGGGAGCTTTCCGCTGCGCGTGCCGGCAGTGTAGTTCGAATGCTGGCTGCCGATGGCGTCGATGCGTCACGGCTGGCGGCAGTGGGCTATGGTGAGTTTCAGCCTATCGCGGACAACTCAACTGCAGAAGGCCGGGCACGCAATCGCCGAGTGATTCTGGTCATCTCACGCAATCTCGATGTGCGTCGCAGCGTGAGTGGTGTAGGCAGTGGCAACGCCCGAGCCATCGGCGCGGCTTTGCACTCTGGCACACAATCTGCAAACGCTCCAAGTCGTTAGGTGCCGCGCGCGGTGTCGTCAATTCTCCGTCGTCGGTCAAGCCGACGCGGCCGTTCCCGGTCTGGTTCGATCCGGATGGAAAAGAGTTATGAGAGTCTGGGCTGTAGCCAATCAAAAAGGCGGAGTGGGTAAGACCACCACTTCAATCGCACTTGCCGGATTGCTGGCCGATTCCGGCAAGCGGGTCGTGGCGCTGGATCTCGACCCTCATGGCTCGATGACCAGCTACTTCGGTCACGATCCGGATAATCTCGATCGCAGCGTCTTCGATCTGTTCCAGCATCAGGGCGTCGTACCAGAAGGGCTGCCCTGGCAGTTACTGCTGCCGACGAGTCATGAGCGGGTGTCGCTGTTGCCGTCGAGCACGGTGCTGGCGACCCTGGAACGTCAGTCGCCGGGGCAGAACGGCCTCGGTCTGGTCATTGCCAAGAGCCTCTCGCAGCTCTGGCAGGACTTCGATTACGCCATCATCGACAGCCCGCCGCTGCTCGGTGTGTTGATGGTCAATGCATTGGCGGCCAGTCAGCAATTGGTCATTCCGGTGCAGACGGAATTTCTGGCGATGAAGGGCCTGGAGCGGATGGTCAGTACGTTGAGCATGATCAACCGATCGCGCAAGCGGGCATTGCCGTACACCATCGTGCCGACCATGTTCGATCGACGCACCCAAGCCTCGATGAATACGTTGAAAGTGCTGCGTAATGGCTACCAGGCCAATTTATGGCAGGCCTTCATCCCGATTGACACACGCTTGCGTGATGCCAGTCGCGCGGGCGTCACGCCTTCGCAGTACGACCCCAACAGCCGCGCGGTGCTTGCTTATCGGGCGCTGCTCAAGACATTGCTGACGGCACAAGCTTCGCCGCAGGTGGCCTGAATGGCGACGTACGGATCAGATTGTGGTTCAAGTTCGCCGTGGCGGCGGCCGATAGCCTATCCAGTGGGTTTGCACGAGTTGGTTTCATGAGCCGTACCGTTCTTAAAGAAAGCCGATCGCAACAGACGCTGCAGTCTTATCTCGACGCGCTCTTGCAAGATGCCGTCATGGAACTGGCCGATTCGGTCAGTCATGACGAGTTTCAGGCCGCAGTGCTCGAAGAACAGCAGCGCGACATTCAGCGTGTGGTTCCGCTGCGGCCCGTCGCGATGCCTGAACCAGCATTTGAACCAGCGCCGATTCCCGTGCCGGTAATAGCCGAGCCGGAAGCGTTGCTGGAATTACCGCCGGAGTTACCGGCGCAGCCATTGCCGGTACCGGTCGAGCCGATTGCCAACTTCGAGTTGCAGGGACAGGTGCCAGGCGGCCCGCCGGCACAACGGAACAGCCAGCCGGAGTGGGGTGAGGAGCCGTTCGAATGCTTGTTGTTCGACGTGGCTGGCCTGACGCTGGCGGTACCGTTGGTCAGTCTCGGCTCGATCTATCCGCTCGCCGGGCAGGATCTGACGCCGCTGTTTGGCCAGCCCTCCTGGTTTCTCGGCATATTGCCGAGCCAGGCCGGTAACTTGAAGGTATTGGACACGGCGCGCTGGGTCATGGCGGAGCGCTATCGCGACGATTTTCGCGAGGGCCTTCAGTACGTGATTTCGGTGCAGGGATATGAGTGGGGTCTGGCGGTGCATCAGGTCAGTCGCTCGATCCGCCTGGACCCGAAAGAGGTCAAATGGCGTTCGCAGCGTACCCAGCGGCCTTGGTTGGCCGGTACGGTGATCGATCATATGTGCGCGCTGGTAGATGTGGCCGCGCTTGCGGAGCTGATCGCCAGTGGCGCGACCCGCCAGCTCAAAGGCGTCCCGTCGTAAACGAATTGAATAACCAAGGGTACGCGCAGGCGTCCCGAGTAACCGATAGAATCGACCGCCACAGCGGTACATGAAGAGGTGGGGCTATGAAGACGACTTCCGCACAGGGTTCCGAAGATCCGGTCCTGCAGTGGGTAACCTTCCGACTGGATAACGAAACCTACGGCATCAACGTGATGCAGGTTCAGGAAGTGTTGCGTTATACCGAAATTGCACCGGTGCCAGGCGCGCCGAGCTATGTGCTTGGCATCATCAACCTGCGTGGCAATGTGGTCACCGTGATCGATACGCGTCAGCGCTTCGGTCTCGACGCCGCGCCCGTCTCCGACAACACGCGCATCGTCATCATCGAGGCGGATCGCCAGGTGGTTGGCATTCTGGTCGATAGCGTGGCTGAAGTGGTTTACCTGCGCCAGTCGGAGATCGAAACCGCTCCCAACGTTGGTAACGACGAGTCGGCGAAGTTCATCCAGGGCGTCTGCAACAAGAACAACGAGCTACTGATTCTGGTTGAACTGGACAAGATGATGAGCGAAGAAGAATGGGCGGAACTTGAGAGCATCTGAGACATGATCGCGTCGCTGGTTGCGGCAGTCGTCGCGCTTGCTCTGTGCTGTCTGGCACTGCTGGGCTGTTGCATCTGGCTATTCCGTCGCCAGCGGCAGCAAGCCGAGTTGCAAGCGCGTGAGGATGCTGCTCGGGACAAACGCATCAAAGCGCTCGGGGGCCGGCTGGAGAACTATCTGGAAGGCACCGTCCGCATGGGCAAGGAGCTGCACGAATTGTCAGGCATCGTTGCGCCGTTGCCGGAAAAACTCAGTCAACTCGAACAACGCGATCCGAACAGTTTCACCTTCTCCCAGGCCGCCAAGCTGGTCGGCATGGGGGCCAGCATCGACGATCTCACCCAATCCTGCGGCCTGTCTCAGTCGGAAGCCGAACTGATGCGCAAGCTGCATGCGTCGCGCCGCAACCCGGAATAGCTTCATCTCCTTGCGATTTCTGTGATCCATGTCCGGCCTTCAGGCCGGGCAGTGAACGATATGACCATTGCTTCCTCCAATCTGGACAAGGCTACGCCATGTCTGGTGCGGGCCCATGCCCCGACGGCGGGCGAGGAGGATGTGATGCTGCGCATTCTGATGCTGTGTCTGCTGGTGAGCCCGGCCTGGGTCTTCGCGGCGGAAGCGCCAGTGGAGGTCGATGGTGCGATGACCGTCAATGTTTACCAAGCCAGGCAGCTCCACGCGCTTGGGGCCGTTTTCGTCGATGTGCGTCCGAATCGTGAATGGGATTGGGGGCATATAGAAGGCGCGGTGCATTTGGATCTCGCACGGGAATTCTTTGGGTTGTCGCAAAACGAATGGCCCAGAAGCGTGCCGCTGGTGATCTATTGCGACAGCGAGGTCTGTCCGGCCAGCGCCGAGGCGGCACGTCTTGCCGTGGCGTGGGGTTACGAGCAGGTGTTTTATTTCCGCCAGGGTTACTTCGCCTGGACGTTGGCGGATTTCCCTCAGGAAAAAGGTCGGTTCGACGATGTCACGACCCTCAACGCTCAGGCCCATTGAGGCGCAGGGCGGACGAAGAGTCCTGTTGCTCGGTAAATCCTGGCGGACATTTGCCTTTCAGGTACCAGGCGAACGCGATGATCTCGGCGATGGTGCGATAGAGCGCCTCGGGAATGGCATCACCCAGCTCCAGACGCGCCAGCAGTTTCACCAGCTCGGCATTTTCGTAAATCGGCACTTCATGCTCGCGCGCGATCGCCAGTATCGCTTCGGCCAGCTCGTCGTCGCCCTTGGCGGACAGGGTTGGTGTAGTGGCGCCATCGTAGGTGAGGGCGATGGCTTGGCGCGGTGTGCTGGCTGTCATGCGGTTTCGTCCACGAAAAGTTGATCCAGGGAGGTGCGAGGCCCTTGGGGGGGCGTGCCTTGCCGGCAGGCGAGTTCGCCGATATTCAGCCCGGCCGTGACCAGCCGCTGGCGCAGGTGATCGAGTTCTGCCGAGATCAGGTCCGCGGTGCCGCTGCGTTCTGCCCATATCTGGCTCGACAGGCTGCCCTGGAGCAGCTGCGCCTGAACCTGTAGCGGACCCAGGGGCGCTACATCGAAAGCGAGCTCGACTTTCCAGAGGATGTCCGGTTTCTCTTTGCGGTTGTGCTGGGGCTCTTCTTCACGCTGGAATTTCACCTGCAACGGAACGATATCGCGCTGATCGCGCATCGGCACCTCGATCTGCCAGGTCGTGACCTGAGTGCCGTCCGGGCTGGTCTGCGTCTGGGCGAGGCTGGATAGCTGGTGAGTCTGCAATCGCGACACGGCGGCGGCGGCGAGCTTCAGCAGTAGCTCCAGGTCGGGCTCTTCCTCGGCATTGGGTAATAACCGGCTCGGTAATGGAAAGCTTTGCGCCAGCTGACGGATGTTCGGTTGTCCCAAGGCGCCCAGCGCATTACGGGCGAAGGCCGGCAGTGCCTGACCGAGCGCGGCACCGGCCTGTGCCGCCGCCGGTCCTCCGCCTGGTAGCCCGGGTAGCTGAGCGATCAGGCGGAGCAGGGCGGCCTTCATATCGGTCGGCAGGCTGCTCTCCTGGCCGCTCAGGAGACTTCCCTCTAGAAAAACACCGCTGCGCGCCAGTGCCTGGGCCAGCGTCTTGGCGTCACCGAGTTGTCGCATATCCGGGACCAGACCGAGCAGACGCTCGGCCGCGCCGCGCAACTGTTCGGGCAATCGATTACCGGATCCAAGGGCACCCAGCAATCCCTCGATCGAGCCCTGGCGATTGTGCTGTGCAGTCAATTGCTGGCCCAGCACCAATTGGTCGAGGCGTCCACTCAGCGGCATGAACGACAGCGACTGGTCGCCCTGGACTCTGGCCGTTACCAGGTTGCCGGGCGCGAGCGGTATCGCCGATTCGACGTTCAGTTTCTGTCCGGCGAGCGGCGAGTTGAGCAGGCTGATCACGACCTTGAATACCACCTTCCCGTCCTGCTGCGTTTGCTGGCTGGCTGTCACCTTGCCTTGCACCACGCTCCCCACCGGCAGCTGGGTGAGGTCGATACTGCCCTGCGGCTGACGATTGCCGGGTTGCAGGGCCGCCATGAGGCGGGTGTCGGACACGGCGGTGATGAGCATGGCGGTCCCGGGTACAGCGGCCCTGGGGCTGCTGGTCTCGACCGTCGCCTGTCTTCCGTTGGTCAGTGTCAGACGCAGTGTCAGCTGAAAGCTTTGCAGCGCCTCCTTGATACTGACGACCTCGGCTTCGGCACTTTCCCCTGCGATAAGCAATCCCTGCATCGGCTGCAACAACTTCAGTGCCAGCTCGGCCGAGTTCGTCACCGGGCGAGAGGGGCCGGAAGAGGGGATTGCCTGGGTACTTTTGATCTCGGTCATTTTTACTTAAATGCTCTTACAACCTTTCGCCGTTGTGGCCTTTGGTGGGTGGGCTCGGCATGTATAATTCCGGCCGCCCGGCCCGCTATCGATGTAGCGGCCGGGCTTCTTCCATCTTGAGGTAGCCCTAGCGTGTCCAGTCCCTTTCTAGAAGCTGTAGCGCTTTCCTGTGAGCGGGACTGGCGTCTCTTGTTCGAGAGGTTAGACCTGCGGATCGCCAAAGGGGAAATGTTGCAGATCGCTGGCCCCAATGGCAGCGGCAAGACCAGCCTGCTGAGGTTGCTTTCCGGCCTGATGCAACCTACCAGCGGTAAGGTGCTGCTCAACAACCGTGAGCTTGAGAGCCAGCGCGATGAGCTGGCCCGTAACCTACTGTGGATTGGTCATGCGGCGGGTATCAAGGGGTTGCTCACCGCGGAAGAGAACCTCACCTGGCTGTGTGCCCTGCACCAGCCTGCGACGCGCGATGCGATCTGGCAAGCGCTCGATGCGGTTGGGTTGCGTGGCTTCGAGGATGTGCCCTGTCACACGCTGTCGGCGGGGCAGCAACGACGAGTCGGCCTGGCCCGGCTGTATTTGTCGCCGCCACCCCTATGGATACTCGATGAGCCCTTCACCGCGCTCGACAAGCATGGCGTGGCGCAACTCGAGCGGCATCTGGCGGCCCACTGCGAGCTGGGCGGCATGGTCGTGCTGACGACACATCATTCCCTCGCCGAGAAGCCGGCGGCCTTCCGCGAAATCGATCTGGGGCAGCGGGCCGCATGAGTAACGTCTTTACTTTGCTGCTGGCTCGCGAAACCCGCCTGTTGTTCCGTCGACCGGCGGAACTGGCTAATCCGTTGGTTTTCTTCGCCATCGTCATTGCTCTTTTTCCGCTGGCGGTCGGCCCCGAGTCGCAATTGCTGCGGACGATTTCGCCGGGATTGATCTGGGTCGCTGCGCTATTGGCGGTGTTGCTCTCGCTGGACGGACTGTTTCGCAGCGATTTCGAGGATGGGTCGCTCGAACAGTGGGTCGTTTCGCCGCACCCCCTGGCGCTTCTAGTCCTCGCCAAGGTGCTGGCACACTGGTTGTTTTCCGGCCTGGCGCTGGTGCTGCTAGCCCCGTTACTGGGTCTCATGCTGGGAATGCCGGTCAGCGCGCTGCCGGTCCTGCTGGTTTCGCTGCTGCTGGGCACGCCGATACTCAGCCTGCTGGGTGCGGTGGGTGCGGCCCTGACCGTCGGCCTCAAACGTGGTGGCTTGCTACTGGCGCTGCTCATTCTGCCGCTGTATATCCCCGTATTGATCCTGGGCAGTGGGGCGTTGCAAGCAGCATTACAGGGGTTGCCTGCGCTTGGTTACCTGTTATGGCTTTCCAGCCTGACTGCCTTGGCAGTTACCCTGTCACCCTTTGCGATAGCGGCCGGCCTGAAAATCAGCGTCGGCGAATGACGGATTGCACGATGTTTCTATCCGATAGCGGAGCGCGAATCGCCGATGCGAGACGAACGGCTTCGACAACGATGAGTTTACTGATCGCGAACGAGAGGCGACTGTCCGGTTTCGGAGCAGTATCGGCTTGCATGGTGAACATGAGGCACGCTCAATGAACTGGACATGGTTCCACAAACTGGGTTCGCCCAAATGGTTCTACGAGATCAGTGGGCGTTGGCTGCTGTGGCTGGCCTGGGCGGCGCTGTTACTGATCAGCGTCGGCGTGGTCTGGGGGCTGGCATTCGCGCCGCAGGATTATCAGCAGGGAAACAGCTTTCGCATCATCTACATTCACGTGCCGGCTGCCTTTCTGGCGCAGTCGATTTACGTGATGTTGGCGGTGGCAGGGCTCGTCGGGCTGGTCTGGAAGATGAAGCTGGCCGATGTCGCCCTGCAGCAGGCCGCGCCCATAGGCGCCTGGATGACGTTCATTGCGCTGGTGACCGGTGCGGTATGGGGCAAGCCGACCTGGGGTGCCTGGTGGGTGTGGGACGCACGTCTGACATCGATGCTGATTCTGCTGTTCCTGTATTTCGGCATCATTGCCCTTGGTCAGGCAATCAGCAACCGCGACAGCGCCGCCAAGGCCTGCGCAGTGCTGTCGATAGTCGGCGTGGTCAACATCCCGATCATCAAATATTCGGTGGAGTGGTGGAACACCCTTCACCAACCCGCCACCTTTACGGTGACGGAAAAGCCGGCCATGCCGGTGGAAATGTGGCTGCCGCTGTTGGTCATGGTGTTGGGTTTTTACTGTTTCTTCGCCGTGGTGCTGCTGATGCGTATGCGCCTCGAAGTGCTGCGTCGTGAATCTCGGAGCAGCTGGGTCAAGGCCGAAGTAAAGGCGTTGGTAGGCAAGGCATGATGTATTTCTCGTCGTTTTCCGAGTTCCTCGCCATGGGCAACCATGGGCTGTATGTCTGGACTTCCTATGGCATCAGCCTGGCGGTCCTGATTCTCAACGTGGCACTGCCGATGATGGCGCGCCGGCGTTATCTGCAAGACGAGGCGCGTCGTTTGCGCCGGGAGGAAATGAAGTGAATCCTGTGCGCAAGAAGCGTCTGTTCATCGTGCTGGCCATTCTGGCTGGTGTGGGCATTGCGGTGGCGCTGGCGTTGTCTGCCCTGCAAGAGAACATCAACCTCTTTTACACGCCTACCCAGATCGCCGCGGGTGAAGCGCCAGAGGGCACACGCATCCGCGCTGGCGGTATGGTCGAAGAGGGTTCGGTACAACGCAGTAGCGATTCGCTGACAGTGACCTTTCGTGTCACCGACTATGCCGAAGCAGTCACCATTCAATACCAAGGGATTCTTCCCGACCTGTTTCGTGAAGGACAAGGAATCGTCGCCTTGGGGCGCGTAAATGCGGACGGTGTGCTGATCGCTGATGAAGTGCTCGCCAAGCATGACGAAAATTACATGCCGCCTGAAGTCACCGCAGCGCTGGAAAAAAGCGGCAAAAGCAAGCCCTACGGTGGCAGCGAGCAGGAGTACGCGAAATGATCCCCGAACTCGGTCATCTTGCGATGATTCTGGCGCTGTGTCTGGCTGTCGTGCAGGGCACGCTCCCGTTGATCGGTGCCTGGCGCGGTGACAGTCAATGGATGGGGCTGGCGCAACCGGCCGCTTGGGGACAGTTCTCGTTCCTGGCGTTCTCCTTCGCTTGTCTCACTTACGCCTTCATGGTCGATGATTTTTCCGTGGCCTATGTCGCGCAAAACTCCAATAGCGCCTTGCCCTGGTATTACAAGTTCAGCGCGGTGTGGGGCGCGCACGAAGGGTCGCTGCTGTTGTGGGCATTCATTCTGTCGGGCTGGACCTTCGCCGTATCGATCTTCTCGCGTCAGTTGCCGGAAGACATGCTGGCGCGGGTGCTGGGCGTGATGGGTCTGATCAGCATCGGTTTCCTGCTCTTTTTGATCGTCACCTCCAACCCCTTCGAGCGTCTGCTGCCGCAGGCGCCAATGGATGGGCGTGACCTCAATCCGCTGCTTCAGGATTTCGGTCTGGTGGTGCATCCGCCAATGCTCTATATGGGCTATGTCGGTTTCTCGGTGGCCTTTGCGTTTGCTATTGCCGCACTGCTTGGTGGTCGCCTGGACGCCGCCTGGGCACGCTGGTCGCGGCCCTGGACGCTGATCGCCTGGGCGTTCCTGGGCACCGGTATCGCCCTGGGCTCCTGGTGGGCTTATTACGAACTGGGCTGGGGCGGCTGGTGGTTCTGGGATCCGGTGGAAAATGCCTCCTTCATGCCTTGGCTGGTGGGCACCGCTTTGATTCATTCGCTGGCGGTGACGGAGAAACGCGGGGTCTTCAAGAGCTGGACGGTGCTGTTGGCCATCGCAGCCTTTTCGCTCAGTCTGCTGGGCACTTTCCTGGTTCGCTCCGGCGTGCTGACTTCGGTGCATGCCTTTGCGACCGACCCGGCGCGTGGTGTTTTCATCCTGGCCTTCCTGCTGATTGTCATCGGCGGTTCGCTGACCCTGTTCGCGCTGCGTGCGCCGGTGGTGAAAAGCCAGATCGGCTTTGGTCTGTGGTCGCGTGAGACGCTGCTGCTGGTCAATAACCTGTTGCTGGTCGTTGCCACCTCGATGATCCTGCTGGGCACCTTGTACCCGTTGCTGCTCGATGCGATTTCTAATACCAAGCTCTCGGTCGGCCCCCCTTATTTCAATGCGATGTTCCTGCCGCTCATCGGCGCGCTGATGCTCGCGCTCGCCGTGGGTGTGCTAGTGCGCTGGAAGGACACGCCGGTGCAATGGCTGATCGGCATGCTGACCCCGGTGCTGATCACCAGCGCCGTCCTCGGTGGGTTGGGCTCGATGCTGTTCGGTGATTTCCACTGGGCCGTATTGGCAGTGTGTCTGCTGGCTGCCTGGGTGGTAACCGCCGGGGTGCGCGACATACTCGACAAGACCCGTCACAAGGGGCTGATGAAGGGGATCAGAAGCCTGGCGCCGAGCTACTGGGGAATGCAGCTGGCGCATTTCGGTCTGGTGGTCTGTGCGCTGGGCGTGGTGCTGACGAGCCAACAGAGCGACGAGCGTGATCTACGTCTGGCACCCGGGGAGTCGCTGCAGTTGGGTGGTTACAGTTTCGTTTTCGACGGCGCCGAGCATTTCGAAGGTCCCAACTTCACCTCCGATAAGGGCACCATTCGCGTTTTCGAGGGCGATGAGCAGGTAGCGACGCTGCATCCGGAGAAGCGCCTTTACACGGTGCAGCAAATGCCGATGACCGAGGCGGGCATCGATGCCGGCTTCACTCGCGATATCTATGTGGCCCTCGGTGAGCCGCTGGATAACGGTGCCTGGGCAGTGAGGGTGCATATCAAACCGTTCGTGCGCTGGATCTGGATGGGCGCATTACTGATGTCGCTGGGTGGCGTGCTTTCGGTCAGCGACAAGCGCTACCGGGTGAAAGTCAGATCCCGCGTCCGCGACGCGCTCGGCTTGGCCCGGCAAGGAGCCTGAAATGAAACGAGTATTGATGCTGCTGCCGTTGGCGATCTTTCTACTGGTCGCCGTGTTTCTCTATCGCGGACTGTTCCTCGACCCGACCGAGCTGCCGTCGGCACTGATCGGCAAACCGCTACCGTCGTTCTCGCTGCCTTCGGTCGAGGACCCACAGCGGCTGGTCAGCGCTGAGAACCTCAAGGGCAAGCCGGCGCTGGTCAATGTATGGGCGACCTGGTGCGTGGCATGCAAGGTCGAACATCCAGTGCTCAACAAGCTGGCGAAACAGGGCGTGAACATTTATGGCGTTAATTACAAGGACGACAACGCGGCGGCGCAGAAATGGCTGCGGGATTTCCACGATCCTTATCAGCTGAACATTCGTGACGAGCAGGGCAGCCTGGGCCTGGACCTGGGCGTATATGGCGCGCCCGAAACTTTCATCGTCGACAAGCAGGGCGTCATTCGCCACAAGTATGTTGGCGTTATCGATGAGCGCGTCTGGCGCGAGCAACTCGCGGCGCTGTATCAAGAACTGGTGGACGAATGAAACAGCTGATCCAGGGGATTGTGCTGGCGTTGTGTCTGGTAGGTGGCGTGCAGGCGGCGATCGACGCCTACGAATTCAAGACCGATGCCGAGCGGGAGCGTTACCGCACATTGGTCGAGGAACTGCGTTGTCCCAAGTGCCAGAACCAGAACATTGCCGATTCCAACGCGCCGATCGCCATGGACCTGCGTCGTGAAATCTATCGCATGGTGGAAGAAGGGCAGAGTAACGAGCAGGTCGTCGACTATCTCGTCGCCCGTTACGGCGACTTCGTGCGCTACAAGCCGCCCGTCAATGCCAAGACGTTAGTGCTCTGGTACGGCCCTTTTGCCTTGCTGGTACTCGGGTTCGGTGTGCTGGCGTTCATCTTGATCCGCCGTCGTCGAAGCGCTGCTGGCGTGGCGTCGAACACTCTTTCCGAGGCCGAGCGCGCGCGCCTTGCCATGTTGCTGGATAAAAAAGAACCATGATCGATTTCTGGATAGGTGCAGGCCTGCTGTTGTTGGTCGCCCTGGCGTTCCTGCTGCTTCCCCTGGCTCGGGGGCGTCGTGTACAGGCGGAAGAGGACCGGACGGCATTGAATGTCGCACTCTACGAGGAGCGGCTCGCTGAACTGGCCGCACAACAGTCGGCAGGGACGCTCACCCCGGAACAGTTCGAGGCGGGACGAGCCGACGCGGCGCGTGAGCTGCTAGACGACACCGAGGGTGACGATACCTCTCGGCGCAGCAACCTGGGCCGAGCGGTACCGTTGATCGCGGCTATTCTCATGCCGTTGCTTGGGTTCGGGCTGTACATGCATTGGGGAGCGAGCGACAAGCTGGAGCTGGCGCGCGAGTTCGCTGAACAACCTCGAACCATGGAAGAAATGACGACGAGGCTGGAGCGCGCAGTGAAGGCACAGCCCGAGTCCACCGAGGCCTGGTATTTTCTGGCCAGAACCTATATGCGCCAGGACCGACCAGTGGACGCAGCCGCGGCCTATGAGCAGCTCATCAAGCGGGCGGGCCGCCAGCCGGAGCTTCTGGGCCAATGGGCACAGGCGCTCTATTTTGCCGAAGGCCGCCAATGGTCGACGCAGATGCAGCAGCTGACCGACGAGGCACTCAAGGGGGATCCCCGCGAAGTCACCAGCCTCGGGCTGCTGGGCATTGTCGCCTATGAAGAGCAGCGTTTCGACGAAGCGATCGGATTCTGGGAGAGACTGGTCGCAACGCTGCCAGCCGAAGATCCCTCGCGAGAAGCCATTCAGAGCGGCATTGTCCGCGCCCGAGAACAACTTGGTGAGCCGGCTTCGCCAAGTGCGGAGAAACCTGCGAGCGAAACGGCTGGGGTTGTCGGCCCTGAGCTGACGGTCGATGTGCAACTGGGTGCCGCGCTGAACGATGAGGTGCGGCCTACTGATACGGTATTCGTCTTTGCTCGCGCGCTATCCGGTCCGCCGATGCCGTTGGCGGTGAAACGCCTGACGGTGGCCGATCTGCCTGCTACGGTCAGTTTGAGCGACGCCGATGCAATGACTCCGCAGCTTCGCTTGTCCAACTTCAAGCAGGTCAAATTGTTTGCCCGTATCTCCAGAGATGGAAATGCCACACACGGTGAGTGGCAGGGCAGCAGCGAGCCGCTGGCGCCGAGCACCGGCGGCTCGGTCAAGCTGACCATCGATCAACCTGAAGCGCCTTGATCGCAAAGCCTCAGGAGGCCAGTGACATGACGGATTTAGTTTCGACAGCGGTATATCGCCTGCCTCGGGTTGGCGGCGTAGTGATGCTGGCATTGCTGCTGGGAGCCTGTGCGGGCAATCCCTATGAGACATCTGAACCGACACGCGGACCAACCCCGCCAGTGTCAGATCCTAGCGAACCGGTTGTGAGCCCTCCGCCGGTGCGTACGCCCCCGGCTCCGCGCCCACCTCCTACACAAAAAAGCCATCCACGTTACGCACCGCCGCCGCATGCCGCTGCGCACTGGGACAATCGCTTGGGCGTCTATGTCGTTGAAGGGCAGGATATGTTCTACCGCGAGCGTCTCTACTACCGCTGGGACGGCGACTGGTATTGTGCTGGCCGGCCCGACGGTCCCTGGGAGCCGGTCGCGCCTCCAAGCGTTCCTACCGGCCTGCGCAGTTTGCACTGACGCGGCAAAGCCCGATTTTTTCCGTGAGAGCGTTAAAGACGATTTGAAGGTTGCCGATAAAGGTTCAGACACCGCCAGCAGTGCCGTGTGGCCGCTTAGGTTCGGCCTTGTAACCAGTTCATCCGGAGCGGATCCATGAGTGCAGCAGTCAAACGTCTTGAGGAAACCGGCAGCGCGCTACGCGATGCGATGGCGCAGCAGGACTGGACGGCGATTAGTGTCCTGGATCTGCAATGTCGCCAGGTCGTAGAGGCCGTAATGGTTGAGCCTCGTGAGGACGAGCCGGCACTCCGGCAACGCCTGCAGGAACTGGTGAATCTCTATCATGAGCTGGTCACGACCTGTCAGGCCGAGCAACAGCGCTTCGCGGACGAGTTGCTTCAGCTCAATCAATCCCAGCGCAATGCCAACGTTTATAAGCTTTTTGGCTGATATCGAGGCGATATCTGTTTATCGGGACCCTGAGCTCGATAGCTCGCGGTCAGCGTGACAGCATATGCCCGAATCCTATCCGAAGGGCCGTCTCGGCGCTGTGCCCGCCGCAACGCATACTTGCTTGGTTCTATGGGCTAGGCTGACAAGGTGCCGATAGTCTGTATGTCTGCAGTCGCTGCATTCCCCGCCCAACGCCGCCCTAGATCAGTCGGCAGCCAGTCGTTTTTTAGTCTTTTGTCGTTGAATCACGTCATAAATTTGACTCGAGGCGTTTTTTTTAATTAACTACTGGCTATCTGCCGATGGCGTAAGTGTTTCTATCGAGACGAGCGCGGCCCCTCCTTTCAGCCTCTAGAGCTATAAACAAGATGTGGCGTGAAACCAAAATTTTGTTGATAGATGACGATCAGGATCGCCGCCGGGATTTGGCGGTCATTTTCAATTTTCTGAGTGAGGATCATCTGGCCTGCGCCAGTAGCGAATGGCAGAGCATGGTCGATGCGTTGGAGTCGAGTCGTAGCATTCTCGGTGTGATGCTCGGTGACGTTTCAGCCAAGGGCGGTGCGGTGGAGTTACTCAAGCAGCTCAGCAAGTGGGACGAAAACCTGCCGTTGATGTTGATTGGCGAGCCTGTACCGACGGACTGGCCGGACGAAATCCGCCGGCGCGTACTGACCAGCCTCGAGATGCCGCCGAGCTATAACAAGCTGCTCGATTCGCTTCACCGGGCTCAGGTCTATCGGGAAATGTATGACCAGGCCAAGTCGCGGGGACGGCAACGCGAGCCCAACCTGTTCCGCAGCCTGGTTGGCACCAGCCGTGCAGTACAGCATGTTCGGCAAATGATGCAGCAGGTTGCCGATACTGAAGCGAGCGTGCTGATCCTCGGTGAGTCCGGAACCGGCAAAGAGGTCGTTGCGCGTAACCTGCATTACCATTCCAAGCGCCGCAGTGGACCTTTCGTTCCGGTCAACTGCGGGGCGATTCCGGCCGAGCTGCTGGAAAGCGAACTGTTTGGCCATGAAAAGGGCGCGTTCACCGGAGCGATCTCTTCCCGTGCCGGTCGTTTTGAACTGGCCGAGGGCGGGACGCTGTTTCTCGACGAAATCGGTGACATGCCGTTGCCTATGCAGGTCAAGTTGCTGCGGGTCCTGCAAGAGCGCACCTTCGAGCGCGTGGGCAGCAACCGTACGCAAAATGCCGATGTCCGAATAATTGCGGCGACCCACAAGGATCTGGAAAAGATGATTGTGGACGGCAGTTTCCGCGAGGATCTGTATTACCGCCTCAATGTTTTTCCCATCGAAATGGCTCCGCTGCGCGAACGCATCGAGGACATTCCGCTGTTAATGAACGAGCTGATCTCGCGTATGGAGCACGAGAAACGTGGCTCCATTCGCTTCAACTCGGCGGCAATCATGTCGCTCTGCCGTCACGATTGGCCGGGCAACGTGCGAGAGCTCGCCAATCTCGTCGAGCGCATGGCGATCATGCATCCATACGGTGTGATCGGTGTGATGGAACTGCCGAAGAAATTCCGCCACGTCGATGATGATGATGAGCAGTATGCCATCAGCGTGCATGACGAAATGGAGGAGCGTGCTGCGATCAATGCGCCAATTGTCGCTGCCGACGCGCACGCCATGCTTCCGGTGGAAGGCCTCGATCTGAAGGATTATTTGGGTAATCTGGAGCAGGGGCTCATCCAGCAGGCGCTCGAGGATGCGGGCGGAGTAGTTGCACGGGCTGCCGAACGCCTGCGTATTCGACGAACGACTCTAGTCGAAAAAATGCGCAAGTACGGCATGAATCGTCGCGACGATGACCTGGACGAATGAACGCTCCTCTATGCCGCTGATCTAGTCGGCGTGGATATCCCCTCCGGTCCTTTTCCTCTATCACTAGGGTTTGTTCCCGTTTTGCTGCTCGCCGCGACGTGGCGGGAACAAGATCCTAGGCATGATCCTTGCTGTCGTCACTTCACCGACCATCTTTTGACGGATACGAGTGCCAGTGCCTTCAGCGTCCTCTTCATCAGCGATAAATCAGCGCCTGACCAAGATCTCGGCAAGCAGTGAGCTTGCCCAGTCGCTCGAGCTGTTTACCCGCATGTCAGGTCGGCTGGGTGCGTCCCAGCAGTTTCTGCAGACGCGTGTAGCTGAATTGAAGGACCAGCTGGCCGAAACCAGCGCACAGCGCCGACGCGAGTTCGACGAGAAGGAGCGCCTGGCCAATCGTCTGCAGAGTCTGCTGGACCTGTTGCCAGGCGGCGTAATCGTCATCGACGGGCAGGGTGTAGTCCGCGAAGCCAATCCGGTTGCGTTGGAGCTGCTTGGCGGGCCGCTCGAAGGAGCGCTCTGGCGCGAGGTGATCGCTCGTAGCTTTGCGCCGCGCAAGGATGATGGCCATGAGATCTCGCTGAAAGATGGACGTCGCGTTTCCATCGCTACGCGTTCGTTGAATGGTGAGCCAGGACAGCTGGTGTTACTGACCGATCTGACCGAGACGCGGCTGCTGCAGGGGCAACTGGCCCGCCACGAGCGTTTGTCCGCGCTGGGACGGATGGTGGCTTCGTTGGCTCATCAGATCCGCACGCCGCTATCCACAGCATTGCTTTATGCCAGCCACCTGGAGCAGGGCGGCCTGGCCGCCGAGCAGCAGAAGCGCTTCGCCGGGCGCCTGAAGGACCGCCTGAATGAACTGGAGCACCAGGTCCGCGACATGCTGGTGTTTGCTCGCGGCGACTTGCCATTGGAGGATCGGCTGGCCCCGGCCGAACTGCTGGCTGGGTTGCGTGCTGCGGCCGAGACGAAAGTGGAGGGTGTCGCCGTTCGTTGGCAATGCGATGTTCCAGCCGGTGGGCTGCTGTGTAACCGCGACACGCTGGTGGGTGCACTGCTCAACCTGATCGAGAATGCGCTTCAGGCTGCCAGCAGCGACCCAAGGCTGAAAGTGCATGTCTACACACGAGATTCAATGTTGCGTATCAGCATCAGCGACAACGGCGCTGGGATGGATGCGGCAACCCTGGCTCGACTCGGAGAGCCCTTTTTCACCACCAGGGCGACCGGGACCGGCCTGGGCCTGGCCGTTGTCAAATCGGTGGCGCGCGCGCACTCCGGTGCGCTCGAGTTGCGTTCTCGGCCGGGCCGAGGGACTTGCGCCACCCTTCAATTGCCGCTGCTTCCGGCGTCCTTGCCGGCAATTTCGGAGTGAGGCCCATGGCTGCGAAAATTCTGCTCGTCGAAGACGACCGTGCATTACGCGAGGCGCTAGGCGATACGCTCGACCTTGGCGGTTATTCCTATCGTGCGGTCGATAGCGCCGAGGCCGCATTGCTGGCGCTGGGGCGGGAGGACTTCGGTCTGGTGGTCAGTGACGTGAATATGCCGGGCATGGACGGTCATGCCTTGCAAGTGCTGATCCGCCAGCGATACCCGCAGGTACCGGTCCTGCTGATGACGGCATTCGGTGCCGTTGAACGAGCGGTCGAGGCGATGCGTCAGGGAGCGGTAGACTATCTGGTCAAGCCATTCGAGCCGAACGTCTTGCTCGGGCTGGTTGCTCGGCATGCCTGCGGCCAGCTTGGTGCAGCCAGCGAGGAAGGTCCGGTTGCCGTCGAACCGGCAAGTCAACAACTGTTGGCACTGGCGGCTCGAGTCGCGCGCAGCGATTCGACCGTATTGGTCTCCGGCGAGTCCGGCACCGGCAAAGAGGTGCTGGCCCGCTATATTCACCAGCAATCAGCGCGCGCCGAAAAGCCGTTCATTGCGATCAACTGCGCGGCTATACCGGACAACATGCTCGAGGCGACCCTGTTCGGCCACGAGAAGGGTGCTTTCACCGGCGCCATCGCAACGCAGCCGGGCAAGTTCGAGCAGGCCGAAGGCGGCACGCTGTTGCTTGACGAGATTTCCGAGATGCCGCTGGGCCTCCAGGCCAAGTTGCTGCGTGTGCTGCAGGAGCGCGAGGTCGAGCGTGTCGGCGGTCGTAAACCCATCCCGCTGGATATTCGCATCGTTGCCACTACCAACCGTGATCTGGCCGAGGAGGTTCGAAGCGGGCGGTTCCGAGAGGACCTCTTCTATCGCCTCTCCGTGTTTCCGCTCGCCTGGCCGGCGTTGCGCGATCGACCTGCGGACATCGTGCCTCTGGCCGAACGACTGCTGGCCAATCATGCATTGAAGATGCGCCAGCCTAGCGCCACGCTCACGGCCGGGGCCCGTGATTGTTTGCTCGGTCACGCCTGGCCGGGCAATGTTCGTGAACTGGATAACGCGATCCAGCGCGCCTTGATTCTGCAGCAAGGCGGCTTGATCCGGCCGGACGATCTCTGTCTGAGCTCCACGGCTGGCTTCGCCTCGTTGGCGCGAAGCGCTGCGGCTGACCCCGCACCGGTGCGGTCAACGCCCGTATCTCCAGCGCCTGCCGAGGCCGCTGGAGCATTGGGTGACGACCTGCGCCGTCGTGAGTTCGAAGTGATTCTCGAAACTTTGCGAGCAGAGCGCGGCCGCCGAAAGCAGACTGCCGATCGGCTAGGGATCAGCGCACGTACCCTGCGCTACAAATTGGCGCAGATGCGTGATGCCGGCATGGACCCGGAAACGGTCTTGCATGCAGGCTGAACCGCCTAGAGGCGATCGCTACCGGTAGCTCTGATAAGCTCTGGCCGTCATCGCTCATGAGGGTCTGGATATGGATGAAGGGTTCTGGAAACGACGCTGGGCACGCAATGAGATCGGTTTTCACCTGAACGATGTCAATCCTTATCTTCGTCGCTATTGGCCGGATTTACAGCTGGCCAAAGGCGCACGTGTACTGGTGCCGCTGTGTGGCAAGAGCCTCGACATGGCCTGGTTGTCAGAACAGGGTTTTGCGGTGCTTGGCATCGAGCTGAGCGAGCGCGCGGTCGAAGATTTTTTCGCCGGGCGGCATTTGGCAGCCGAGGTAAGTGCCCAGGGTGAGTTCAAGGTCTATCGAGCCGGTGCGCTGGAAATCTTCTGTGGCGATTTCTTCGCTCTGACCCACCGCGACGTGGCTGACTGTCAAGGGCTCTACGATCGTGCTGCGCTGATTGCCTTGCCCCCAGATATGCGTCAGCGCTACGTCGCACATCTGATGAACATTCTTGCACCGAACTGCAAGGGCTTGCTGATCACTCTGGATTACGAGCAGGAGCAAATGGCCGGTCCGCCATTTGCGGTGAGTGACACCGAAATTCGGCAGTCCTTGGGCTCGAGTTGGCATCTCGAAATACTGGAGCGGGCAAACGTGCTGGACGACGACGGCAACTGGAAGTTTCTCCAGCGTGGTCTGACGCGTCTGGATGAAAGCTGCTATCGACTCGATGGCCGCTGGTAGAGCGGCCCCCGCTACGCTGGCGAAGTGTGTTCTAGAGCGCCTCGAAGAGAGGCTTTTGGGGTGTCGAGAACTTCGGGTCAACGTTCCCGTCTCAGCTTGCGCCTAGGCGCGATCTGGGCTGATGAGCGTCGAGGTTCGGGGCGTCGCTTTTGCATGTCAGGGCTGAGGGCGGCCGACACCGCCCTCGTGTTTGATCGCGCTTAACCGCGTTGGCGCAGGGCCTCGATGCGGTCTTCCAGCGATGGGTGCGTCATCAGCAGGCCCGCCAGGCCGTTACGCAGGGATCCGTTGATGCTGAAGGCCTTGAGACTGTCCGGCATATCCACCGGCACGCCCTGTTCCGTGCGCAACCGCTGCAGGGCACCGATCATCGCGCTGGTGCCGGCCAGTTGGGCGCCCGCTTCGTCGGCGCGGAACTCACGTTTGCGCGAGAACCACATGACGATGATGCTGGCGAGAATGCCTAGCACCAGTTCCGCAAAGATGGTCGCGACGAAGTAGCCGATACCATGGCCGTCTTCGTTTTTCAGGATCGCGCGATCGACGAAGCTGCCGAAGATCCGGGCAAAGAACATGACGAAGGTGTTCACCACGCCCTGGATCAGCGCCAGGGTCACCATGTCGCCGTTGGACACATGACCGATCTCATGAGCCAGTACGGCCTTGACCTCATCCGGCGAAAAACGCTCGAGCAAGCCTTGGCTGACGGCGACGAGCGCATCGTTTTTGTTCCAGCCGGTGGCGAACGCGTTGGCTTCGTAGGCGGGGAAGATACCCACTTCCGGCATCTTGATGCCGGCGTCGCGGGAAAGCTGCTCGACCGTTTGCAGCAGCCATTGCTCATGGCGCGTGCGGGGTTGGCTGATAATTTCTGTGCGTGTACTCATTTTCGCCATCCACTTGGAGATGAACAGCGAAACCAGTGCGCCTGCGAACCCGAAGACGGCACAGAACACCAGCAGGCTGCCGTAGTTCTGACCCGTGTAACGATCCACTCCGAGTAGCTTCAGGGTGATGCTGGCAACAACCAATACAGCCAGGTTAGTGGCCAGGAACAAGAAAATGCGCATCATGTTGCGGCAGACTCCAAGGGGAACAATAAAGAACGATAGGCTATATAAGGGGCGGGCCGGCGCGATTCAACCGGGCGACTATTTCAAGCTATGTCGCCTGTATCGCCGATGGGCTCAGGACTGGCTGGATAGGGTGCTGGCGAACAGCTGTCGAGTCAGCCGCGCGAGCCGTTCGCCATGACCTTCCTGTAACGCCTGGCGAAGCTGGTTAGCCAGGCTCGAGTGCACCCGGCGTACGCTGGGCGGTAGGGATTCGACGCCGTTCGGGATTTCGTCGAGCGTACGGGTCAGGCGCAGGAATGCCTTCTCGGTCAGCACAGCCTGATCGACGGCGAGAAATTGAATGGTGCTTTCGAAGCGCAGATAGCCTTCTTCGGCCAGCCACAGCAGCGCGCCGAGACAACTCTGGTGTCGCTTGCTGGGCAGGCCGAACTCGTCCGGCTCTTCATGGCCGATGAGGTCTTCTACATACAGGGTGATCTTCCGTGGAAACGCCTGATAGAGCATCAGCAGGCTTGCCGCGGCGTCCCGGTAGAAGTCATCGATCTGCAAATCCATCTAACTACTGACTGTAGGTCTTGAGAAAGCTGCCGATGCGGCCGATCGCCTGCTCGAGATCATCCACCCGGGGCAGGGTGACCACGCGGAAGTGGTCCGGCCATGGCCAATTGAAGGCGGTACCCTGGACAATCAGCAGCTTTTCGGACAACAACAGGTCGAGCACGAACTTCTCGTCGTTGTGGATCGGGCAGATCTTCGGATCGATTCGTGGGAACGCGTAGAGGGCGCCCATCGGTTTCACACAGCTGACGCCGGGAATGTCGTTAAGCAATTCCCAGGTGCGGTTGCGTTGCTCGAGCAGTCGGCCCGGCGGAAGCACCAGGTCGTTGATGCTCTGATAGCCGCCGAGGGCCGTCTGGATGGCATGCTGCGACGGCACGTTGGCGCACAGGCGCATGTTGGCAAGTATGTCGATCCCTTCGATATAGCTCTGCGCCTTGTGCTTGGGGCCAGAGATCATCACCCAGCCGGAGCGGAAGCCGGCGACCCGGTAGGACTTGGACAGGCCGTTGAACGTCAGGCAGAGCACGTCAGGGGCGAGAGATGCCGTGCACACGTGCACTGCATCGTCGTAGAGAATCTTGTCGTAGATCTCGTCGGAGAACAGCACCAGCTTGTGCTGACGGGCCAGTTCGACCATGCCTTCCAGTACTTCTCGCGGATAGACGGCGCCGGTCGGGTTGTTCGGATTGATCAGTACCAGCGCCTTGGTGTTGGGCGTGATCTTGGCCTTGATGTCCGCCAGATCCGGCCACCAGTTGGCCTGCTCATCACACAGGTAGTGCACCGGCTTGCCGCCGGCCAGGCTCACCGCGGCGGTCCAGAGTGGATAATCCGGTGCTGGAATCAAGACCTCGTCGCCGTTGTTGAGCAGCGCCTGCATGGACATCACGATCAGCTCGGACACGCCGTTGCCGAGGTAGATGTCCTCGATGGTCACGCCTTCTACCTGCTTCTGCTGGTAGTACTGCATGATGGCTTTGCGCGCGCTGAACAAACCTTTGGAATCGCTGTAACCTTGTGCCGTAGGCAGGTTGCGGATCACGTCCTGAAGGATTTCCTCCGGCGCTTCGAAACCGAACGGCGCCGGGTTGCCGATGTTCAGCTTGAGGATGCGATGGCCTTCCTCTTCCAGGCGTTTGGCGTGCTTGAGCACTGGCCCACGGATGTCGTAGCAGACATTGGCGAGCTTGTTCGATTTGCTGACCTGCATGATCCTGAATGTCCCGAAGTGAAGACGCGCCTGGCTTGTCGAAGGCTGGCGGCGTTTGGCATGAACCCGGGCGCCTTGGCAGCTTGAAAGCCCGCTGCCAGACTAGGCGTCTAAGAGCAACGCATCATACGTGCGGCCCGACCACCGGAAAAGGTACAGATCCGCCTTTTTTAACATCACGAGGTGTACCGATGGACAAGCTAGAAAAACCGCTCGAAACCTGGCGTGAAGAGCTCTCCGACGAGCAGTTTCAGGTCTGCCGGCTGGGCGCGACCGAGCGCCCTTTCACTGGCAAGTACAACGACACCAAGGTGCCCGGTATTTATCACTGCGCCTGTTGCGATACGCCGTTGTTCGACTCGGACGCCAAGTTCGATTCCGGCTGTGGCTGGCCGAGTTATTTCCAGCCCGTCAGCGACACAGCCATCACCAGCGTCGACGACTTCACTCACGGCATGCATCGTATCGAAGTTAAATGCGCTCGCTGTGATGCCCATCTGGGCCATGTATTCCCGGACGGCCCAGCGCCGACCGGTCTGCGCTACTGCATCAATTCAGCATCCCTCAATCACAAGCCGCGCGACGCCTGAAGGCACTTCGCAACGCGTCAACAGGATACCGCCATGCGCGATCCTCTGTTTGACATCCCCTGCGTCACCATTGACGGCCAGCAGAAGACTCTTGCCGACTTCGATGCAAAGGTTCTGCTGGTGGTCAATACGGCCAGCGAGTGTGGATTCACGCCCCAGTACAAAGGGCTGGAGGCACTCTGGAGGCGCTATCAGCAGCAGGGGCTGGTGGTGCTTGGGTTTCCCTGTGACCAGTTCGGCCATCAGGAACCGGGCGAGGAGGGGCAGATCGCGACCTTCTGCGAGCGCAATTTCGGCGTCAGTTTCCCCCTGTTTGCCAAGATCCAGGTCAACGGTGGGGACGCCCACCCGTTGTTCGTGCAACTGAAGAAGCGCGCCCCGGGCTTGCTTGGTAGCAAGGCGATCAAGTGGAACTTCACCAAGTTTCTGATCGCTGACGACGGGCGTTCGGTTGAGCGTTTCTCTTCGCGCACTCATCCGGAGGCGCTAGCAGCGCACATCGAAGCTCATTTGTAACCCATCGCAGCAGTGCCTGAAAGGGCGTGTGCATGCTCATCATGGAGTCGTTTAATGGATGCCGAGTTGAAAGCCTTTCTGCAACGCGCCGATGCACTGATGGCGCGTCTTGAACCTTTGCTTCCGGCGCCACGTGGTCCAATGGATTGGAGCCGTAGTTTGGCGGCGCGCTGGCACCGCGAGGGGCAGGGCGGCTATTTGCAGCCGCTGAACGTGTCGCTCGACCTGAACCTGGCGGATCTGATCGGTATCGATCGGCAGCGCGAGCTGTTGTCGAACAATACCCGCCAGTTCGTTTCCGGCTTGCCGGCGAACCACGTCTTGCTCTGGGGCGCGCGCGGGACAGGTAAGTCTTCGCTGATCCGCGCGCTACTGGCTGAGCATGCGCCTGCAGGCCTGCGCCTGATCGAAATCGAGCGCGACCATCTGGCAGATCTGCCAAAAGTCGTCGATCAGCTTGCCGGCCAGTCGCAGCATTTCGTGGTGTTTTGTGATGATCTTTCATTCGAGGCGGGAGAGGGCGACTACCGCGTTCTGAAAAGCGTGCTGGACGGCTCTCTAGAGCGTGCCCCGGAAAACGTTCTGCTGTACGCCACATCGAATCGCCGGCATCTGGTGCCTGAGCGTCAGAGTGATAACGAGAACTGGCAGATGATCGACGGCGAACTGCATCCCAACGAAGCGGTGGAAGACAAGATTGCCCTGTCGGATCGCTTCGGCCTTTGGCTGTCGTTCTATCCGTTCAGTCAGGAGCACTATCTGAACGTGGTGCGGCACTGGATTGGCTCTTTGGCCGAGCAGGCCGGGCTGAGTTGGCATTGGGATGATGCGTTAGAGAAGGACGCGATTCGCTGGGCTACCGCGCGGGGCAACCGCAACGGCCGCTGCGCCTATCAATTTGCTCGGCAGTGGGTGGGCATTCGCCTGCTTTAAATGGGCTAGGGCTCGCTGGTGTCTGGCATGCAGCCGCGCAGGGTGCCCTTGATCAGGTTCGGTCCCTGCATAAAGCTATTCGCCGCAGGGCGGCGCACCTCAGATCCAGTGCGCGTCCGCTGTCTTTGGAAGAGGCAGCCCGGGTGAAGCTCTTGCTTTCCGCTAACGCAGGCCCAGCGAAGTCAGTCGGGCTGCATCGCCTTCTTGCCCATTTCAATGAGCTTGGCAGTCATTCGCTGTTCGCTGGGAAGCAGGCTTTGCACCGAGGCGATTGCTTTCACCCGTGCAAAATGTCCTGCCAGCTTCGGCCAGCGATCGGCGTCGATGAGCTCGCCGCCATACTCCATGTTGATCAACTGGCAGGTGAAGGCGATGTCCGCCATCGAGAGTTGATCGCCAACAAAATAAGGTCGCTCGCCCAGCTGCTGTTCGAGATAGTCGAAGTGCGGTGGCAGTTTTTGGTTCAGCGCGGTTTGCACGCCTTCTTCATTGCACGGATGGCCGGCGCTCGGTTTCAGCACGCGGTTGCGGAAAACGCCGAAGGTAGTCAGAGGCGCGAGCTCGTAATCGGCGTATTTCTCCAGCCAGCGAATCCTTGCACGTGCCACTGAGGTGTTTCCGTACAGTCGCGTGGTCTGTTCGTAGGTCTCTTCAAGGTATTGGCAGATCACGCTGGAGTCGGCCAAGCACAACTCTCCGTCCTTCATGGCCGGAATGCGGCCAAGTGGGTTGAGTTGCAGATACCACTCGGGTGGGGTAAACGGCATGACGACTTCGAGCTGATAGTCCAAACCTTTCTCCAGCAGGCAAAGGCGGACTTTGCGAACGAATGGCGACAGGGGGGCACCGAATACGGTCAATGACATTGAGATTCTCCACGACAGGGGCAGCGGGCCGGGTGCGAGGATCAGCATTGCGTGGTTGTATGCAAGATCGCTGGTGCGTCTTGCTGCTTAGGCCACTGCCTGGCTACGTCCCGGCACACGCCTAGTAAATATTGTTCTTTTTCCAGTCATCTTCGCTTTCGAGATTTTTCAAACCATCGGTCAGCTCGCTGGGGTCGTCAAGCTTCGGTTGCTGCTGGGTCTGCTCCAGCTTATTGGCGTGGGCGTAGCTCGCTTCGAGCTGCGCCAACTGGGCCTGATAATCAACCGGGTTAGGTTGCTTGCGCACGTGCTGAATACCCCGTTCGAAGGCCAGACGCGCCTTGTGCGCACTGCCTTGCTGCAGGGCTTGCTGTCCGAGATTGGAGAAATACTCGATGTGCAGCATCACCATCATCCGTTGGATCTGCTGCATCCAGCGTTTGGCAGCTGCCGTATCCAGCTGATTCTGCTTGTTGGCCCAGATGATCTGAGCATGCAGGTCTTCCAGCAGTAAACGTATTTCCTTGGCTTGGGCCTCGGTGACCACCTTTACCGGCGCGTTCTGTAACGGAATTTCCTCGCCCTGGGCAACGGCTCCGCGCAGCGAGTCGACACGAGCGCTGACGGCCGCGTTCTTCTTGTCCAGGGGCAACAGCCGTTCGCCCAGATGTAGTTCCAGGCGCGTCAGCAGCAACTTGAGCGCGGGTGTCATCATCTGGCCAGGAAAACTCTCGGAGAGATTGGCACAGCGGCGCATACGATCAGTGAGCTCGGCTCGCAGGCGAGCCTTTTCCAGATTGTTTTTCTCAACGATCTGGTTGATAACGCCAATTGCTGTTAGTACGAACAGGCCAGCGATGACCAACCCTGCAATCAGAACTGGGGACACGAGACGCACCTCTCTCCGGCGGTTTTATGGCGAGTGTAGAGCGTTAGATGTCAACCTGATAGCTCAATGCGGTTTGCGGATTCAACTCTGAAATTTTTTTCAAATGGCGCTTGACGGCCCTACTTGGGCTCCATAGAATGCGCGCCACTTGCAGCGTGAAGCACATCGCAGACGCTGGAAGCCGGAATGAAAGCTGTAGTTTCCGGGCTGCGTCCCCTTCGTCTAGTGGCCTAGGACACCGCCCTTTCACGGCGGTAACAGGGGTTCGAGTCCCCTAGGGGACGCCATTTTTGTTGTAGATAGCGCGGGAATAGCTCAGTTGGTAGAGCACGACCTTGCCAAGGTCGGGGTCGCGAGTTCGAGTCTCGTTTCCCGCTCCAAATTTGCAGGCGAGAGGCTTAGGCCGATCGCAGGCACAAAAAAAGCGACCTTGAGTCGCTTTTTTTGTGCCTGAAATTCCTGTTCGCTGCCGTTCCATGCGCCCTGAGCCAGCCCCATCTGCAGCATCACTGCCGCTCCGTCCAGGGCCGGCATCCCATTGGACTCGAAGCGATGCATCGGCCGACGCCCCGCATCCAAACTCGGCGAGTCGGTTACGGTCCTATCCATAAGACGCTCGTCGTGCCTTGCGCATAGTGGTGTCCGCGGGCCGCTCGCAGTTTGGCCGCCCGTGCTCTCCATTGATTGCAGCAGGCGACAAAGACATCATTATCGGGGCCTTCATCATGGCAAGCACTCAAAGCGCGGCAGCGACGCTACGCTCGACATGGATCGCGCATGCACAGGCAAAGCCCGTTGTTACATTCGGCTTGGTAGGCACACTTCTAGTCGTACTGTTGTTGTCGATTGCAAGTGGCTATAACGCCTTCCAGAACGGCAACGAGAGTAACGTCCGCTACGCATTGCTCGGTGGTACGGCGGGCTTCGTTGCTACGGCGCTAGGTGCGCTGATGGCAATTGTGCTGAGCAATATATCTACGCGTACCCAGGACAGCATGCTGGGCTTCGCTGCCGGCATGATGCTCGCCGCCAGTTCGTTCTCGCTGATTCTCCCGGGCCTGGCCGCCGCCAGGGAGCTGTTCGGCAGCGGGCCCGCCGCCGCGTTAACCGTGGTGGTGGGGCTCGGCATTGGCGTGCTGCTCATGCTAGGGCTGGATTATTTCACGCCACACGAGCATGAAAGTGCGGGTGCCTTCGGGCCCAATCACCAGCGCATAAGCCGAGTGTGGTTATTCGTGTTTGCCATCATTCTGCACAACATTCCGGAAGGCATGGCAATCGGAGTGAGTTTTGCCAACGGCGACTTGAACGTCGGTTTGCCGCTCACCACCGCGATTGCCATACAAGATATTCCCGAGGGTCTGGCCATTGCGCTGGCCTTGCGAACCACGGGTCTCTCCGCCGGACGCTCGATATTGGTCGCTGCAGCATCTGGCTTGATGGAGCCGTTCGGCTCGTTGGTGGGGCTGGGAATATCCAGTGGTCTGGCCGTCGCTTACCCGATCAGTCTCGGACTGGCTGCCGGTGCGATGATCTTCGTGGTTTCGCACGAGGTGATTCCTGAAACCCACCGCAACGGCCATCAGACCCCGGCAACGGTCGGTCTGATGGGGGGTTTCGCGGTCATGATGTTTCTCGATACCGCGTTGGGCTAGGCTCGGCTCGATATGGTCCTTGAACAGGTTGGTATTATTGCGACGTAGTGATTGTCCCCGGGCCGTCGCTCTTTGGTCGACGGCCTGGGTCGGAACATCTGTCTGCTATAGCTGCTCGAGCAGCCGCCGCGCGGCTTCCTGGCCGCTGAGCCAGGCCCCTTCGACGCGCCCCGAGAGACACCAGTCGCCGCAGGCATACAGCCCAAGGTGGGCGTCGGCCAGCGCGCCCCATTCATGAGACTGGCTCGGGCGTGCGTAGAGCCAGCGATGGGCAAGGGTGAATTCCGGAGCGGGTACCACGCAGTCGATCAGTTCGGCAAACGCGCCGTGTAGATGTTCAATCACCGATTCCCTGGCCATGTCGAGGTGTTGCCGGCTCCAGGCACTACTGGCGTGCAATACCCACAGGTCGAGCGGGTCGTCACGTCCGGGTCTGCTGTGATGGCGGGCCAGCCAGTCGAGCGAGTCGTCCTGAACGAAACAAGCCTCGAGGCTGGTTTCGAGCGGCTTTGCGAAGCCCAGGGCGACGGACCAGGTGGGTTCCATTGCAACACTGGCGGCGACGGCAGCCAGCTTCGGTGCCGAAGCCAATAGCGTGCTGGCCTGGGGCGCCGGAATGGCGACGATCACCTGACTGAACGGACCATGGTTGTTTCCTTCGGCGTCGACGAGCTTCCAATATTCCTCGCCTCGAAAGGCTTCTGTTATACGGCAGTTAAGCTTGACCGGCAGATCGCCAAGCAGCCCGGCGGCAATCGCGCTCATGCGAGGGACGCCTACCCAGCGCAATTGTTCATCCGTCGAAAGCGACAACTGCCCGCTGCGGGACTGGTATAGGTTGGGGGACCATTCGGCGACCCAGCCCTGGGTCTGCCACTGGCGTACGGCCTCGGTGAAGCGCCGGTCGCGTGCGGTGAAATACTGAGTACCGAGGTCCAGATGGCCGGCGTCGCTACGCTTGCTGGCCATGCGTCCGCCCAGGCCGCGGCTCTTATCAAACAGCTGTACGGGTTGTCCGGCCGCATGCAGGGCTTGTGCGGCGGAAAGCCCTGCAATGCCGGTGCCGACGATGGCAATGGGAGCTTTGCTCATGCTTACCTCTTTCGATAGCGCCGCCAGTCTCCGCTGCGCGACAACTGCGCTGGTTCGTTCGGTCCTGGTGCCGTTTCGAGAGCAAACGGCAACGCTGATGCGTTCCCTATCCTCAAACAGACCGTTGGTTTTGCATAGGGGTTCGAGTCGATAGAGGACACATGGCGCGTATATTTTCCTTCGGGCTGACGGGCGGTGGCGAGGCGGGCGGCAACGGTCTGGTTGACGCTGCTCTGGAAGTGAAGGTGCTTCAAGCAGCACCGGGCTATGACTCCCATTCCGGCCGTGCGGTGATGTTCATCGAAAACTGCAGGCTGGTTTTTCGCCGATCTTTCCCGCTGCTTCATTCGCGATGGCGAGCCGCGGCTGTGCCGCGTTGTTCGTCGTGGGTAGAGGCGCTGATCCGGTGCGTTCGTTATGCCTGGCGACTCGATGCGTTAGCGCCTGCATGGATGGTTGTAAGTTGAGAATAAGCCGGTACAATGGCGCCGCTCGCCGCCAGGCGGGCTTTGTTATGGTGGGCCCTGCCGGTCCCCCCGCAACGATCAGCCGTGAACCCGGTCAGGCCTGGAAGGGAGCAGCCGCAGCGGTGACATTGTGTGCCGGGGTGTGGCTGGTAGGGTTCACCTCCATAACGCTATCTATCCCCATCGCCATTATCGCCCTGGTGTCTCATTGGCTCCGGCGAACGCTAGTGCCCGCCGTTTGCGCTCGTGCGGCCACTGAGCCTGTATTCTGCCCCTCAGAGTGCACATCAAAACGCGGTCCGGGCGTTCCTCGCTAAGGAGTAATGGGTTTGTCGGTCAGAGCCAGCTGGGACATCTTCTGCGTCGTCGTAGACAACTACGGCGACATCGGCGTGACCTGGCGCCTGGCGCGGCAGCTGGTCGTCGAGCACGGCCAGCGGGTGCGGCTGTGGGTCGACGACCTGGATACCTTCGCCCGGCTCTGTCCGGGTACCAGCGCTACAGCCAGCCAGCAATGGCACGAAGGCGTCGACGTGCGGCACTGGGCGCCGGACTGGCCGGGCGCCGAGCCTGCGGACGTGGTGATCGAGGCCTTCGCCTGCCAGCTGCCAGCTGCTTATATAGAGGCGATGGCCCGCAACGAACGTCGTGTCCTCTGGCTCAACTTGGAATATCTCAGCGCTGAAGACTGGGTGGTGGGCTGCCATGCGCTGCCGTCGATGCAGCCAGATGGCCTGCACAAGTACTTTTTCTTTCCAGGCTTCGAGCAGGGTACCGGTGGCTTGATTCGCGAAGGCGATCTGTTGGCGCGGCGGGAGGCGTTCCAGAAAGATTCGACGCTGCGTGAAGCCTTTCTGCAGAGCTTCGAGCTGGTCGTGCAACCCGGGGCGCGGTTGATTTCGTTGTTCGCTTACGAAAACCAGGCCGTTGCGCAGTGGCTCGATGCGTTGGCTGCCGATGCACGTGCAACGCAGTTGCTGGTGCCGGAGGGTCGGGTTCTCCGAGATGTTGCGCGCTGGCTGGGTCTGGAAAAGCTGCAAGCTGGTGACCGCCATGCCCGGGGTTCCCTGCAGGTCGCGGTGCTACCGTTCATGACGCAGAACCAGTACGACATGCTCCTCTGGTGCTGCGATTTCAACGCCGTACGCGGCGAGGAATCCTTCATTCGCGCGCAATGGGCGGGTCGCCCGCTGGTCTGGCATATCTATCCCCAGGAGGAAGATGCGCACTGGGACAAGCTCAATGCGTTTTTGGATCTTTATGTCCTCGATCTGTCTCCGCAGGCTACGGTTGCATTGCGTGAATTCTGGCGGGGCTGGAACGATGGCGTTGGCAGTGGCCCCGCTTGGAGCGGCCTGCTGGCACACGAGGCGGAGCTGAAGGCGCACGCAGACAGATGGACCCACAAGCAGGTCGCCAACGGCGACCTGGCCGGAAAGCTGGTGTTTTTTTACACAGATTGGCTATGATACGCGGCCTGTTTTTTGTCTCTAATTCCATTCGGATGTTCGTATGAAAACCGCACAAGAGTTCCGTGCCGGCCAAGTGGCCGTTATCAACGGCGCACCCTGGATTATCCAGAAAGCCGAGTTCAACAAGTCCGGTCGCAACAGTGCCGTGGTCAAGATGAAGCTGAAGAACCTGCTCAACGGTTCTGCGACCGAAACCGTGTACAAGGCTGATGACAAGCTGGAGCCGGTAATTCTCGAGCGCAAGGAAGTAACCTATTCCTACTTCGCTGACCCGCTTTACGTCTTCATGGACGAAGAATTCAACCAGTACGAGATCGAGAAAGACGACCTCGAAGGCGTGATGACCTTCATCGAAGACGGCATGACCGACGTCTGCGAAGCCACTTTTTACAACGACAAGGTGATTTCGGTCGAGCTGCCGAACACTATCGTTCGTGAAATCGTCTACACCGAGCCGTCCGTGCGTGGCGACACCTCCGGCAAAGTCATGAAGACCGCTCGCCTGAAGAACGGTGCCGAGCTGCAGGTTTCCGCCTTCTGCGAAATCGGTGACTCGATCGAGATCGATACCCGTACCGGCGAGTACAAGTCCCGTATCAAGGCCTGATTCAGCCTGCACGGATAACCCGGCCTGACGCCGGGTGACTCGATGACGAACCCCGCCTTGTGCGGGGTTTCGTGTTTCTGAGATGTGAATTTCTTCGGGGCCCGCATCGGTGAACCTTGCTCTTGGTTGCCCGAAAGTTTGCTGTTGCTGCGAGAAGCGCCTCCTGCTGGGCCGGCTAGCACGCCCGCAGCTGTTGTGGGAGGCCCGCCCCCGGGCCGAAGCTTTTTGATCGTTTCGCAGCCCCGGACGCAGGCGTCAAGTGCTGGCGGCTGCGGCGCTTCAACCGCCCCAAATCCATCCCACCAGTAAATAGCAGAGCAATGTAACCAGCACGACCCCGAACAGGTTCAAGGCGAATCCCGCCTGGATCATGGCCTGGATCGGTACTTGACCGGTGCCGAACACGATGGCGTTGGGAGGTGTCGCCACGGGCATCATGAAGGCGCAGCTGGCGGCAACGGCAGCGGGGATCGCCAACATTTCAGGCGACATGCCCTGTGCAACCGCCAGTGCGCCCAGCAAGGGCAGGAAGGCCGCGGCGGTTGCAGTGTTGGAGGTGATCTCCGTAAGAAAGATGATCACCAGCGCGACGAGCCCGATCATCAAGATCAGTGGCAAGGCCTCGAAGGCGCCGAGGCTTCCCGCGATCCATTCGGCCAAACCCGATGCACCAATCACGCCGGCCAGCGACAGGCCTCCACCGAACAGCAGCAACACGCCCCACGGCGCCTTGTTCGCCTGCTCCCAGTCCATCAGAAAGACCCGCTCGCGCAGGTTTACCGGGATCAGGAACAGCACTAGAGCCGCCGCGATGGCGATGCTGGTGTCGTTGACACCCTCTACATAGTCCGCAAGAAACGGCTGCAGGATCCACGCGGCTGCGGCCAGGGTGAACACGATGGCGACCAGTTTCTCCGCTCTAGACATCGGGCCCAGCTCGGCCATCTCCTTTTCCAGCAGACCACGGCTGTCGCCGCCGGCCAGCTTGAAGCCACCGCGCGTCAGCCACCACCAGATGAACATCAGCATACCGATGCTCAGCGGTAGCCCCAGCAGCATCCATTGACCAAAGCCGATCTGCACGTCGTAGTTCTCGCGCATGAATGCTGCCAACAGCGCGTTGGGCGGTGTGCCGATCAGCGTCGCGATGCCGCCCACGCTGGCGGCGTAGGCGATTCCCAGGAGCAGCGCGATGGCAAAACGGCCGCCTTCCTTTTCGTCGCTGCCGGCCACCAGCAGGCCGATGACCGACAGGCCGATGGGCAGCATCATGATGCTTGTCGCGGTGTTGCTGACCCACATGCTGATAAAGGCAGTGGCGATCATGAATCCGGCAATCTGTCGGCTGGGCTGGTTGCCCACGGCCAGCAGTGTCGCTAGTGCGATCCGCCGATGCAGATTCCAGTGCTGCATGGCCAGGCCGAGTACGAAGCCGCCGAAGAACAGGAAGATTGTCGGATTGGCATAGGGCGCAGTGGCCTTGGCCAGTGTGTCGATCCCCAGTAGCGGGATGAGCAGGATTGGCAGCAACGACGTTGCCGGGATCGGGATAGCCTCGGTGGACCACCATATCGCCATCAGGCCGGCCAGGCCCACCGTCAGCCAGGCTTCGTTCGACAGCCCGCCGGGAGGCTCGGTGAGCAGACAGACAAGCAACAGCAAGGGGCCGAGCGCTAGCCCGATCCACGCGGCCAGGGCGGCACCTTTGCTCTGAGATGATTCGGTCATGGCAGGCAATTCCTCTACGACACCGGCGATGAACATCGAGCCGCGCCCCTAATGCGCTCGGCTTCTATAACCGGACCAGGCCCAGAGCCGTTTGTTCGACATGCTACTCAACGCCAACGGACGAGGCGCCCGTACGCTGGGCCGGGCGGCGTACCGCTTCAGCCCATCATTTTCCTGGGCCACGCATTCAGCCCGTAGGGTGGGCTTCAGCCCACATATGTTCAAGCTCACCCATCTTTCGGAACAATACCCGGTGGGCTGAAGCCCACCCTACGGAGGGTAAAGGCTCCGGCGATCACGTCGTCGTGCAACATGAGGTTCTGGCCCTGGCTCATCGATCGAACCGCGTAGGCCGGGCCGGGCGGCGTACCGCTTCAGCCCAGCGTTTTTTCCGGGCTACAGCGCAGCGTAGTAACCATCAGTTCGGCCGCACCTGCTTCAGCGTCTCGGCGATCAAAAATGCCATTTCCAGTGACTGATCGGCGTTGAGCCGCGGATCGCAGTGTGTGTGATAGCGATCGGACAGGCCATCCTCGGTGATCGGGCGCGACCCCCCGATACACTCGGTGACGTTCTGCCCGGTCATTTCGATATGAATACCGCCCGGATAGCTGCCTTCGGCGCGGTGCACCTCGAAAAACTGCCGCACCTCGGCCAGCACCCGTGCGAAATCTCGCGTCTTGTAGCCGCTGGACGCTTTCATGGTATTGCCGTGCATCGGATCGGAGCTCCACAACACCTGACGGCCTTCGCCCTGTACGGTCTGGATCAGGCGTGGCAGCCCTTCCTGGACCTTGTCGGCGCCCATCCGCACGATGAGGTTCAAGCGACCCGGATCGTTATCCGGATTGAGGACGTCGATCAGGCGGATCAGCTCTTCGCTGTCCATGCTCGGCCCGACCTTCACGCCGATCGGGTTACCCACGCCGCGCAGGAATTCCACGTGGGCGCCGTCGAGCTGCCGCGTACGATCGCCGATCCACAGCATGTGCGCGGAGCAGTCGTACCAGCCGCCGCTGAGGCTGTCCTGGCGCACGAAAGCCTGCTCATAATTCAGCAGCAGTGCCTCGTGAGCAGTGAAGAAGTTGGTCTCGCGCAGTTGTGGCGCGTTGTCCATGCCACAGGCACGCATGAATTTCAGCGCCTGATCGATCCGCGCACCCAATTGGTGGTACTTCTCGGCCATCTGCGAATTGGCGATGAAGTCGAGGTTCCATTGATGCACCTGATGCAGGTCGGCAAAACCGCCCTGGGCGAAGGCGCGTAGCAGGTTCAGGCTGGACGTGGACTGGTGATAGGCCTGCAGCAGGCGCTCCGGGTCCGGTACACGGCTTTTTTCATCGAAGCCGATGCCGTTGACGATATCGCCGCGGTAAGCGGGCAGGGTGACACCGTCAATGGTCTCGTTGCCGGAAGAACGCGGCTTGGCGAACTGCCCGGCCATGCGGCCAACCTTGATCACCGGGCAGCCCGCAGCAAAGGTCATCACCACCGCCATCTGCAACAGTACCTTGAAGGTATCGCGGATCTTCGGTGCGGAGAACTCGGCAAAGCTTTCCGCGCAATCGCCGCCCTGCAGCAAGAACGCACGACCCTGGGTGACCTCGGCGAATTGCCGGCGCAGTTCCCGTGCCTCGCCGGCGAACACCAGCGGCGGCAGGCTCGCCAGCGTTTCCTCGACGCGCTGCAGATGCGCGGCGTCCGGGTATTCGGGCTGCTGCTGGATGGGTTTGGTTCTCCAGCTGGTGGGGCTCCAGGCATGGCTCATCGAAGTCGTATCCGTGGCGAAAAAGTGCGTCGATTTTACCTGATGCGCTGCCTCGACGCTGATTGGCCTTGCCAATCAGGCTGGTAAGATGCGCCGATCGGTTTGGAGTGAGCGCAATGGACAAGCAGGAAGTGTTGCTGGCCGAAGTGAAAGACGCGTTCGGTCTGATCCGTGTGCTTGAAGTGGGGGAGTACCGGTTTCTGGAATTCGGCGCGGCGGTCGAGCAGAGCTGTGTCTTTACCCGGGACCCCAGCTGGCTGGAGTACGACTATACGCGCGCCATGCTGATGGGCGGCCTGCTGCACGCGGTGCCGGAAACCGCACTGTTTCTCGGCCTGGGCGCCGGCACTTTGACCCAGGCGTGCCTGCAGTTCCTGCCCCTGGAGGACGTCGAGGCTATTGAGTTGCGTCCGGACGTTCCGGAGCTGGCGATGCGTTACCTGGGCTTGCAGAACGACTCGCGGCTCTATATCCGCATTGGCGATGCGGTGGAACTACTCGATTCGGCCGAAACCGCCGATTTGATCTTCGTCGACCTCTATACGGACGTTGGCCCGGCGGCAGCGCATCTGGCGTGGCGCTTTCTTGAGCGCTGTCAGCAGAAGCTGAATCCGGACGGCTGGCTGATCATCAACCAGTGGGGGACCGACGAAGACAAACCGCTCGGAGCAGCGCTGCTGCGTGGGCTGTTTCATCGCCACTATTGGGAATGCCCGGTGAAAGAGGGCAATGTCGTGCTGTTCGTGCCCGCCGATCTGGAACAGCCCCTTGATTTCGCCGGCTTGCGCGAACGCGCTGCCACCCTGGCGCCGCGCCTGGGTTATTCGCTGGACTCACTCATCGACGCGCTACGCCCGGCGAGCTGAGTGCCAGACCATCTTCTGCATCCCAGCAGCCAAAAGCATCGCCACGGGTCGGGACTCCCACGAAAGGCAGCGGTGCATCCCCGAAACAGCGATGCACCCTGAAACCCGGGGAGGTGCGCCCCGCTGCGAACGGTGCCTGCCTGGCAGCCCAGCAGCCAGAAGCATCGCCCTAGACCGGGCCAGAACAGCCCCCAGCCAAGCAGACGAGCGGGTCCTCACAAAACAGCTCTCCGCCGGTCTCCGAACTTAACCCGCAAGACAAATTACACGCACAGCTTCACAGAATTCCGGTATAGTACGCGCCGGCTGAAACTCAGCCTGCGTTAGGTACTGCAACACACGAAGCGCTGCTTCGGCTGCTGTCCGCTTCTCGCGGCTGTCCTTGACGATTCATCATTCATTACGTTTTCGCAAACCCCGCCGACCAGGCTGCCAGGGTGACCTTCGGGTTTTACATGGCATGCGCAGCCTCGGAACATGGGTCTTTGCGGAGCATCAGGAAAAGACCCATGACCCAGGAAATCGGCGGCTTTGCCGCACTCGGTATTCATCCATCCGTCCTCGCTGCAGTCATCGCAGTGGGCTACGAAGAGCCTTCGGCGATCCAGAGCCAGGCTATCCCGGTAATCCTCGGCGGCCACGACATGATCGGCCAGGCCCAGACCGGCACCGGTAAGACCGCAGCATTCGCGCTGCCCATTCTGTCCAAGATCGACCCGGCCAAGCGTGAGCCACAGGCGCTGATCCTCGCGCCGACTCGCGAACTGGCGCTGCAGGTCGCCACCGCGTTCGAAACCTACTCCAAGCAGATGCCAGGCGTTGGCGTTGTCGCCGTTTACGGTGGCGCGCCGATGGGCCCGCAGCTCAAGGCCATCCGTCAGGGCGCGCAAATCATCGTCGCCACTCCGGGTCGTCTGGTTGACCACCTGAGCCGCAACAGCGCGCTGCTGTCGACCATTCAGTATCTGGTTCTCGACGAAGCTGACGAAATGCTCAAGTTGGGCTTCATGGATGACCTCGAAGTCATCTTCGAGGCCATGCCGGAAAGCCGTCAGAGCGTACTGTTCTCCGCGACCCTGCCGCATTCGATTCGCGCAATCGCCGAAAAGCACCTGCGCGAGCCGCAGCATATCAAAGTCGCCACCAAGACCCAGACCGTCGCCCGTATCGAGCAGGCACACCTGATGGTCCATGCCGACCAGAAGATTGCAGCTGTGCTGCGCCTGCTGGAAGTCGAAGACTTCGACGCGCTGATCGCTTTCGTGCGTACCAAGCAGGCGACGCTGGATCTGGCCGCCGCATTGGAAGCCAAGGGCTACAAAGCCGCTGCACTGAACGGTGACATCGCCCAGAACCAGCGCGAGCGCGTCATCGAGTCGCTCAAGGATGGTCGTCTGGACATCGTCGTCGCTACTGACGTCGCTGCCCGCGGCCTCGACGTTTCGCGTATCACCCACGTATTCAACGTAGACATGCCATACGATCCGGAGTCCTACGTGCACCGTATCGGCCGTACCGGTCGTGCCGGTCGTGAAGGCCGTGCGTTGCTACTGGTTACGCCGCGTGAGCGCCGTATGCTGCAGGTCATCGAACGCGTTACCAACCAGAAGGTTGCCGAAGCTCGCCTGCCGAATGCTCAGCAAGTGCTGGATGCGCGCATCAAGAAGCTCACCAACAGCCTCGCGCCGTTGGTAGCTGATGCAGAAGCCAGCCATGGCGAACTGCTCGACAAGCTGGTAGCTGACATTGGTTGCTCCCCCCGCGCCCTGGCTGCCGCACTGCTGCGTAAAGCCACCAACGGTCAGGCGTTGACCCTGGCGGAAGTCGAAAAAGAGCAACCGCTGGTCCCGACCAGCAGTCCGCGTGAGCGCTCCGATCGTCCCGAGCGCAGCGGCGATCGTGAGCGTCGTGCCCCGATCCCGTTGGCTGAAGGCCGCGCCCGTTGCCGTACCGCGCTGGGTGCCCGTGACGGCATCGCTGCGCGCAACCTGCTCGGCGCCATCCTCAACGAAGGCGGCCTGGCTCGTGAAGACATCGGTCGCATTCAGGTGCGTGACAGCTTCAGCCTGGTCGAGCTGCCGGAAGAAGGGCTGGAACGCCTGCTGGGCAAGCTCAAGGACACCCGCGTCGGCGGCAAGCAGCTCAAGCTGCGCCGCTATCGCGAGGATTGATGCTTTAACCGCAGCGGTACGCGATGAGGCAAAGCCTCGTCAGTTATAAAAAGGGTGGACTTCGGTCCACCCTTTTTTGTATCTGCTATCTGCCAGAACGGTAGGGTGGATCACGCTTCCACCAAGCACGTCGGTCCCGCCGCTGCGGCTTATGGTGGATGAAAAAAGCGTCATCCACCCTACGGTAGTTGCCTGCTTATGCGGTTGGTTGGGCCACGCAAATGAAACCCATCGTCCTCGTAGCCGTACGCGCCGATGACGGAACGGTAGGGGTGGATCGCGTTTCAACGATTCACCAGCACACAGCTAAACGTCCAGAGCCTGCACCAAATCCAAAAACCTGACCCAAACGTTCAGGCTGTTCAAACTCTGAACAACATGCTACAAACGACCGCAACCCAAATGATCTAGCCGCTTGAAAACGAAGGGAAAACCATGACCAAGTCGGAGTTGATCGAGCGTATCGTTACCCAACAAGGGCTGCTTTCGTCCAAGGATGTGGAGCTGGCAATCAAAACCATGCTTGAGCAAATGGCCCAGGCTCTGGCAACCGGGGATCGCATCGAAATTCGTGGGTTCGGTAGTTTTTCCCTCCATTACCGCGCCCCACGCGTCGGCCGAAATCCCAAGACCGGCCAATCCGTCCCTCTCGACGGCAAGTTCGTCCCGCATTTCAAACCGGGGAAGGAGTTGCGGGATCGAGTGAATGAAGACGATTGAGGCGTCGCTCGTTCTTTTTGCTGAATAAGTAAGCCCCCGCCTGCGCCGGCCCAAACACTTCGTTTAAAAAGCCCTTCAACGATTGTTTATTTTTAGGCCCTTACTTGGAGTGGCGGTAAGTGCGTGGCAGAATGCCGGCCTTTTTGCGACCGCATCACATTTCCAGGTTAAAGGACTAACCGATGCTATTCCCGAATATCGTTCATCACGGAGCCGTCAACGGTGTGACCGGCTCGTGCCATGAACTGCATGCTGACGCCGCCAACAGCTATCTGATTGACTGTGGCCTGTTTCAAGGCGCCGATACTTCCAAAGGGGGGCAGGCAGGGCAAGGCAGTCTGAATATCGAGTTTTCCCTGGCTTCCGTGCGTGCATTGATCGCAACGCACGTTCACATCGATCACGTCGGTCGTATCCCTTATCTCCTCGCCGCTGGTTTCGAAGGCCCCATCCTCTGTAGCGAACCTTCAGCCAAGTTGCTGCCAATTGTGCTGGAAGATGCGTTTAAGCTGGGTGTCAGCCGTGACCAGAAGCAGGTTGAGCGCTATATAAAACTGATCGAGCAGCGCATCATCGCTTTGCCATACAAGGCCTGGTTCACGCTGCATGATTCAGACGACCTCGTATGTCGCATTCGCTTGCAGCGGGCGGGCCACATTCTCGGCTCGGCCTATGTTGAGTTCGATCTGGCCTATCCCAAAACAGGGGTAAAAAAGCGCGTCGTCTTTTCTGGTGACCTAGGCGCGCCACATGCGCCATTGCTGCCAGCTCCGAAACCGCCTCATTGCGCAGACATCCTGGTTATCGAAAGCACCTACGGTGATCGTCAGCACGAGAATCGTCGCACCCGGCGGCAGCGACTCGAGAGTGTCATCGAGCAAGCCCTTGAAGACAGCGGCACGGTGCTCATCCCGGCTTTCAGTATCGGTCGCACCCAGGAATTGCTATACGAACTCGAAGAGATCATCCACAACGCGAAAATCAAGTCCGCTCGCAAGGGGGGAAGGTTCAGTCGGGAGGATGAAAGCACTGCACGGCCCGAATTAGAAACCAATTGGCCGGAGCTCCCCATTATCCTCGACTCGCCATTGGCCAGCCGCTTCACTGCAGCCTATCGAGAACTCCAGCCCTTCTGGAATCAGGAGGCCCTCAAGCGTGTACAATCCGGCCGCCGTCCACTGGGCTTTGAACAGTTAATAACGGTAGATAGCCACAGTGACCACCTGCGCATGGTCCAGCACCTCGCACGCACCGCTCGTCCGGCTATCGTAGTTGCTGGCAATGGCATGTGCTCAAGTGGCCGTATCGTCAACTACCTGAAGGCTATGTTGAGCGATTCGAGGCACAACGTACTGTTCGTAGGCTACCAGGCGGCGGGAACGCCTGGTCGGGCCATTCAGTCCTATGGCCCGCAAGGCGGTTATATCGATCTCGAAGGTGAGCGGTTGGACATAAGGGCTGGCATTTCGAGCATTGGCGGCTATTCCGCACATGCCGACCAGGAAGGGTTGGTGACATTTGTAACCGGCATGCGCCGAAGGCCATCTCACATACGCATCGTTCACGGCGAAGAAAAAGCAAAACAAGCACTGGCCGCAAGGCTCGACGCTATTTATCAGAGCAAGCAACAACCGTTGCACCTAGAAATCCCGTAATAAGGCCCTCGCTCCGGCTCAAACTATGGATATGGTATGACAGTCAAAACCCTTTGCGTCTTCGGGACACGGCCGGAAGCGATCAAAATGGCCCCGTTGGCCCTCGCTCTGAATGCCGACCCGCGTTTTGACGCAAAGGTCTGTGTTACCGGGCAGCATAGGCAGATGCTTGATCAGGTACTCGACCTGTTCGATCTGATCCCAGATTTCGATCTGAACATCATGAAGCCCGGCCAGGACCTGTCGGATATCACTAGCGCGATTCTTAAGGGCATGAAGCATGTTTTTTCCGACTTCAAGCCCGATGTGGTGCTGGTCCATGGCGATACCGCCACGACTTTTGCCAGCACGCTTGCCGCTTACTATCACCAGATACCTGTTGCGCATGTCGAGGCTGGGCTGCGAACTGGCAACATGTATTCGCCCTGGCCGGAAGAGGGCAACCGCAAGCTAACAGGCGCGCTCGCCACGCTGCATTTCGCACCCACCGAAACCTCCCGCGAAAATCTGCTGCGCGAGGGCATCACGAATGGCATCGAGGTAACAGGCAATACCGTCATCGATGCGCTGTTGCAGGTGGTGACGAAGCTGCAGAAGGACGTGTTATTGCAGCAGAGCCTCGGTCGGCAATTCGACTTTATTCGCCCCGACAGCCGATTGGTTTTGGTCACCGGGCACCGACGCGAAAGCTTCGGTGGTGGCTTCGAGCGAATCTGCCAAGCGTTGGCCGAGACGGCGACGCATTTTCCGGATATCGAGATTGTCTACCCGGTCCACCTGAATCCGAACGTGAGAGAGCCGGTCAATCGGCTACTCGCAGGCGTCGACAATATCCATTTGATCGATCCGCTGGACTACCTGCCTTTCGTCTACCTGATGAACCGCGCCTATCTGATTCTTACCGATTCAGGTGGCATACAAGAAGAAGCCCCCTCGCTGGGCAAGCCTGTTCTGGTCATGCGTGACACCACTGAACGACCCGAAGCGGTCGAAGCCGGTACCGTAAAGCTTGTGGGTACGGATATAGCAGCGATCACAGGCGGGTTACGTACCCTGCTCACCGATGAGCGCACATATCAGTCCATGGCCTACGCTCATAACCCGTACGGGGATGGCAAGGCGTGCTTGCGGATCATCGACACACTCAATTCCGTGATTAAGAGACAGTAAATGACTTTTGGCACCATTGCCGTAGTCGGGCTTGGCTATATCGGCCTGCCCACGGCAGCTGTATTCGCGTCCCGCAAGCGTAAGGTGATTGGCATCGACGTCAACACCCACGCTGTTGAGACGATAAACCGAGGAGAAGTGCATATCGTCGAGCCTGACCTCGACATGCTTGTGCACGCCGCTGTTAACGAAGGATATTTGCGCGCCACGTCGGTGGCAGAACCCGCGGATGCATTCCTAATCGCAGTACCGACACCGTTTAAGACCAACCACGAGCCCGACCTGTCCTACATCGAATCGGCCAGCAAGGCGATCGCCCCAGTACTTAAGCGGGGGGATCTGGTGGTGCTGGAGTCCACTTCTCCAGTGGGCGCCACCGAGCAGATGGCGGCGTGGCTCGCTGAAGCTCGTCCTGATCTGACCTTTCCGCAAAGCGTAGGTGAAGCCTCGGATATCCGGATTGCTCATTGTCCAGAGCGCGTGTTGCCCGGGCGTGTGCTGAGCGAGCTAGTGCACAATGACAGAGTGATTGGAGGGATGACGTCGCGCTGCTCTGAAGTCGCGGCCAGTCTCTACAAAATATTTGTGGAGGGTGAATGCGTAGTCACAAATGCGCGTACAGCCGAAATGTGCAAGCTGACCGAGAACAGCTTTCGGGACGTGAACATTGCGTTTGCTAATGAACTGTCCATGATCTGCGACAGGCTGGACGTGGACGTTTGGGAGCTGATCCGACTAGCAAACCGGCATCCTCGCGTGGATATATTGCAACCTGGGCCAGGAGTTGGTGGGCACTGTATCGCCGTCGATCCGTGGTTCATCGTCAGCCAGGCGCCGGAGCAGTCACGCCTGATCCGAACGGCGCGAGAGGTAAATGATCATAAGCCCGCCTGGGTGCTCGCCAAGGTAAGAAGTCTCATCGACGATCTGACAGCCTGCACAGGAAAAAAACGCAGCTCCGTCCGCATCGCCTGCCTGGGACTGGCATTCAAGGCGAACATAGATGACCTTCGTGAAAGCCCGGCGTTGGCCATCACGCTGGAACTGGGCCGCCTATATCCGGGCCAAGTCGTCGCTGTTGAGCCCCACAGTGCTTCAAGCCCTGCTCCTCTGCTTGCCGTTGATATTCCACTCGTAGAACTGTCAGTTGCGCTTGAGGCTGACGTACTCGTCTTGCTTGTCGACCATAAAGTTTTTGCAGCCCAAACTCTTCAACTGCGTCAGGACCAGCGTCTGCTGGATACCCGCGGGTTTTTTGGCTGTGCCATATTTTCCTGACCTTACCTCGCATTTGCGCGGGCACACTCACTAGGAGTAAAAAATGAAGCAACAGCTTCTGGATAAGCTAAACAACAAAGATGCCGTCATCGGTATTGTTGGTCTCGGATACGTCGGTCTGCCCCTGGTTCTGCGCTACGCCGAGGTGGGTTACAAAGTCGTCGGATTCGATATTGATCAGTCAAAGATTGACCACATCGCGCAGGGAAAAAGCTACATCGAACACATTCCGGCTTCGGCAATCAGTGCCGCAGTGGATAGAGGTTTCGAAGCAACAACTGACTTCACTCGGGCAAGTGATGTCGACGCGCTTATTCTTTGCGTACCTACTCCGCTGAACAAATACCGCGAGCCTGACCTCAGCTTCGTTCTCGATACGACGGATTCGCTGGTGCCTTACCTGCGTCCAGGCCAGGTCATGTCTCTGGAAAGTACAACTTACCCTGGAACCACTGACGAAGAACTGCTCCCCCGCATCGAGTCTCGTGGCTTCAAGGTGGGGGAGGACGTATTCCTTGTTTATTCACCTGAGCGTGAAGATCCGGGCAACCCGAACTTCACCACTCGTACTATTCCAAAGGTATGCGGTGGTCATACGCCGGCCTGCCAAGAAATCGGAATAGCGCTCTACGGCCAAGTCATCGACCGCGTCGTTCCAGTCTCCAGCACTCGCGCCGCTGAAATGACCAAGTTACTGGAAAATATCCACCGCGCGGTGAATATCGGCTTGGTCAATGAAATGAAGATCGTTGCCGACAAGATGGGCATCGACATTCACGAAGTTATCCGTGCAGCTGCTACCAAGCCCTTCGGCTTCGTTCCGTACTACCCGGGCCCGGGTCTCGGAGGTCATTGTATTCCGATCGATCCCTTCTACTTGACCTGGAAGGCACGTGAGTACGGTCTGCATACGCGCTTTATCGAACTTGCCGGTGAAGTCAACTCCGCCATGCCAGATTACGTGGTCAGCAAGCTGGCCGCAGCGCTCAACCAGCGCAAGAAATCGGTTAACGGCAGCCGGATCCTTGTGCTTGGTATCGCCTACAAGAAGAACGTTGATGACATGCGTGAATCTCCCTCCGTATTCATCATGGAGCGCCTCCGCGATCTGGGTGCGGATGTCCAGTACAGCGACTCCCATGTGCCGGTATTTCCGAAGATGCGTGAACATCAGTTCGACCTGAGCAGCGTTGAACTGAGGGCAGAATCCATTGCCAGCTTCGATGCAGTCCTTATCGCGACGGACCACGATAGTGTTGATTACGAGATGCTGAAGGCAAATGCGCAGCTTATTGTGGATTCGCGTGGGCGCTATCTAGAGCCGGCTGAGACTATTGTCAAAGCCTAAACGAAGTCGATCAGCCCGCGCCTGTATAGTCGTGGGCTTTTGTTTTAACCAGAGGCGTTTCGATGGCAAGTCAGGATCTGATTACGCAGATCGGCGAATTACGCAACTCCCTTCGCAAGGACATGGGTGATTCGGTAAATGACATTCGGCTGAATGCGTTATACCAGAACGTAGAAGACGCGCTACGAAGTGCTCAGCAAGACCAGAATGAAGAACTGGTGCGATCTTTGATCGATTTATTTTGCCATGTGCGGGAGTGCAGTCTTGACGAAGCGAAGTTAAGAAATGCTGGAGTGGATGACAGATGCAAAGCTTTTGGAAAAGAAGCTTGTTCGCTAAAACAGGATCGTGCTTCTGAGCGGCTGCGCTGGTCAGAGCGAAACCAGCTTCTGGAGGCCGGTAACAACGAGCTAACGTTGGAGCTGGAGAGGCTGCAGGGACAGCTGGAGCAGACAGCCCGCGAGCGCGATGCTTTGAGGGTCGAGCTAAGGGGCTTATCCAAGGAATATGCGTCTGTTTACAAATCGTTGGTGTACCAGCTTGGCTTAGCAACTTACCGTCAGACTCGTAGCATTACCGGTTGGATAAAACTTCCACTTGCAATTAAACGGGTCTTGCGTCGTCACGCAGCCAGCGGCAACCACGATGTAATTGAGTACCAGACCCATCCTTCGCAGCGCGTCATGTGGGCGGGAAGTTCAAAAACTGTAGGTTCGCGACAGGCGAAGCCTACCGGTTTTTTTGCTCGCTCTGGCGCACTGCTGAAAACATTCCGACGCGGGAAAAGTGATTCTGTACTCTGGGCGGCCTCGAAGCTAGTCGACGAGGATGGATATCAAGCCGCTATACGGTTCGCGGAAAAGAATGCCGATCACACCCAGCGCCCTGCAATAAACATTCTGCGTGCGAACGCAAGCATGGGCTCTGAAAAGGACTGGATCAAATACATTAACAATTACTTAAAGTCTTTCGGGGTAGCCCCCGTCGATTTGGCTGCAAGTGCAGAATCACGCTTTTTACGTTTGAAGGTCGCTGCCCAACTGGCCTCGGTAGAAGGTTGTCTTGTCACTGTAATTATGCCTTCGTTCAATGCGGAGGCTACTCTCAAGCATGCCGCTGAGTCTATTCTTCAGCAGACCTGGCGTAACGTTGAGTTGATTATTGTTGATGATTGCAGCAGTGATAGCACCTTGGCCCTGGCAGGGGAAATTGCAAAGCGTGATAGTCGAGTTAAAGTTCTTCATAATCCAATTAACGTCGGTCCCTATGTGTCTAAGAACTTGGCTCTTCGGATATCTAGTGGCAGATATATCACTGGACATGATGCAGATGACTGGGCACACCCGGAGCGCCTAGCCAGGCATATGAAGGCTATTTATTCAGATCCGGAGGCACCTAAAGCGAGCCTTTCGGGAATGATTCGAGTTAACGAGTTCGGTGCTGTTACCCGGTTCTCGAAGTTAAGCCCAAATACGCAAGATGGGGTGCTGTCTAGCGCGTTTATCTCTTGCATGTTTGAAGCAAGGTTTCTGAAAGAAGTATTAGGTAGTTGGGAGGAGGTTAAATTTGCGGGCGACAGCGAGCTCATTAGACGGGCCGAGGCTATATTGGGTGGCCAGATTCCACGTTATAACTTTCTAGGCATGATTTGTCTGGATCAAGAGGGTAGCTTGACCAATGATCCTGAGCATGGGCATTCACCGGTCACTGGGGTTTCGCAGTCCCGACTAGCTTTTCGAAAAGAATTTAGTGCGAGGAATGCGAAGGCCACAATAGAAGAGTTGTTTCTCCCGTTTCCTCAGTCGCAGCGGATTCTTGATATACCAACAGCGGTAAGAGTTCCTGCTGAATCAGTGGCGGAGGTAATGAAATACCATGATGATCATTATGGAACGCGAAAGCTGATTTGCGATGTGTGCATAGTGACCGATTTACGCTTCCCCGGCGGAAATGCTTCATCGACTTTGGATGAGGTGAAGTTTTTCACATCAAAAGGAATGGCTGTACGATTAATTCACTGTCCGTCTCTGGTTAGCCAGGGTAAGGAAATCTCTGCGCGTTACGATCAATGGACAGGCCTGATTGATTATTTTCATGCGGTCACTAGCGTAGATGCACATTATCTGATAGTTCGTCACCCTACTGTCGTCTGCTCAGCTGGTTTTGAACAGTTGTTACCTAGACTTAAGGCCGGCTCGGCCATCGTGGTAATTAATAACTCGGTATCAAGGATTAGCGGGAGGGCCGTATATTCTTTCCAGACTTTGAGCGAGAGGGTTCGGTCGTTGAATGCAGGCGTAGTAAAGGTTTTTCCGCTCAGTCCTGCGATTCGTAAAGAGTTGAAGGGTGCTCTGAGCGAAGATCTCCTTGCTGATACTGATTGGAGTCCAAGTTTTGATGCGTCACAGTTCGCGTTCTCTCCGAGGCAAAGCTTTTCTAAGCCTTTTTTGATTGGTCGGCATGGCAGGGATGGCCATGAAAAATGGATTGAGTCTAAGCAGGAGATGAGTTTAGCCTACCCGGAGGATGGAGCCTTTAACATTAGGGTTCTTGGAGGTGCGGATAATGCTTATAAGGTTGTTGGATATAAGCCATCAAACTGGGAAGTATTTTCGTTCGGTGAGATTCCGCCAGAAAAATATCTAGCTGGTATTGATGTCTTTGTTTACTTTCCGCATACGCAACTTAACGAGGCTTTCGGAAGAACGATCATTGAGGCTATTTTTGTTGGGGTGCCGTGTATATTGCCCGAGCGTTTCAGTGAAGTTTTTTCGGAGATGGCGTTTTATTGCCCGCCTGAAAGCGTCCGTTTTCTAGTGGCGCGGTTGGCAGAAAGCCCCGGACATAGGCTTCTTTTTTTATCGGCTGTAAGGGATATTGCGGTCAATAAGTACGAGACAAGCGTGCTGGCAAAACGGCTCGTGGAGGTTGGGCGTGACTCCGCGAGCACATTGAGTCTTAATAGCGTATTGCTTCAATACAAACGATGGGTTGAGACGGGCGAGGGGGAAGGTTTCGAGTAGTTTGTAAATATTTTTATATGTCGAGTTGCATTTTGATTGTTAGTGCGGGCAGTATCTATTCCAGCTACAACTTGATCAATATTCCCTTGCGTTGCGTGCCGCTAGGAGTAAAAAGAAACCCAGCTTCTGGATAAATTGATCAGCAAAAGCTCTGTCATTGGTATTAGATGCTAGTCCTGCTTTCGGTATATCCCAAGATGCGTGAGCACTACTTCGATCTGGCCAGTGTCGAAATGCTGCAGAATCCATTACCAGCTTCATGCGTTCCTTATGGCGGTGGATCACTATGCTGGCGGCGGATGCGCAGCTCGTTTGGGATAGGCGTAACCTTATCTAGCGTAGTCGAGGAATTTTGTTAGAGCTTGAGCTGTAAAGGCCTGCCTTCCTTTGCGAAGAAAGGTCGCTCTTCGTATTGGTGCCAAGCGCTCTTTAATAATATGCGTGTTGGCTCGCCGTGTTATCGCTAAAGGGTTTGGGAATGGCTGTCGTAATATTGCTGACACGATATAGTGTTAAGAATGATTCGCTTGTTGCAAGTATTCGGGAGGATCTGCCCGAAACAATGCAACCTAACTGGCAACAGCTTGCTGATAATGTTAATTACAACAAGGCAGCTGGGGGCTTACGCGAGGGGGACCGTATTGATTGGCTTGTGGAGCGAAGCGAGTATTTTAAAGAATGCTCTCTTAGCTCGGTGTTAAGGCAGGAGCGTCGACCTGATTTCTGGTTTTTATTGTTTTCAAGTGGGGACGAATGGGCGGCCGCACATGTACTTCCAGAAGACGAACACTGGATTAAGCCAATTTTTTTAGCCCCCGGCCAGTCATATGAGAGCGCTATCTCTGAGGCCATTATTGGAGCTGTATATAGCAAGGACGATGACGCGATAATTGTTAGTAGGATGGATAACGATGATGCCCTTTCTCCATCCTATTTTTCTAAGCTTGAAGAGACAATAGAGAGTGCTGATTTTCAAACCGAGCCAGGGGCTATTTTATTCCCTGTTGGTGTAAGGTGGGATGGTCTCCAGGGGGAGGTGATTCAGTACCGATATGGGCCGTTCCTTAACTTTGTATATAGCCGTAAAACGATCTTGATGGGAACGTTTATTACGCCCTTGGACGTAAATCATGCCGCGGTGAGAGGGCTTGAGCATGTTTTTGTATCGCATGATTCGCCACTTTGGCTGCAGGTTATCCATGGGGGAAATGTTTCTAATAAAATGCACGTCATCAAGGCTCGGGAAATTCTCACTAGTGAAGCGGTCACGGAGATTTTTGGGGTTGGTGAAATTCGCTCCTTCAAAGTTTCACAGCTAGGTGCGGCGTTAAGTACTGTTCAAGAAAGACTTGATAAAGAACAGCGCTCTGTTACCGAGCTGCAGGAGCGTATTGGTTTCTGCGAGTCTCAGCTTGACGATGGTGCGCGGCGCCTCAGCGAGGCAAGAGAGCAACTCGAATTACAGACTAAGCTCACGGAGCTGAATGAACAGCGCTATTGTTCATCGCTTGACCATAGTGCACGACGTCTTAGCGAGGCAAGGGAACGGCTCAGGCTGCAGTGTCAGCTTACAAAGCTAAGCGAACAATGCTATCGATCATCGCTTAGCCAGCAATTAGCTATAGCGGTAGCGAAGCTGCTTCGCAGGCCCCTAGGAATACTCAAAATTCCGCTTGCGGTCTATCGTATTCTCCGTCGTCATCACCAAGGACGAGTTAAGCGTGTTGCTTTATTGGCAATGCGGCAGAATACTCGAAAAAAGCTAAAGAAAGCGATGCAACCTATCGTTGAGCAACGAAAGGGCCTTAAAGAGAGTTCGAGCTTACATAGTGCTACGCCGATTCCAATAACTAATCCATCCAGAGCCTGGGGCGCGGTCGAGGATATCTGCAAGCTCTCTGAGAGAAAAGCTAGTTTAGCGCTTTACAAAACGGTATTAAGAACCGGGTCGCTACAAGGTCGTGAGCTCATAGCCCATATCGCATCTAAGGGAAATTGCGATATGCAAAGGATCTATCGGGCCATTGAGGCCTACCGGGACCCCTCACTAAAGGATAAGGGGGAGGAGGTTCTGCGGTTATTGTCGCTGCCCAGCGCGAGACAGTTAGCCAGCGTCATGGCAGGGCAGTGCTACGAGCAGGATGATGAAATTAATGCACTTACCCTATTATCGGCAATGCGGGATATGTATGGGGAAAAAAAGCTTGGCATAGCCAGTTTAGAACTGCTGGGTGCATTAGCCGTTAATACGAACCAGCCAGAGCTATTAACCTCCGTGCTCCCGGATCTCGATAGAAACCGTCTAGCAGGCAGGTTTCTACACATAGATTCGCTGCACCCTGTATTTGGCAGCAATGAAGAGATCTGGTTGGGCGAGATTAACCAGCTATTCCAAAGCTATGCGCTCGAGCCAATCTTTTTTTCAAAGCCCGGCTCTTTGGCGTTTTCAAATTTAACCTGTAAGGCCACAAGTCTTGTCGCCGCCGGTCCATTGGTTTCAGTGATTGTGACCGCTTGGGAGCCAGACGAAGGATTGTTGCTGGCAGTTAAGTCTTTGTTGCAGCAAAGCTGGGTTAATCTTGAGGTCATCATTGTAGACGACGCTTCTTCATTAAGTTGTGCCGAGATTTTTAATGCGTGCATGACAATGGATAGCCGAGTTAAGGTAATCCGGCAGCCTGTAAATCTAGGTACATACTGCGCTCGTAACGTAGGCTTAAGAGAGGCGCGTGGCGTGTATGTAACATTTCAGGATTCCGATGACTGGAGCCATCCCCGCAGGATAGAGCTTCAGGTGCGGGCGCTAGAGGGCGATTCCCGGTTTGTGTCCTGTCATAGCTATTGCCTTCGTGTTTCAGAAAATCTTATGCTTTCGAAGCCAGAGCGGCCAGTTTTTTATAATAATGCATCTTCGCTCATGTTTGAACGGGAGCCCGTTGTTTCCCGGGTTGGATATATGGATGCTGTGCGGAAAGGGGCTGATACCGAGTATGCCTTAAGAATTGCTCTAATATTTGGGGATGATAGTTGCTGCCGAATAGAAAAGCCGCTGGCTTTTGTACGGCTGGGTGAAGGTTCATTGTCTCGCGATGAATTCAAGTTGGGATGGCAGCATCCGGCTCGATTAGCGTATAAAAATATATATAGATTTTGGCACGGTTTGATTCGAAAAGGGGAGGCTAGTCCTTATCTTGATGGATCTATAGAGGAGCGACAGTTCCCTGCTCCACTTCGCTTTCAGGTCGATAGGAATAAATCTCGGGAATTTATATACGACGTAGTATTTATTGGGGACTGGCGTAGTTTTGGTGGGCCTCAAAAATCGATGATCGAAGAAATAAAAGCTCTTCATCAACGGGGTTTGAAAATAGGTATCTGCGCGCTGGAGGCATATCGATTCATGGTTCCCTCCATAAGGGATCTGTGCGAACCGGTAACCGACCTGATCTACAGGCGTGTTGTCGATCAAGTGGTAATAGACGATGCCATTACTGTGCGGCTAGCTATCTTACGATATCCGCCTATTCTTCAGTGGATTCCGCATCAGCCCTTTACTTGGAGTATAGGTGAGATGTGGATTACTGCTAATCAGGCACCTCACGAACTGGATGGGCGCGACATTCGGTATCACGTGTCTGATTGCATCCGTAACGCTCAACAGCTTTTTGGACGAAATCCGTTGTGGGTGCCTCAAGGGCCCCAGGTCAGAAAAGCATTACTCCCATTGTTGCCTGCGAAATTGCTCGCGCCATTCGACAATCCCGGAATCATCAAAACAGAAGAGTGGGTTGTTAAACGCGAAGATCAATGTGGGCGGATCCCCGTCGTTGGTCGTTATTCGCGTGACAATCCCATGAAGTTTCCGTCAACTCTTCATGAGGCTTCTCTTGCGTACATGGCGGGAAAGGAGATCGATGTTAAAATTATGGGTGGAACGAAATCCCTAGCTGCTCTTCTTTCAGGGGCGCCAGTTCCAAAAAATTGGGATATATTGCCTTACGGTTCTATGCCTGTGGCAGAGTTCCTTTCGAATATAGATTTCTTTGTTTATTTTGATAATGAGCTCATTGTGGAGGCTTTTGGTAGATCTATTCTAGAGGCTATCACTGCAGGCGTTGTGGTTATTTTACCGCCTCATTTTCGTGAGGTTTTTGGGGATGCTGCGATTTATTGTAAGGCTGAAGAAGTTTTCGACCATGTTCTGCGGTATTTTAGCGATTGTGAGATGTATAAGAAGCAAGTTGAAATGGCGTCGCGCTATGTGCTGGAGAGTTTTAGTTATGATGCATTTTATGGTCGGGTGGCTGACGCACTGCTGGTTGCGGACACAAGGCGGGGCGGGAAATGACCGCCAATAAGAAAAGTTCCCCTTCTATGCTGCTGGAAATTCAGGGGCTTCGAGCGCTAGCAGTATTGGTCGTGCTGATCTTTCATGTGTGGCCCTCTTCCCTGGCAGGAGGTTACGTTGGAGTAGATGTTTTTTTCGTTATATCCGGCTATTTGATTACCGGTCTTCTGCTCAAAGAGGCGCAGCGTAGCGGTACAATCTCTTTGCTGGATTTTTATGGCAGGCGAGTTCGTCGATTGCTGCCTGCTTCCACCGTGGTGGTCGTAGCTGTCGCTGCTTCGGTGACGCTGCTGCCAACAGTGCAATGGGCGGACACCGCTAAGGAGATTTTGGCAAGCACGTTTTACGTTCAGAACTGGTGGCTGGCTTCGCAAGCTGTAGACTATCTGGCGGAAGATAACGCGCCCGGCCTGCTGCGACATTATTGGTCGCTATCCATCGAGGAACAGTATTACATCGTCTGGCCTTTGATCTTTATCGGACTGAGCGCAGTTATTCATAAGGCGAAAGCGCGACCTAGGCTGGTTTTCGGTGCGATAATTGGCTTAGTCGCCGTTTCCTCGCTGGCTTACTCAGTTTATTTAACAGATGCCAACCCAGGGCTGGCCTATTTTGCGACCACGACGCGGGCTTGGGAACTTGCTTTAGGCGGATTGTTGGCCGTTTGGCTGCAGGGCAGGGAAAGGAACTATGGAGTTTGGTCGCCGTTGCTGGGGTGGGCCGGGGTTATTGCGATAGCGCTGGCCTGTTTGGCTTTCAATGAAGCGACAAGCTTTCCAGGTTATGCAGCGCTGTTACCGACAGTTGGTGCTGCGCTGGTCATCGTGGCAGGGCAGTCGAATTTTTGGTGGTCTGCCTATCGATTGCTGGCTACCAGGCCGATGCAATATATAGGGGACATTTCCTACTCTTTATACCTTTGGCATTGGCCTGTTGTGGTCCTTTATGGCCTTCAGGTTGAAGGGCCGTTAAGCGTTTCAGATGGGCTCGCAGTAATTGGTATTTCGCTAGTTCTGGCGCACTTAACCAAGGTTCTCGTAGAAGATCCTTTCCGCCAAAAGACTTGGCGAAAGTTCGCAAGCGTCAATCAGCCTCTCTCAACAGGTGCATTGAGTTTTGCGATAGCGCTAATCGCGGCCAACTATATCTGGGTGTTGAACAGCCAGGCGTCGGATAATGATCCTAGCGCACTAACTGCTGGAGCGAATACGAAAGCATTGCTTATGCGAGCCTACGATCCGTCGCGCCCGACTATTCCAGCGGTGATAGACGCGAGGCGGGACAATCCAGACGTTTATCGTCTTAAGTGCCACGTCAATCAGATCAGTAGCGAGCCATCAAGGTGCGAGTTTGGTAGTGGCGATGCCAAGTATCATGTAGTGCTGGTAGGAGACTCCCACGCTGCGCAGTGGCTGCCAAGTCTGCAAGGCCTACTGGAAACCCGACAGTCGTGGCGCATTACAACCTTCACCAAATCGGCCTGTGCGTTCAACGCGTCCCCGGTGGCGCTGGGCAAGGACCGAGCGGAATATAAGTCGTGCACTGAGTGGAACCAGCGAGTAATGACCGAGTTGGCTGAAATCAAGCCTGATGTGGTTGTTACCAGTCAGTCCAGCGGACACCGGGCATTTGGCACTCGCGATAAGGCTGATAGCCAAAGGATGCTGGCAACGGGCTTGGTTACACGCTGGCATGAGTTGCGAGAGCTAGGATCCAAAGTGGTAGTGGTACGCGACACACCTTGGATGAACAAAAATCCGGTGGAGTGTATGTCCACTAAAAACGCTTCGCCCATCAAGTGTGCGACCAAAGCATCCAAAGCTTTTAAGCAGGATTCTATCCTCTTGGCTATGGAGCACAAGCCGGACGTTGCGCTGCTCGATCTAAGCGAGAAGATTTGCGAAACCGATCTCTGTGTACCGGTCAAGGGACAGATACTGGTTTGGCGCGACCGCCATCATCTCACTGCAACTTTTGCCAGGGCGTTGTCGCAAGAATTCAGAGAAATAATTAAGATGGTCGAGTAAACTGTGTCGATAAGAAATCTAGTTATTCGCTTTATTCGCTGGGCCTGGATTAGTTCCGGGGCGTTACTGCCTGGGATAATAGGGTTAAAAAAAGATTGCTATCTCTTTTTACCCATAAATGGCGCTGGCCTTGGGCATGTTAGCCGTGCTCTTGCCGTCGCAAAGGAACTGCGTACGCAGAAACCAGAAGCTCATATTGTTTTTCTAACTACCAGTATTGCAGTGCATCTGGTTTACCGCGAAGGCTTTGTTTGTCATCACGTTCCGCCTGCCGCTCTGCTTGAGGGATTGGGGGCGGTCCGTTGGAACGCTCACTTCTATCGTTGTGTCTCGGAGGCGGTCACGCTTCATCATCCAAGCGTTCTGGTCTTCGATGGAAGTGCTCCCTATATCGGGCTCCAGCGAGTTATGAGGCGGTTTAAGGCCGTGCGCTATGTCTGGGTAAAGCGCGGCCTTTACAAGGCGTCGGTTGACCAGGACCGCGTGGACGACCAGTTGCGGTGCTTCCAGAGTGTGATCGTTCCCGCTGAATTTGGTGACCCTGGCCAGACGGTGGCAACGCGAGCTCGGGTTTCGCTTGTTGCACCCATCGTTGGCATGGGGGCTGACGGTTTATTGTCCCCTCTGGATGCCTGTGCCCGTTTGCGCCTCGACCCGGCTCGCCCTCGGGTCTACGTACAGCTGGGCGCGGGCAATATCAATGGGATCGCAGATGTGCAGGTGCGCGTGGTGTGCACTCTGCAGCAGCGAGGCTATCAGGTAGTGGTTGGGCAGTCTCCAATCTCGCTGCGGCCGGTGCCTAGTGATGAAGCAGACAGGGAAATTGTGGACTATCCCAATAGCCGATATTTCGCCGCTTTCGATTTCGCCGTGTTGGCCGCCGGTTACAACTCGGTATGCGAGGCGGTAGCGTTGAACTTGCCAGCAATCTTTTTACCCAACCATGCAACGCAGGCGGATGATCAAACCCTTCGCGCGTCCATGGCTGCCCGCATGGGGCCGTGTGAGGTGGTCCCTGATTTCTCCGAAGCTGCCTTGCTAGAAGCCATCCAGAAGCTGCAGCAGCGAATTGAAGCGGGGGAGGTTTTTTCGGTGCCTGACGCTAACGGTGCGGCCCAGGCCGCGGCTTTGTTGATCGGTAGACGCTCTTGATTGCATTTGAAGGAGGCTCGCGTGGCGATGCTGAATGAATTTCGGTCCGCGATGCGCTGGATTGTCAGCTTGAGCCACCGTCTGCTTAATGTCGTGCCCTGGTTTACGGTCTCCAGTGTGGCGTCGACGCTTGTGAGCCAGCTTGCGCTATTGCTCGCTTTTGTCCTCCCGCTTAAGGTCATTCTACTGCTGGGGTCGGAGGGGGTTCCGCATTATTTTCCCGAGCAATTCAAGACATTCGACAGGCAAACCTTGATTCTCGGTTTAAGCGGCCTGGCTATAGCGCTTTTCTTTGTGCATTTGCTTGCGGAGCGATTCATCGAGGCTTCCGTCGCTGGCGGTTCGCGCAAGTTATTGCTGCACAGCCGGAAGATGGAGTTGTTTGAAAATCAGGACGAAATCGCAGCCAGAGCCTATCAGCGCTTCTCGCGGGGGTTCGCTAGCCTCGTTTTCCTATCCTTGTTCGGCCCTTTGCTGTTTGCATTGAGCCCATATTTGGGCATGTTGTTCTTTGGCTATGTTCTCGCGGCAACTGCAGGTTGCCTATTGCTTGCTGCATTCAATGACGAATTCCGAGCGAGATTGGGAAGTGGTGGAACAAACCTTCCGACACTTCTTGCAGGTGTTGGTTTTCTGTTGTGCTTTAGCTACATGGTGGCTGAGTTCCTCTGGCTCAAGGCTCCTAGCGTGCTGGTGGCGGTTATCTGCCTGCTGTTAACGCGTCAGTTGTTGAGGCACGTTGTAAATGTCGTCAACCATACTGTCGCTGTCGTTGAGCGTCGCCGTCAGTTATCCGCGCTCTTTTTTCACGGCCATCGGTTGATGGAGCCGCCTCGACATGGTCTGGAAGGGGTCTGGATGCTAGCAGAGCCCGAGGCCCGTGGGCGCTGGTTGCACCAGGCCTTGGCTGAATTGCTTGGTGGCCCGGTTAGCATACGCTCAGCTCAGTGGCTTCAACTCGGTATCAGCGATGTGCTTGTTTATCGCGTGGGTGCCACGTATGGGGCAGCAGAGCGTATGTTCATCGTTAAGGTCTTTGAGCGCAATCGGCGCTCAGCAGCCAAGCATGAGGCGACATTGCTGGTTAATCAGGCGGGTCTTCCGGCATTGGAGTTTATCGGCGTGACTGACTTGGCAGATCAGTTCCACTGCCATGTGTTTGCTTTTGACGATATGCACTCTGTCACTGGGGCCAAGCTTGCCGGCTGCTGCGAATCCGCACGGTCGGAATTACTCGCGTGTGATCCTGATCGCGAGCTCAAAGCCATCTATGTACGCTCAAAATCGACGTTGGCTCAGCGTCTTGGGCGGGACGTACTGGAGCGCTTGTATCATCTTATTGACCGTCCAGATCAATGCTTGGCGTTGAAACGGTTTGACGAGACATTCGACGACATCAAAGCTTTGCTCGGTACGCTCCCGTTGGGGTATGTAAATCCAGATATTCGTCGAGGACCGCTCTTTCGTGATGGGAAGGGGCAGGTTTTTGTAGGTCATTGGGTGCGCTGGTCGCTTGAGCCAGTTGGTTGTGGGTGGCCGGTTGACAAGCGCGGTCTCAATTCGCTTCTAGAAGCACACGTATCGACTGTTGCGCGGCGAGCTGACATGGCGGAGATCTCTGCCCCTCACTTAAAACTTGCAGCGCAGTTGTTTGCCTTCGAAAAAAGCTGCAAGCAACAGAACTATCAGGATGCTGCGGAGTTGCTCGCCGGCATCAATGAGGCCTTCGACGAAATACAAGTGCAACTAGTCGGCCAGCGCAAAACAGAACTCAGTAGTTAACTGCAAGCGAACTTAGAAATAACTTAGCTGGGAGCTGGCGTGATCAACATTGCTATGGTTGTCTGGAATGACTTCCGAAACGACGCACGGGTTCTGAAAGAGGCAGAGAGCCTTACGGCTGCAGGGTATTGCGTCACGGTTTTCGCTGTGCACAGCCCTGGTTTAACCCCATTACGGGAGCGGGTTTCCAATGGTGTTGCGGTCGTCCGTGTTCCTCGGCACCCGCTCTGGCGGATTCACGCATCACGAGGACGCACAGCCAACGTGGCGACGCCGGTCCAGCGGGGCGCGGTCGGCTTGGCCATGCTGGTTTTGAGTCGCGTTTGGGCTCACCTGATGTTGCTCTGGATGATTGCCAAACAGCGTGCGGATGTTATCCATGCTCATGATGTGAATACCCTACCCACGGGCTGGTTAGCTGCAAAGCTATCGGGCGCCAAGATGGTGTACGACGCCCACGAGATCAGCACCAGCCGCGAGGGATATTCCAAGGTACGCAGGCTGGTGGGCTGGATCGAGCGTACTTTGATGCCGCGTGTGCAAGGCACCATTACCACTACCGAGGCGCGGGCAAAGTATTTCGCACGCGCTTACGGCGTCGCGCGGCCAGTAGTGCTGCAGAATAGGCCGAGGGAACAGCAGGCGATGCGGTCCGACCGGATTCGTGCAGAACTCGAGCTGGACCAGCCTTGGCCAATCATTCTTTATCAGGGCGGCGTGCAGCAGGGGAGGGGCTTGGAGCGTCTGGCTCGCATAGCCGCTGATGTTCCGAATGCCTACTTCGTTTTCATCGGCGGCGGAAGGCTCGATGGCAGTTTGCGCCGCATTGTTGAAGAGCTGCAGTTGGAGCAGCGGGTTCGTTTCATCCCGACTGTGGCTTTGGCCGAGTTACCAAGCTATACGGCTTCGGCAGATATCGGCGTTCAGCCCATCGAGAACACCTGTCTAAACCACTACACAACCGACTCCAACAAACTGTTCGAGTACGTTCAGGCAGGCCTGCCGGTCGTTGCGTCTGATTTACCAGAGATACGTCGTGTTGTACGAGAACATGACCTGGGTGTGCTCGTGCCTGAAGGTGACAGCGTGGCGCTGGCTGCGGCCTTACGTGATCTCGTGGGCGATGAGAGTAAGCGCCGTTACTACGCAGCGCAGTCGCGGAAGGCTGCAAGCGTTCTTAACTGGGAAAGCCAGGAGCATGAACTGCTCGCATTGTATGGGCGGGTGTTGTCCAATCGCGCCTCGACCTGATCCGTGCTCCTGATGCGTAAACGAATTCTGCTGCTTAGCTTTTTCTATCCTCCTGATCTCTCCGCTGGCTCTTTTCGCGCCGAGGCATTGGTTGATGCGCTTTGTGAGCGGGCCGCCGGTGAGGTAGATATTGACGTGCTGACCACGCAGCCCAACCGGTATCACTCCCACGCCAGTGAAGCGTTAGCGGTCGACGTACAAGGTTGCGCACGCATCCGACGCGTCCAGTTACCGGTGCATAAGAGCGGTTTTGTCGATCAGGCAAAGGCGTTCGCTACGTTCGCCTTGCAGGCTAATCGTGTCGCTAGCGAAGGTCACTATGACGTTGTGGTGGCGACCTCATCGAGGTTGATGACGGCCGTATTGGGGGGCTGGATTGCTCGTCGCCAGCGCGCAAGATTGTACTTGGACATCCGCGACATCTTTGTAGAAAACCTGGGCGAGCTGTTCCCCTCGGCAATTGGCAGGTCCCTTGCCTTGTTTTTCGGGGTGCTGGAGCGATGGTCCATCAGGCGTGCGGACAAAGTGAACTTGGTAGCTGCCGGGTTCTTGGGTTATTTCCAGCCGAAATATCCCCAACAGCATTTTTCGCTTCACTCAAACGGTGTCGATGATGATTTTGCGAATATCCCGTTAACCTCATCTACTGATCGTTTTTGTCGGCCGCTGCGGATCCTTTATGCAGGAAATATCGGGGACGGGCAGGGATTGCATTTGATTGTCCCGGCGCTTGCGCAACGCCTCGGCCCTCGGGTGCATTTCTGTATCGTGGGTGCAGGGGGGCGCTTGCAGGCGCTGCGAGACGCAGTAGCCGAAAGTGGCGTAGGTACCGTGGATCTGGTTGCGCCGGTTGCGCGCGACCGATTGCTCGCTATCTATCAACAGGCGGATGTTTTGTTTTTGCATCTCAATGATTTCAAAGCCTTTCGGCGGGTTTTGCCATCCAAGTTGTTTGAGTATGCAGCTACTGGAAAGCCCATTCTTGCGGGCGTTGCCGGGTATGCTTCCGATTTTGTCAAAGCGGAGATCACCAACGCGTCCGTTTTTGCGCCCTGCGATATAGAGGGTGCAGTCGATGCGTTGGCTCAGTTGAGTCTCGAGCAGGTTCCGCGTCCGGTATTCGTAGAGCGTTTCGCTCGTAAGCGGATCATGCACTCCATGGCAGATGATGTGCTTGAACTTGTCCGGGAAGCGATTTGATGCGCGTACTTGTCACCGGTGCGGATGGCTTCGTAGGGCGGGCTTTGGTAACTCGGGTGGCGATGCACCCGGAATGTTCCGTTGTTGCGGCGGTAAGACAACGTTCATGTGCCGAGCGGGGCCCTGCTGACATTGAGGGCGCCGAAGCTGCCGTGCAGTGGATGGAAGTGGGCGACCTCGCAACGGCTCAGCTAAAGCCTGATCTACTCAGCGGAGTGGATGTGGTCGTCCATTGCGCGGCCCGGGTTCATGTGATGGATGAAATCCACCCTGACCCGCTTGCTGCCTTTCGGGCAGTAAACGTCAACGGCACGCTGAACCTGGCTCGCACCGCGGCGCGCTCAGGCGCCAAGCGCTTCGTTTTCCTTAGCTCGGTGAAAGTGCATGGTGAGTCCACTTCGTGCGGGCCGCCCTTCACGGACGATGATGCGCTATGTCCGGTCGATCCTTATGCCGTATCCAAGATGGAGGCCGAAAGGGCACTGCTGGCGCTCTCGGAGAAGACAGGATTGGAGGTGGTCATCATTCGACCGCCGTTGGTATACGGGCCGGGAGTGAAAGCGAATTTCTATAGCATGATGAGATGGTTGGATAAGGGGATCCCGCTTCCGCTCGGTGCAATACGAAACCGCCGCAGTCTTGTCGCACTAGATAATTTGGCCGATTTGATCATGTCGTGCCTGGCTCACCCCAATGCTGCCGGACAGGCATTTTTAGTCAGCGATGGCGAAGATCTTTCAACTACCGAACTGCTTCGGCGGCTCGGGGAGGCGCTTGGTAAGCCGGCTCGGCTAATCCCTGTTCCACCTCGGTTATTGGAGCGGGCAGGTGCTTTGCTTGGCAAGCGGGCCGTGATGGAGCGTATATGTGGTTCGCTGCAAGTGGATATTGAAAAATCTAGATTGCTGTTGGGGTGGGTACCGCCGGTAAGCGTGGACAGCGCAATTGCTTCGACGGCTGCTGCGTTTGTGGCGGAGCACTCCGCTGAAACCTCTAGGACGTGAGGCTGGGGCTAGTGATGATTGCGGTGTTCTGGCTGTCGGCCTTAGTGTTCTGCGCGTCGTTTATTCTGACGTGGGCGTTGCGGCGCTATGCGTTACACCGTGACCTTATCGATATTCCCAATGCTCGCAGCTCCCATGTGGAACCGACGCCGCGAGGAGGCGGGGTCGCGATTGTCGTCAGTTTGCTGGCCGCTTTGCCGCTCATCTCCTGGCTGGGGCTCATTCCTTGGCCTGCGATGTGGGGCTTATGGGGCGCTGGTTGCGGGGTGGCGATAGTCGGGTTCTTGGATGACCATGGCCATATCCCGGCGCGTTGGCGCCTACTCGGGCATTTCCTGGCTGCAGCGTGGGTTCTGTTCTGGCTCGGTGGGTTCCCGTCGCTGGAATTGTTTGGGCTTACTCTGGATCTAGGTTGGTGGGGCCATACCCTGGCGGCGATCTGGCTTGCCTGGCATCTCAATCTTTATAACTTCATGGATGGCATAGACGGTATCGCTGGTGTCGAAGCGATGACTGCTTGTCTTGGTGCCGCGATGATTTATGCCTTGTTGGGATTATCCGGCGATACGCTGGTGCCTGTTTTGTTGGCCGCCAGCGTTGCCGGCTTTCTGATTTGGAATTTCCCTACGGCGCGAATATTCATGGGGGATGCGGGCAGCGGATTCCTTGGTATCACGCTCGGCGCGTTCACTATTCAGGCTGCTTGGGTGGCGCCGCAGTTGTTGTGGTGTTGGTTGATCCTGCTAGGAGTCTTTATCGTGGATGCGACCTGGACTCTGATGCGGCGTCTATCGCGCGGCGTCAAGGTATACGAGGCTCATCGCAGTCACGCGTACCAAATCGCCTCACGACGCTTGGGCGCGCATTTGCCCGTGACCCTTGGTGTTTTGGCTGTGAACGTCATGTGGTTGTTGCCCATCGCACTGGCAGTAGGTCTGAACTGGCTGGATGGCACAGTGGGGCTGGCGATCGCCTATGCTCCACTGGTTTGGGTTGTTGTAAGACTCAAAGCTGGTCAGCCTGAGGATCTGCTGTCCAACGCTGGCTGACAGACCTTTGAATAATTCTGCTTTTTGTTGATCGTGTTTTTGGCAGATAAGAAAAAATTGAGGTGTTGCTGTGTTGAGATTGGCCGAGGAGCTGCGTGGGCGCCTTGTGAGATTGCCCCGGCAATATAAACGGCTCATCCAGGTGTCGACCGATATCGTGCTGGTGTGGGTCGCTTTATGGCTAGCGTTCGTGGTCCGCCTGGGCGACGCGAAGACTATCGATCCGTTCGGTGTGCATGCGTGGCTGTTCGCTGTCGCCCCGTTGATTGCGATTCCGTTGTTTATTCGTATCGGTATGTACCGTGCGGTAATGCGTTATTTCGGCAACGATGCGCTGATCGCAATCGCCAGAGCTGTGACGCTCTCAGCCTTGATGCTGGCGCTGGTCGTGTATTGGTATCAGGACGCACCCAAGGTCATTCCGCGTTCCTTGGTCTTGAACTATTGGTGGCTGAGCTTGGTACTGATTGGCGGGCTTCGGCTGGTCATGCGCCAATACTTCATGGGGCACTGGTTTGCGGCAGGGCAAACGCTGAACTTCAGGCGTCCAGATACTGGTCTGACGCGGGTGGCTATCTACGGCGCCGGCGCGGCAGGCAATCAGCTGGTTGCAGCTTTACGAATGGGCCGGACGATGCGCCCAGTCGCGTTCATTGATGATGATCCGAATATTGCCAATCGGATTATCTCGGGCCTAAGAGTTTACAAGCCAAAGCATATCCAGCAGCTGATCAACGAAACAGCTGCTCAACAAATTCTCCTGGCCATTCCTTCTACTTCTCGTGCTCGACGGCGCGAGGTGCTGGAAAGCCTGGAGCCATTCCCGCTTCACGTTCGAAGTGTTCCGGCTGTTATGGATTTGGCCAGCGGGCGAGTGAAGGTAGAGGACCTTCAAGAAGTCGATATCGCCGACTTGCTCGGGCGTGATGCGGTGCCTGCGCGCCAGGAGCTATTCGAGCGCTGCATTCGCGATCAGGTCGTGATGGTAACCGGCGCTGGGGGATCGATCGGCAGTGAGCTATGTCGTCAAATCATCCCCACTAAACCACGAACCTTGCTGCTATTCGAGCACAGCGAATTCAATCTTTATCGTATACATAGCGAGCTGGAGAGCCGAATCGAACGTGAATCGCTACCGGTGCGGTTGGTGCCGATTCTTGGCTCGATCCGAAACGGCGCTCGTATGGTTGAAATCATGCGCACCTGGAAGGTCAACTCCGTATATCACGCTGCTGCTTACAAACATGTCCCGATGGTCGAGCACAACATTGCGGAAGGGGTGCTGAACAATACGTTTGGAACGGTCTATACGGCGCAGGCAGCGATTCAGGCTGGCGTCTCGAACTTCGTGCTTATTTCGACTGATAAGGCGGTTCGGCCCACCAATGTAATGGGCAGTACCAAGCGTGTCGCCGAAATGATTTTGCAGGCGCTGAGTCGAGAGACTGCACCGGTTCTTTTCTCTGCTGAAGCAGGGGTCCACCACGTCAACAAGACCCGTTTTACCATGGTTCGCTTTGGCAATGTCCTGGGTTCGTCTGGTTCAGTAATCCCAAGGTTTTACGAGCAGATTCGGGCTGGTGGCCCGGTGACGGTTACCCATCCCAAGATCACACGCTACTTTATGACGATACCGGAAGCCGCCCAATTGGTGATCCAAGCGGGCTCCATGGGGCAGGGCGGTGATGTATTCGTGCTGGACATGGGGCAGCCGGTGCTGATTGCTCAGCTGGCTGAAAAGCTGATCCGCCTGTCAGGCCTGAGCATCCGCTCGGAGAAGTGCCCGCATGGTGATATCGCAGTTGAGTTCACCGGGCTGCGTCCGGGCGAGAAGCTGTATGAAGAGCTGCTGATCGGCGACAACGTGAGCCCGACCGAGCACCCAATGATCATGCGGGCCGATGAAGAGTACTTCACCTGGGACGTGCTGCGGGGTGTGCTTGCGAAGCTGCTCAAGGCTGTGGAGCAGGATGATTACCCTCAGGTTAGGGTGTTGCTGCGGGAAGTGGTGAGTGGTTATGTGCCGGAAGGAGAAATCGTCGATCTGATCTACCAGCAGCGGCGGGCGGGCCCTTCGGAGTAGTTATATCTTTGCACCGGCTCGCGCCTGAATTCGCCGCGGGGCGCGACTCCCACAAGAGCAGCCGTGTGGCGTGCTATCGCGAGGCTAAGTGATACATACCCGGTACGATTTCAGGTGAAGCGCTTGATCGAAGGGGTGCGTTAGTCCGTTGCCCTGTAAAACATCCTTCCGACTCTGGCGATGTGATCAAGTAGCTGCGGGTTGTCGAGCTGGTGATGTAAGGATAAATCGATCTTGTAGGGCAGGAGCAGGTCATCCAGTGCCAGCTCGATGTCGAGTAGCTCGTGGTGTGTGAGTTCATCGCCCTTGAGGGTCAAGTCGATATCAGAGCCGGGGCGGTAGTTTCCTTTCGCGCGGGAGCCGTAAAGGATCGCTTCGCTAATGTTGGGAAAACGTCGAAGGGTGTCACGGATAGATTGGACATCTTTTTCGGATAAACCGACGTTCTCCAGCGTCATGGGGTTAGCTCGGCCCTGCTGCGCATCGTGTTCTCAAGTTTCTTGAGTAGAGTGTGGTGCTGCAATCGGATATTGGCCAGGATCGCCTCGGCCGTTTCTTCATTGTATGTGTGAGAAGTACGGTTTCGGTCCGTGAGCATTTGCATCCAGGCATGACCATCGCCGATGAGCCCTTGGCTGAACGCTTCTCGAATGGTGTCGCGGGAGCCCACGATGCCGTCGATGCCCTGCCAGACGAGAAAGTCTTTCAGCGTATTCCAGCCAAGTTCATAGCAATATTCGAAGCGCTGGATGACGCCTTGTTTTTCCAGTTTCGATAGTTCGCGCTGCTGCATGAGCTCTATCGCTCCATCGAGCTGTAACAGAACCTTATGGAAGCTGCTCAGGCGCCGCTGCCAGTGCACGTCGATGTTGTCCATTAGCGAAGCCCTAGGTCGAGTCGGCAAATGCTACAACGTCTCTGCCGGCAGGGCCTATCGGGCGGCTTCCTGTTCCATCCACTTCGGCTTCGGGTACTGACGGTCCGCTTTACCGGCCTTGAGCACGGCACCTGGCACTTCATGCCCGACCAGTTCGGGCAGGCTGGCAGCGCACTGCAGCAGTTTGTCGAGATCGACGCCTGTATCCAGGCCCATGCGCTGGAACATGTGCACCAGGTCCTCGGTGCAGATGTTGCCGCTGGCGCCGGGTGCGTAGGGGCAACCGCCGAGTCCGCCGAGGGAGGCGTCGAAGCGGTCGATGCCGGCGTTCAGTGCGGCCAGGGCGTTAGCCAGTCCCATTCCTCGAGTGTTGTGGAAGTGCGCGGTGAACACCGCTTCGGGCCATTGGGTCACCGCGTGGCGGCAGATGCGTTCGACCTGGGCCGGATCGGCCATGCCGGTGGTGTCGCAAAGGGTGACGCCTTGAACGCCGATATCCAACAGGCGCTGCACCAGTTCATACACGCGTGGTTCGGGGATCTCACCTTCGAATGGGCAGCCGAAGGTGGTCGATAGTGAGGCGTTTATGAACACGTCGCTGCCGCGCGTCACCTCGATGATCTCGCGGAACTGCACCAGTGATTGCTCGGGTGTCATCCGCAAATTAGCCAGGCCGTGCGTGTCGCTGGCAGACATCACCAGGTTGATCTCGTCGACGTCACAGGAAAGTGCGCGCTCGCATCCCTTCACGTTGGGTACAAGTACGGTGTATTCGACGCCTGCTACGCGGCGGATACCGCGCATTACTTCTTCGGCGTCGCGCAGGTTCGGGATGGCCTTTGGCGAGGTGAAGGACGTGACCTCTATTTTTGCCAGCCCGGTGTCGGAGAGGCTGTCGATCAGCGTGATTTTGTCTTCAGTTGGGATGAAGTTGGGTTCGATCTGGAAGCCGTCGCGTGTCGCGACGTCTTGAATGTAGAGGCGTTTGGTCATGGATGTCTCCGGTCAGGCAGGCGCTGCGTTGTTGAGGAGGTAGGAGCCAAAAGTTCGCTTTGAGGGGCTCCGACAGAAAAAATCAAAGAGCGGATTCGTACCGAGCTGCTTTTGTTGGAAGAAGCGGATCTCCTGGCAGTCTGTAGGGTGCATGGCGCTCCACCCATCCACCGCTAACCGGTGTCGCGGTGGATGAGAAAAGCGCATCCACCCTACGAAGGCCGCAGCGCTCAGATGATTCCCCGTTCACGCAGCCCCTGGCGCTGCTCTTCGGTCAAGCCGAGCCCGGCCAGTACATCTTCGGTGTGCTCACCCAGCTGCGGACCGCCGGCACCGATGCGGCCGGGCGTGCGGCTGAGTTTGGGAAGCACGCCCGGGACCTTGAGCGGCCCGGCGAAGGTCTCTACCTGCTCAATCATCTGTCGCGCCAGGTAGTGCGGATCCTTGACGATGTCGGCGGCGGTGTAGGGGTAGCCGGCCGGAACGCGGGCTTCTTTCAACGCCTCGATCACTTCGTCGCGGCTGTGCTGCACGGTCCATTCGCCAATCGCGGCGTCGATCAGCTCGGCGTGCTGCGCGCGGCCATCGTTATGCGCGAAACGCGGGTCGTCGGCCAAGTCCTGGCGCCCCATCAGGGTCATCAATCGTTTGTAGATGCTGTCGCCATTGCCGGCGATCAGCACGTAGGCGCCGTCGCTGCACAGGTAGGAGTTGGACGGCGTGATGCCGGGCAAGGCGCTGCCGGCCGGCTCGCGCACATAGCCGAAGGCATCGTATTCAGGCACCAGGCTTTCCATCATGGCGAACACCGACTCGTAAAGCGCGACGTCGATTTCCTGGCCCTTGCCGCTGCGGTTGCGCTCCTGCAAGGCGAGCAGCACGCCGATGACGCCGTACAGCGACGACAGCGAATCACCGATGCTGATGCCCACGCGTACCGGTGGCTGGCCCGGATAGCCGGACAGGTGACGCAACCCGCCCATGGCCTCGCCGATCACGCCGAAGCCGGGCAGGTCGCGATAGGGGCCGGTCTGACCGTAGCCGGAAATACGCAGCATGATCAGGCGCGGGTTGAGCTTCGACAGTTCGTCCCAGCCCAGGCCCCAGGCTTCGAGCGTGCCAGGGCGAAAGTTTTCCACCAGCACATCGGCCTCGGCGACCAGTTGACGGACGATCTGCTGACCTTCGGAGGCCTTCAGATCGAGCGTGACGGATTGCTTGTTGCGTGACTGCACGTGCCACCAGAGCGAGGTGCCGTCCTTGAGTTTGCGCCATTTGCGCAGTGGGTCACCAACCCGTGGCGGCTCGATCTTGATCACTTCGGCGCCAAATTCACCGAGCATCTTGCTGGCGAAGGGGCCGGCGATCAGCTGGCCCATCTCGATGACCTTGAGGCCTTGCAACGGCAAGCTGGTTTCATTTTGTTTGTTCATCACCACACCTGTGCCGGGTCGATTCATGTACGGAGGATGACCGAGCGCCGCGCAGCGGACAATTGCTGAATAGCCAAGGATGGTTTCGTCAGCCACGAAGGCAACTTGCTGGTGCCTTTCTGGGCGTGCGGGTTTATGGTGATCGCTTCGTCAGTTGCGAATACGGAGTCAACCATGCGGCGTGTCGATTTCGTTACCCTGCGCCTCTTCGTTGCCGTTGCCGACGAGCGCAGCCTGACTCGCGCAGCGGAGCGTGAGCACTTGGCCCTCGCGGCTGTCAGCAAGCGTATCAGCGACCTGGAAGGCCAGCTCGGTGTCAGCCTGTTGTACCGCCAACCCAAAGGCGTGGAGCTGACGCCGGCCGGCCATGCATTGCTGCATCACGCGCGCAATCTGCTCGACGGTTTGCAGCAGATGGATGCCGACCTCAGCGAGTTCAGCCAAGGCGTGAAGGGGCATGTGCGCATTCATGCCAATACATCATCGGTGATCGAGTTTCTGCCTGAAGACCTGAGCGCCTTTGCGCGCCTGCATCCGGAAGTGAAGATCGATCTGGAGGAGCGAGTCAGCAACGATACGCTGCGCGCCCTGCGGGAAGGGTTGACCGACATCGGTGTCTTCGCGGGTCACATGCCGGCCGAGGATCTTCAAGTGTTCGGCTATCGCGAGGACTCGCTCGTGCTGGTCACGCCACGGGAGCACCCCTTGGCGGCGCTGAAGAGCATTGCGCTGCGCGATGCCGCCGGCTTCGATTTCATCGGTCTGCAGCAGGACGCCTCCTTGCATGTGTTGCTGCATCAATCGGCCCAACAGATGGGCATGCCCTTGCGATTGCGGATTCAGGTGCGCAGCTTCGAGGCGATCTGCCGGATGATTCACACCGGCATGGGCATTGGGGTTCTGCCAGAGCAGGTGGTGCGCAATTATTTGCCGGCGCTGGATGTCGCGATCATTCCCCTCGTAGATCCCTGGGCACGACGCGAACTGAAAATTGGCGTGCGCAGCCTGGAAAGCCTCTCGGTCACCGCGCGACAGTTGCTGGAGCACCTCACCACTCGCGAAGGCAATCGCTGAAAACAGGCTGAACTCCGCATGGTTTCGTAGATGCCTTCGCGAGGAGCGAAGGCTTGCTTGCTCAAATATGAATGTCAGTGGGAAACGGTGACGGCTAGAGTTCGGGTCAGCTACATGGCTCACACAACTACAAAACGGAGCTTCTCCATGGCACGACTCACCCGTGGTATCACCCATTTGCTCGCCGCGTCGGCCTTGTTCAGCGTATTCGCCGCTCAGGCGGCCGATCCGATTCTGATCAAGTTCTCCCACATTACCGCCGACAGCACACCCAAGGGGCAGGGTGCGCTGATGTTCAAAAAGCTGGTCGAAGAGCGACTGCCGGACCAGGTCGAGGTGCAGGTTTACCCCAACTCTTCGCTGTACGGCGACGGCAAGGAGATGGAAGCGCTGCTGCTCAACGAAGTCCAGATGCTCGCACCGGCGCCGTCAAAGCTGGAGCAGTACACCAAGCAATTGCAGCTGTTCGATCTGATGTTCCTGTTCGATGACGTGGCGGCGGCGCAACGTTTCCAGCAATCGGACAAGGGCAAGGCGATGCTCAAGTCCATGGAAGACAAGGGCATCACCGGGCTGGCCTACTGGCTCAACGGCATGCGTCAGTTCACCGCCAACAAGCCGCTGCGTGAACCTGCCGACGCGCGCGGGCTGAAATTCCGCGTGCAGCCTTCGGATCTGCAGGCCGCTCAGTACACCGCACTGCGCGCCGTGCCGCGCAAGATGGCGTTCGCCGAGATCTACCAGGGGCTGCAAACCGGCGTGGTCAATGCGCAGGACAATCCCTGGTCGAACATCTACAGCCAGAAGTATTACGAAGTGCAGAAGTACATGACCGAGTCCAATCATGGGATCGGCAACTATCTACTCATCACCAATACCCAGTTCTGGAATGGCTTGCCGGCACCGGTGCGGACCGAGCTCGAACAGATCATCGAGGAAGTCACTGCCGAGGTGAATCGCCAGGCCGAGGCGCTGAACGAGAAGGCCAAGCAGAACATCATCGATACCGGCAAGAGCGAGATCCTGGTGCTGACCGAAGAACAGCGCGACGCCTGGCGTGATGCTGTGCGGCCCGCCTGGAAGAAGTTCGAAGCGGAGATCGGCCCCGATCTGATCGAGGCTGCCGAAGCGGCGAACCAAGCGGAATAAGTTCCAACGCTACGCGCCTTCGCAAACCGGCGCGAAATGCTTTAGTGGGAGGTGCGCCCCGCGGCGAACGCGCACCTTCTGCCCGCTCAAAAACAATAAGCTTCGCCCCGGGGCGGGCCTTCCACAGGAAACGAAGACAGCTTTGCCCAGCGGCGCGAGGTGGCGTTCACGACTGGGCTTGCGACTGACGCTGCCGATCTACGGACAGGAGCGCTACGGCAGTCTGTGCGCTCTGGAATTTCGCCAGCCGCTCGAGTTCTTCGTTCACCGCCCGACGGTCGCGCGGGTTCTCCACCTTCGCGTCGGCTTCGTTGCGCAGGGCGAGGATTTCTTCATGGAAGGCGTCGAGCTGTGCTTCGCTCGGGTCGCCGTGCAAGGCATTCTTCAGGCACCGCAACAGCGTGATCAACACCTGCGGATCATGGCCGGCGTAGATGCGGATCGGTGCTATCACGTTCTGCAGCACACGCTGCATATCCGGTTGCGGATAAAAGAGGCGAGGTCGTCTGTTGTCGATGCAACCAATGTCGTAAGGCGGTATGCCGCTGAGCCTTTTCAACAATACGCCGATCAGATTGACCGCCCGCATTGCAGTGCCGGGGTCGTTGATGGCCGGGCTGATGGCCTTGACCGCTATCTCCGAGATCTGGCGCATGCCGTAGGAGACGTTGGAACCGGCGAACTCCCTGTCATGGAAATCGAAGCAATCCAGTACGTCACTTGCATCGTCTTCGCTCAGGGGCTCGCTGAGCTTGATCAACGGGTGACCTTCGATCAAGAAGAACCCTGGCTCTACCTGGATCACGGCCTGCAGGTCGTGTTTGCGCAGTATCTTGCCCAGGCGACGCTCATTCACCTCGCGCAGGTAGCCAGGCCGAGCTGCAGGCAGGCACCACCAATCGGCTGCGTCCGGAATCTCGGTGATGCCGGCGATCCGCTGCCTGCGCTTGTTCAGATTGGCCAAAGCGTCGCTGTAGAGCTGACTGAGTATCCAGTCGACCTGAATCGATTGTGATACCGAACGAATGAACACAACGAACAGGGCCATGCACAGCATGCCGAACAGCAGCGCCAACGGCTGAGAGAGCGTTGGAACGCTTTGCGGTTCGTTCTTGTTCAGGGTGCCGATCATCAGCAGGAAATAGACGATGCTGCCCAGGTAGATTCCGAGAATCACCTGGTTGCGCGTGTCGCTGACCAGCCCAGGCAGCACGCGCGGTGACAGGCGGGACGCTGCGCCGTTGAGCACGACCATCACCATGGAGAAGCTGAACACGGTAAGGGAAATGGCGCCGGTGATCAGTGTTCCAAGAATTTCACGGCTGTTATCGGCGTCTACCAGACCGGGTGGTAGATCGTCGCGTAATGCTGTGGCAAGGGAGGTCGACTCGAATGCCCAGACCAGAACGGCCACGACGACGTAAAAGACAGGAATCAGCACCGGGTAGAAGGCGATGCTTTCCCTGATGCGTTGAATGACACGAAAGAACATGTTCGCTGGATCTGACATCCTCGAATACCAACCTGGCAGGCTTTGGCCCTGGCATCTTTATGACCACGAGGGGAGATGAAGTGCGCCTTGGCCGAACCGTCTATGCTCTACGGAGAACGGCGTTTTTTCGACGACTAGCAAGCTAGCGGAACGCTTCGACCTCACATTGCTCGAACCTGAAGCCTTCCAAGCGCTTGGATTGATTTGTATGGTTTGCCTGTGAAGCACCGCTAGTCGAAACGATAACAAGACCAACGAGTTAGGAGTTTGCCCATGAGTGCTGCGTCCCTGTACCCCGTGAAACCGGAAGTTGCGGCTCGGTCGCTGACCGACGAGGCCGCCTACAAAGCCATGTACCAACAGTCGGTGGTCAATCCTGACGGCTTCTGGCGCGAGCAGGCGGAGCGCATCGACTGGATCAAACCCTTTTCGCGAGTCAAACAGACCTCCTTCGATGATCATCATGTCGATATCAAATGGTTTGCCGACGGCACGCTGAACGTATCGGCCAATTGCCTAGACCGCCACCTCGAAACGCGAGGTGACGAAGTTGCGATCATCTGGGAGGGAGACGATCCGTCCGAACAGCGCACCATCACCTATCGTGAGCTGCATCACGAGGTCTGTAAGTTCGCCAACGCGCTGCGTGGCCAGGATGTGCATCGGGGGGATGTAGTCACTATCTACATGCCGATGATTCCCGAGGTAGCGGTGGCGATGTTGGCGTGTGCACGCATCGGCGCGATTCATTCGGTGGTGTTCGGTGGTTTCTCACCCGAGGCCTTGGCAGGCCGCATCATCGATGGCAGCTCAAAAGTAGTCATTACGGCGGATGAAGGGCTGCGCGGCGGCAGGAAGATACCGCTAAAGTCCAATGTCGACGAGGCGCTGACCAACCCGCAGACCAGCTGCGTACAGAAAATCATCGTGGTGCGCCGCACCGGTGGCGAGATCAGATGGCACCAGCATCGCGATATCTGGTACGACGATCTGATGCGCGTGGCCGGCGACGTGTGCGCACCCAAGGAGATGGGCGCAGAGGAGCCGTTGTTCATCCTCTACACCTCCGGGTCCACCGGCAAGCCCAAGGGCGTGATGCACACCACGGGCGGCTATCTGCTCTACGCCGCGCTGACCCACGAGCGGGTCTTTGATTATCGACCCGGCGAAATTTACTGGTGTACAGCCGACGTGGGCTGGATTACCGGCCACAGCTACATTGTCTACGGGCCCTTGGCCAACGGCGCGACCACGCTGATGTTCGAAGGTGTGCCCAATTATCCCGACGTGACCCGGATCGGCAAGATCATCGACAAGCACAAGGTCAACGTGCTCTATACCGCGCCCACTGCAATCCGCTCGATGATGGCCGAGGGTGGCGCGGCGATGGAAGGCGCCGATGGCTCGAGCCTGCGCCTGCTCGGTTCAGTGGGCGAGCCGATCAACCCTGAAGCCTGGCATTGGTACTACGAGACGATGGGCAAGTCGCGCTGCCCGATCGTGGATACATGGTGGCAGACCGAGACGGGTGGCATCCTGATCAGCCCTCTGCCCGGTGCCACCGCATTGAAGCCGGGGTCTGCGACGCGGCCGTTCTTCGGCGTGGTGCCCGGCCTGGTGGACAACCTCGGCAACCTGCTCGAAGGCGCCACCGAGGGCAATCTGGTCATCCTCGACTCCTGGCCGGGGCAGATGCGCAGCATCTATGGCGACCACGATCGCTTCGTCGACACCTATTTCAAAACTTTCCGCGGGATGTATTTCACCGGTGACGGCGCCCGCCGCGACGAGGACGGCTACTACTGGATCACCGGTCGGGTGGACGACGTATTGAACGTTTCCGGCCATCGCATGGGCACGGCGGAAATCGAAAGCGCAATGGTGGCGCACCGCAAGGTGGCCGAAGCGGCGGTGGTGGGTGTGCCGCATCCGCTCAAGGGGCAAGGAATCTACGTATACGTGACGCTGCTGGCGGGCGAGGAGCCGTCCGATCAGTTGCGTCAGGAGCTGCAGCAGTGGGTGCGCAAAGAGATCGGGCCGATAGCCGTGCCGGACGTGATTCAGTGGGCGCCGGGCTTACCGAAGACCCGCTCGGGCAAGATCATGCGACGCATCCTGCGCAAGATCGCCACCGACGAGTACGACGCCCTGGGCGATATCTCGACGCTGGCTGACCCGGGTGTAGTGCCGCAGCTGATCGAAACCCACAAGCAGATGCGCCTGCGTTGAGTTGAGCGAGTGACGGCGCCGGTCGTTGTGGCCGTCGCCGTCGCCGCTGTCACCCGTTCGGCAGCGCGCTTTGGGCTTCCTGGTTGGCCGCAGGCGTTTCCTTCGGTAGCCCGGCGACGGTCAGCTCGGGGAAGCTGCCGCCAATGAACTCGACACTGCGGGTCGGGAAGGCGAACTGCAAGCCCATCTCGCGAATGCCATCGAGTAGCTGCAAATTGATTTCCTGCTGAGTGTCCATGTATGCGTTGTAGTCCGACACCTGCATGATGTAGACGACCTCGAACGTGAGCTGGCTGTCGTCGAAGGCGAGGAAGTGCGCACGGTCGAACTTGGCGTTATCCAGCCCGTCGATGATTTGCTTTACCAGCGCGGACACCTCGCGCACCTTGTCTGAAGGCGTGTTGTAGGTAATCCCGAACTTGAACACGATGCGCCGCGTGTTCATGCGCTTGTAGTTGTGCAGTATCTGCGTGAGCAGCTCGGAGTTGGCGCAGACGATCTGCTCGCCGCTCAATGCTCGGATGCGCGTTGTCCTGAGGCCGATGTGTTCGATGTTCCCGGCTACTTCACCGAATACCACGAAATCCCCGATCTCGAAGGGCTTATCCACGCCGATGGACAGCGATGCGAAGACGTCGCTGAGCAAAGTCTGCACCGCCAACGCGATGGCGATACCGCCGACGCCCAGGCTGGCGACCATGGCGGTGATATCCACGCCCAGATTGGACAGAATCGAGAGCAGCATCATCGTCCAGATGACGATGCGGATCATGATGCCGATGATCGTCGTGGTGACCGGGTTTCGTGCTTTGCCGTCACGATTCAGACTTTCCATCCACAGCCGAACGGCGGTATCCATCCACAACGCGATCTGAAAGGCGAGGGCGATGAACCAACCGTGGGACATCGCCGACTCCCAGCGATCTGGCAGTTTGACAACCTTCAATGCGATCAGCAGCGAAAGGGCTATCAACAGCAAATGGCTGGTGCGGCTGAGCATCTCCGCCGCAATGGCGACGAAGCCGCTCCTGGACCCTTTGCTCATCTTTCGCAGACGGTTGGTAATAATCCGCAGAATGGTCTGCAGGACGAGGTAGCTGACAATCGTGACGCCAGCGATTATGGCGATGTTGATCCAAAGCCTTTCGTTCAACATCACGTCCCAATTCATCGGTTGGAATCCTCCAGGTATGCGCGACCAAGCGCTGAAACAGTGGCTCCTTTTTCAGTAAGCCACTGTTGCGTATTAGTTCCCGCAAAAAATGAAGAGGAGGTGACTGTAGGGGGGCAGGCGAAGGGCGGTACTGGGCGTTGCGGCGAACCCTATGGCGCTGTCAGCGAGGCGGCACGACGGCTTTCAAGTCTTGATAACCGCCAGCGTTAATGACTTGGCTATAACCCAGTTCACGAAGCAGATCTTGCGCGCCAGATGAGCGACGGCCGCTGCGGCAGTAGAGTACGACCGGAGCGTCCTTGTCGGGCGCTACACTGGTAATGCGTTCGGCGAGATACTGGGTCTCGATTCGCGTTGCGCCGGGCAGGGCACCTTCGGCGTACTCCTTTTCGGTGCGAACGTCGAGCAGAACGACGTCAGCGCGTTGCAGTGCCATCAGCGCGGCCGGCTGATCGACTTCTCCGCCAAATACAGGTCCGGTCATCGCCATCAGCAACCAAAACATGCGATGCATAAGCGTATCTCCGCCGTTCCGTGCCGGTAGTCAACTGATTAAACGGGTCAGATTCGGCAGGATCAGAATGACTGCGGTGGCCAGCAGGATCATTGTCGCTTGCCTGATTTTCTTGTGCTTAAACATGGTAGCGGCCTTGTATTTTTTATTCAGACGCAGACTTCGGGAGTCCGAGTGCCATCGCACCTTAATGAAAGGGTTTGCGTCCTAGGTGTTGAAGTGTGCTGCACGGAAATAAACGAGGTGGCAAAGATCTGTTCCGCTTTACAGACTTGCTCAGCCTAACGCTTGCTTCTCCAGTGTCAGGAAGTTAACTAAGCAATTTGCGGACCAGGAGCATTCTTTAATAGGGCTGTGCCCCGCTGAGTTGCGTGTATGCCGCGCATAGCTTTGCTTTTTCCGTTGTCTATTAGGGTGAACTTCAAAACTGGAGACTCACCCATGAACAAGCTTGGCGTTCCGGCATTGCTGTTGACCCTGACCGTCTCAGGAGGGGTAGCTGCCGAAGAAGAGAACATGACGTTGCAGCAAGAGCGCGATCAGATTGGTGCCAACATGGAAGAGAATCGGCAACAGATCGGGCGCGATATCAATGCTGCGCGGGAGCCTGGCAATGCTGCCGATTCGAATACTGGTCTCGGTTCAGCAGGAGCAAACCCGCCGAACACTGCGATCGGTAATCGCTCGACGCAACCCAATCAGGCTCCGGTTGGTAATGACGCCACGTCGGGTGTCGCGCCACCGAACAACAATCGCGCACCCATCACTACCACTGGTCCAGGAAGCTCTACGGTGGAGCCCGGTCGCTCAACAACTACCGGCACTCCAGTACAACCGATCCCTAATAATGGTGCCAATGGAAACGCCACACCCAGCGGCGGAACGTCTTCGGGTGGAATCGGAACATCCGGCAGTAACGGCCGTGGTGCCGGCATTGGAGCAGGAAGTTCGGGAGGAGCTGCCGCCGGTGCGGGAAATTGAGCAGCAGGTCAGCTATCAATTGGATAGGGTCTGCTGTAAGCGCCTACATTGAGTGTTCTGATCACTGAACAGCGATGTGGTGGCCTGAAACGACAAAGCCCCGATAATCGGGGCTTTGTGTTCGATCTGGCGGTGAGGGTGGGATTCGAACCCACGATACGATTTCTCGTATACACACTTTCCAGGCGTGCTCCTTCAACCGCTCGGACACCTCACCGGATCTCGACGGGGTTTGATGTCTGTCGAGGCGCGCTAATGTAGCCGAAGAGCTTGCGGATGGCAAAAAGTTTTTTAGTTTTTTCATGTGGTTAAGGCGTCGTTGGAATACTGGTTAAGCGGTAGTGGCGATGAACCTATCGTTTCATTAGGGTTCCAACGCCTATGGCTTCGGTGCCAGCTTCAACGCAATCAAACTTAATGAATATGAAGAGCCAGGAAAGGCTTGATGAAGTTATTCAAAAGCAGGCGTAAGCGGCCCGACGTAGTGGAGGTCGCCACAAAGCGCCGTCTGCACGTCAGTCATCTGGAACTCGGCATGTACATCTGCGAGCTGGATAGACCTTGGCGTCAAACGGATTTTCTGTTCCAGGGTTTTCCCCTGCTCAAGTTCGAACACATCCAGGCGGTGCGCGAGCGCTGCGACTATGTGTTCGTCGATGACACCCGTCGAATGCTGGTCGACCAAGGCCAGGTAATCGCACCATCGGCAACACCGCTCCGGGTGAAACGTACGATGCCCCGTATTCCGCTCTCGCTGGAGGTTCACGAAGCGCGTGAGGCCTATCGCAGCAGCGCACTATTATTGGACCAGGTGCTGTTGGATGTTCAGCAGGGACGCGCGATCGACACCAAGGCTTGCCAGGCTCTGGTCAAGCGCAATCTTGAAAGCATGCTGCGTAACGAAAGTGCCATGCTTTGGCTGACGCGCTTGAAGTCACAGGATGTGTATACCAGCCTGCACTGTCTATCCGTTTCCATTCTGGCGATGGGCTTCGGTACCCATCTGGGACTGCCTGACGACAAAATAGAAATGCTGGGCATCGCCGGGCTGTTACACGATGTCGGCAAGATGAAGATTGATCCTGCCATTCTCAATAAGCCGGGCAAACTCACCCAGGAAGAATTCGATCACATCAAGCTCCACCCGGAATTCGGGTATCAGGCGCTGTGCAACCAGGATGACATACCCGCCGTAGCGGTCCAGGCTGCTTATGGCCACCATGAGCGCTTGGATGGCCGGGGCTATCCGCAAGGGCTCGCGCAGTATCAGATCCCGTTCATGACACGGGTTATTACCATTGTCGATGCCTTCGATGCGATCACCAGCCACCGCGCCTATGACGATGCGCGACCAATTCAGGCTGCCTACGACGTGCTTCGCAGCGGTTCCGGCCTACAATTCGACGAAAGCCTGGTACAGGAATTCATTCGTTGGCTAGGCGTCTTCCCCGTAGGGACGCTGGTTGAACTGCACACGGGTGAAGTCGCGCTGGTGCTAGAGAAGCATCAGCAGCTCCATCTCCGGCCCAAGGTAGTTGTCATGCGTGACGCGGATAAGAATCCATGTGAGCCACGTTATCTTGATCTTTCTCAGCTGACCGTCGATGCCGACGGAACGCCCTATCGGATTAGCAGCGGTATTTCTGATGGATCCTACGGTCTGTTCATCGCCGATCCGCAGTTGCAGACTATTTTGCACCCTGAGCTGCTTGCCGTGCTCGAACTCGAGCCCGAGCCAGCTGATAACTGAGCCAGCGCTCCCTGTACGCCGGCTTTCTCGCACATCTCAGTCTGCAATCCATGACTTGCCAGTCAGTCACGGCGCTTTACCTCGCGGGTCGCGCTGAGTAACGTCTGCGGACTTCTAACAAGGAATATTCGTCATGAGTGATCTGGTTTCTTACGAACTCGAAGACGGCATCGCCACGCTGGCCCTGAACAACGGCAAGGTCAACGCGTTGTCTCCCGCTGTATTCGACGCGCTCAATGCCGCATTCGATCGCGCCGAGCAGGACCGCGCCGTGATGATTCTCACCGGCCAGCCGGGGATTCTGTCCGGCGGCTATGACCTCAAGGTGATGACCTCGAGCCCGGAAAACGCGATCGCCCTGGTGTCCGTCGGTTCGACGTTCAGCCGACGGATGCTCGCTCACCCGTTCCCTATCATCGTTGCCTGTCCAGGCCACGCTATCGCCAAGGGTGCGTTTCTCCTGCTCTCGGCCGATTACCGCATTGGCGTCGAAGGTGCGTTCAATATTGGCCTCAACGAAGTCCAGATCGGTATGACGATGCATCATTCAGGCATCGAAATCGCACGGGATCGCCTGACCAAACCCGCGTTCCAGCGTTCGGTAATCAACGGCGAAATTTTCAATCCGCAGGCAGCGCTCGAGGCAGGTTTCCTCGACAAAATCGTGCCGGCCGGTGAACTGATCGACGTGGCCAAGGCGATCGCCGTTCAGTTGAAAAAGATCAACATGACGGCGCACAAGAATACCAAGCTAAAGGCGCGCAAGGCCTTGCTCGAAACTCTGGATCGGGCAATCGAGCTGGACCAGCAGCACTCGGTCGCGCCCTGAAGAGAATTTTCACCGGACCGCCCATTCCCGGCGGGCTGCGTTTAAACTGCGAATGCAACGCCCCGCCATGGTGGGGCGTTTTATTTCCTATTCGTGTCGCATCGCAGGAGAGTCCTGATGTCCGCCCCGCACACCCCGGTAGAACGCGCTGATTTCGACCAGGTCATTGTTCCCACTTTCGCACCCGCCGCTTTCATCCCCGTGCGCGGCGAGGGTTCGCGAGTATGGGATCAAAGCGGGCGAGAGCTGATCGACTTCACCGGTGGCATTGCCGTCAATGTGCTCGGCCACGCTCATCCGGCATTGGTGGCCGCGCTGACCGAACAGGCTGGCAAGCTTTGGCACATCTCCAATATTTTTACCAATGAGCCGGCGCTGCGTCTGGCAAAGAAGCTCACGGCCGCAACCTTCGCCGACCGGGCGTTTTTCTGCAACTCTGGCGCCGAAGCCAACGAAGCGGCTTTCAAGCTGGCTCGCCGCTATGCTCACGACAACCATGGGCCGGAAAAAAACGAGATCATCTCGGCGGTTAATAGTTTTCACGGCCGCACGTTATTTACGGTGACCGTAGGTGGCCAGCCGAAATATTCCGACGGCTTCGGGCCGAAAATTCAAGGCATCAGCCACGTTCCGTACAACGATCTCGATGCGCTCTCTGCTGCGATTTCGGACAAAACCTGTGCCGTGGTGCTGGAGCCGATCCAGGGTGAAAGCGGCGTTCTGCCGGCTGAGCAGGCGTATTTGGAAGGTGCACGCAAGCTGTGCGACCAGCACAACGCCTTGCTGATCTTCGATGAGGTTCAGACAGGCATGGGTCGCACCGGTGAGCTGTTTGCCTACATGAACTATGGTGTCACGCCAGACATCCTGACCAACGCCAAGAGCCTCGGTGGTGGGTTTCCGATCGGCTTGATGCTGACCACCGATGAGATTGCAGCCCATTTTAGCGTTGGCACCCACGGCACCACTTACGGCGGTAACCCGCTGGCGTGCGCCGTGGCTGAAGCAGTGGTCGATATCGTCAATACGCCCGAGGTGCTGAACGGGGTCAAGGACCGGCACGAACGTTTCAAGCACGGGCTGCTGGAAATCGGGCAGCGTTACGGGCTGTTCGGTCAAGTGCGCGGCATGGGCATGCTGATTGGCTGCGTGCTGGACGATGCATGGAAAGGGCGCGCGCGAGAGATCTTCGATGCGGCTGAACGAGAAGCCCTGATGATTTTGCAGGCCGGACCCGATGTGATCCGTCTGGCGCCGAGCCTGATCATTGAAGAAGCTGACATTGCGGAAGGCCTTGCACGCTTCGAGCATGCTGCTGCAAAACTGGCCCAGGCCTGAGGCGCAGGCCTTACTCTCGGCAGGGCAGTTGCCTGTCCTGCTTACTTTATTCATTAGGAATCTGACATGAGCGATAGTCTGCAACTGATCCTGGAAGACGTAGACGGCACCCAGCTGGAGACGTCCTGCACCCGTTTTGCCGTGATGTGGCAGGGCCGGGAAGTCTGGATACAACAGGTCGGCAACAACCAGCTGATGATCGGAGTCGATGTAGAAGATGGCGACACCGAATACGCCAACCTGCTGCTGCGTCCGCTGGCCACCAACCTCGTTAGTCTGGAGCTGGAGATGGAGCCGGTCGAGTCCGCCGATGATGATCACGTACACGGGCCGGACTGCGACCACGAGCATTAACGGCTCCGACGTGCTGACGCTGGGTCGCCTGCTCGAGCTGACACTGGCCGGACGTGAGCCGCTGGAAAAGATCCAATTCACCGCCGACGGTGCCAAGCTGCAATGGCTGGGCGAAGGCGTGCTTGAGGTCACGCCGGCGGACGGTCAAGACGCGGGGCTGGATCTCGTGTTTTCCGCCGGCGTGCACGGCTGCGAGGTCGTCCCGATCGAACTGCTCGATCGTCTGACACAAGCGATCGGATGCGGCGAAATCCGCCCTCGTGCCCGGCTGTTGCTGCTGTTCTGTAATCCGCCCGCGATGCGTCAGGGCGTGCGCCGGGCCGGTCAGGATCTGAATCGGCTTTTCTGTGGCAAACATGCTAACGGCTCCACTGACGAGGCTCGCCGTGCATCGCAGCTCGAAGCACTGGTGGCGGGATTCTTCCGCGAGCCGGGTCGTCGCCGCTGGCACTACGACCTGCACTCGGCCATGCGTGCTTCGAAGCTGCTGCAATTCGCGATCTGCCCGTGGGTGGCCGACAGAAAAGTTTCTCCTGAAAGCCTGATGCGTCTTCAGTACTCGGCGGTCGATGCGGTGCTGCTGCAAGAACAATCCTCCGCTACCTTCAGCGCCCACACCGCAACTTGTCACGGTGCCGAGGCTTTCACCGTAGAGTTGGCCGAGGCGCCTGGCAGCGTCTGGCCTGATTGTCTTGGTGACTTTCTGCGGGCCGCCCGGCATTGGATCGAGGCGACTGAGCCTGTGCAGACAAAGCCGCCACGACCCTTGATGAAGTTTCGGCTGGTGCGGGAGATCATCAAACGCAGCGAACAGTTCGTCCTGCGCCTACCGACCGATATCGAGAATTTCACCGCGTTACCACTCGGTACGCTGCTGGCAGAAGACGAAGGCGGTGTTCGCTGGGTCGTCGAAGAGGCGGGCGCGCATATCCTGTTTCCACTGGCCGACGTCTCGATCGGCGAGCGCGCCGGGCTGATTGTAGTGCCCCGCGGCTGAATGGGTTTGCTGCGTTGCTGTAGAAGGCCCGCCGGGCGGAGCTTTGGCTTTGGCTTTTTGAGAGGCCCGCTTCGAGGCGAAGCCTTTGCTTTGAGGCTATCGACGGTCCATTTCGCCGCGGGTCGCGCCTCCTACGAAAGCGGCTCGGTGTCAGCCTTGGCTTTTGGAAGGCCCGCCCCAGGGCGAAGCTTGCTTCGAGGTTGTCCGTCAGTCCGTTTCGTCGCGAAACATGTCTTCGCAGAGGCGGGGTCGCTGCGATTTAGTTGCCTAGCGAACGCTCGATCAGACGCCGGCTGGTGGGTTGTTGAGCGAGTCGTTACCGGTCACGGTAGCCGTGCCGGTGGCCGCCTGGGCGTTTGCTTTCAGGCGCGCATCGTCGGCTTCACTGCGCTCAAGTGGCATGCTTCGGGAGTTGCCTTCGGCCATATTGGCTTGCTCGCTCACTTCGCAGAGCACGCGCTTGGCTTCGCAGTGTCCGGTGAAGCCGCGCGTCAGGGCCATGCCTCCCATCGCCAGCTGAACCAGCCCGCCTAAGCCGCCCCGGCCGAGGCCTTTGCCGACGAAGTACAGCCCGCCGATGATCGATGCGGCGCGCTCCCAGCCATGCACGTTCTGCGATGTCCTGTTCATGCGTTATCACTCCAAACAGTGGTATGAGAAGTGACCGCGGCACGCAGGTGCCGTTCCGACCGCAAGTCGGCGAACGGCACCCGCGCCTGGATGTTCATCGGCTACGCCAGAACGAGCAGCCCGCCTATCGATCTGCCATGCCGAAGACTTTGAGGACGAACGCGTACTCCAGCGCAACATCCTTAAGCGCCTGGTAACGGCCGCTCATACCGCCGTGCCCGGCACCGAATTCGGTCTTGAGCAGCAGGAGCTTGTCGTCAGTCTTGCTGGCGCGCAGCTTGGCCACCCACTTGGCGGCTTCCCAGTACTGTACGCGGCTGTCGTTGTAGCCGGCCACAGCGAGAATTGCCGGGTAAGGCTGAGGACGCACGTTTTCATAGGGTGCGTAAGCCTTGATGCGCGCATGCACGTCGGGCTGGTTCGGATCGCCCCATTCGTCGTATTCGGTCACCGTCAGCGGCAGGTCGGCGTTGAGCATGGTGTTCAGCACGTCGACGAAGGGCACTTCGGCGACCGCGGCGCCAAACAGGTCCGGCCGTAGGTTGAGCACGGCACCGATCAGCAGGCCGCCAGCACTGCCGCCGCTGACGGCGAGTCGGGCCGGCTCGGTATGGCCGTCGGCAACCAGCTTTTCGGCGCAGGCGATGAAGTCGTTGAAGGTGTTCGGTTTGTGCTCCAGTTTGCCGGCGCGGTACCAGGCCTCGCCAAGGTCGCCGCCGCCGCGTACGTGGGCGATGGCGAAGATGAAGCCTCGGTCTAGCAGTGATAGGCGTGCATGAGAGAACCAGGGGTCGAGACTATGGCCGTAGGCGCCGTAGCCGTACAGGTAGAGCGGCGCGGGCTTGCCGAAGCTCTCATGACGACCGACCAGACTGATCGGCACCTGTGCACCGGCGGCAGCGATTGCCCAGATACGTCGGCTCTCATAGGCATCAGCATCGAAGGGACCTTCAACCGGCGTTTCCTTGAGGACCTTCTGTTCGCCGTTGGCCAGGTTCAACTGGCGAATCTGCGCGGGGCGATTCAGCGCTTCGTAGCGCAGGCGGATCACCGGGCTGTCGAACTCGAGCGTGTTATGCACGTGCAAGCTGTAGGCGGCGTCGGGCAGCTGCAACCGGTAGGGCGCGCCAGCTGTTGGGCGCACCTCAATGATCGGTAACCCAGCTTCACGCAGGCTCAGTGTGACTGCACTGGCGTTCAGGCTGACGTCTTCGAGCATCACCGCGTCGCGATGGCCGATCAGCTCCTGCCAGTGGTCGCGCTGCGGCGTGTGCTCGGGGGCCTGGTAAAGCGCGAAATTGATGCCGGCCTGGTTGCTGCGTATCAGCCAACACCATTGTCCGTCGAGCAGTCCATGATCGGGAAAGTATTCGTGATCGTCCTGACGCGGCGCCAAGCAGATCCATTCGCCCTTAGGCTCGTCGGCCGACAGCACCCAGGCTTCGCTGGTGGTCTTGCTGTTGGACAGGATCACCAGTTGGCGTTCCGAACTGGCGCGGTAGCAGTGGACGAAATAGCGGCCGTCCGGGTCGTGATAGACCTCGCTGCGGTCGCTACTACCCAGGCAGTGGCGGTAGATCTTGTGCGGTCGGTGGGTGTCGTCGAGTTCGCCGAAAAACAGGGTCTGGTTGTCGTTAGCCCACGTCATGCTGCCATCGCAGTTCTCGAAGAGCAGGGCAGTCACCTCACCCGTGGTCAGGTCTTTGACGAATAGTCGGTAAATCTCGTCGCCCTGGGTGTCGAGACTGTAGGCCAACTTGCTGTGGTCCTGGCTGACGCTGAAGGCGCCGAGCGACAAGAACCCGCCCGCGGCCAGTTCATTAGGGTCGAGTAGCAGTTGCTCGGCATTGTCATCCGCCATGAACGAGCCATCCGTCGGCCGCGGGCATCGGTAATGACGAGGGTATTCATCTCCTGCTGTGGTGCGCTGGTAGTAGAGCCAGGGCCCCCAGGGCGAAGGCAGCGACAGGTCTGTCTCGCGGATGCGTCCCTTAATCTCCTGGAAGAGCGTTTCGCGCAACCCGGCCTGATCCGCCAGTTGCTGGTCCAGATAAGCATTTTCCGCTTTCAGGTAATCGAGCACCTCGGAGGCGTCACGGTTCTCCAGCCATTTATAAGGATCCTGGCCTGTAGCGACACGGGCAATCGGGGCAGACATGCATAACTCCTGAGGCCGCGATCTGGCGCAGCTGAACGAGGTTGGGGGCAGGCGCCGATTGTACAAGGTGCCTCGTCAGTGTGTGACGGTGCAGGGCGGCATGGGTTCATCGGCCACGTGGCGGCAATCATCAGGCTGAATGGTTGTCGATGAATAAATTCGAGACCTCTGAGCGCAACATCGCGGTGCTTGGCTAGGCTTATCGGTCTCGTCGCGAGTGAGCGCCGCTATCCGATTGGTCAGCCGATTGACAACCGGTCGCTTTTCGATGAAGGTGTGCTCACCCAAATCAAACGGGCGTATGAATCGAGCGTTTGCCACGCAAATGCCGTCAGCCCGGTTTATCGTGTCGGTGGGTGTCGTTTCACCAATTGGTGACGGTCTTCGGGCCGGTGACGTGACACGTAACGTTCAGCTTCCATACCGTGGAGATCAGTTGATGATTTACGAAGGTAAAGCCATCACGGTTAAGGCTCTTGAGAGCGGCATCGTCGAATTGAATTTCGACCTCAAGGGTGAGTCCGTCAACAAGTTCAATCGCCTCACCCTCAACGACCTGCGCCAGGCCGTCGACGCCATCAAGGCCGACGCTTCGGTCAAGGGCGTCATCGTTACCAGCGGCAAGGACGTGTTCATCGTCGGCGCCGACATCACCGAGTTCGTCGACAACTTCAAGCTGTCCGACGAGGAGCTGGTAGCCGGCAACCTCGAAGCCAACAAGATCTTCAGTGATTTCGAAGACCTCGGCGTCCCGACCGTCGCTGCCATCAATGGCATCGCCCTCGGTGGTGGCTTCGAGATGTGCATGGCCGCTGATTACCGCGTCATGTCCACCGTCGCCAAGGTCGGCCTGCCGGAAGTCAAACTGGGAATCTACCCGGGCTTCGGTGGCACCGTCCGTCTGCCGCGCCTGATCGGCGTTGATAACGCCGTCGAGTGGATTGCATCAGGTAAGGAAAACCGCGCCGAAGACGCGCTCAAGGTTCGCGCCGTCGATGCCGTGGTTGCTCCTGATCAGCTGCAGGCCGCTGCGCTGGATCTGGTCAAACGCGCCATCGCTGGCGAGCTGGACTACAAGGCCAAGCGTCAGCCGAAGCTGGACAAGCTCAAGCTCAACGCTATCGAGCAGATGATGGCGTTCGAAACCGCCAAGGGTTTCGTGGCCGGTCAGGCAGGCCCGAACTACCCGGCCCCGGTCGAAGCGATCAAGACCATTCAGAAGGCCGCCAACTTCGGTCGCGACAAGGCCATCGAAGTCGAGGCCGCCGGCTTCGTCAAGCTGGCCAAGACCTCCGTGGCGCAGAGCCTGGTCGGTCTGTTCCTGAGCGATCAGGAGCTGAAGAAGAAGTCCAAGGCCTACGACAAGCAGGCTCGTGACGTGAAGCTGGCTGCTGTGCTCGGTGCAGGCATCATGGGCGGCGGCATTGCCTATCAGTCGGCCGTCAAAGGCACGCCGATCCTGATGAAGGATATCCGTGAAGACGGCATCCAGATGGGCCTGAACGAGGCCTCCAAGCTGCTCGGCAAGCGTGTCGAGAAGGGCCGCCTGACCCCGGCGAAAATGGCTGAAGCGCTGAATGCCATTCGCCCAACCATGTCCTACGGTGACTTCGGTCACGTCGACATCGTGGTCGAGGCGGTGGTCGAGAACCCGAAAATCAAGCAGTCAGTGCTGGCGGAAGTCGAAGGCCTGGTGCGTGATGACACGATCATCGCCTCCAACACTTCGACCATTTCCATCAGCCATTTGGCCCAGGCGCTCAAGCGCCCGGAAAACTTCTGCGGCATGCACTTCTTCAACCCGGTGCACATGATGCCGCTGGTGGAAGTGATTCGCGGTGAGAAAACCAGCGAAACCGCGATTGCTACCACCGTCGCCTACGCCAAGAAGATGGGCAAGAGCCCGGTCGTCGTCAATGACTGCCCAGGCTTCCTGGTTAACCGCGTGCTGTTCCCTTACTTCGGCGGCTTCGCCCGGGCCATCGCCCATGGTGTCGATTTCGTTCGCGCCGACAAGGTGATGGAGAAGTTCGGCTGGCCGATGGGCCCGGCCTACCTGATGGACGTCGTTGGCATGGACACTGGCCACCACGGCCGTGACGTCATGGCCGAAGGCTTCCCGGATCGCATGAAGGACGACACCCGTACGGCCGTCGATGTCATGTATGACGCCAACCGCCTCGGTCAGAAGAACGGCAAAGGCTTCTACGTCTATGAGATGGACAACAAGGGCAAGCCGAAGAAGGTGGTCGATCCGCAGTCCTACGAGCTGCTCAAGCCTGTCGTCAGCGAGACCCGCGAGCTGTCCGACGAGGACATCATCAACTACATGATGATCCCGCTGTGCCTGGAAACCGTCCGCTGCCTTGAAGACAACATTGTCGAAACCGCTGCCGAGGCCGATATGGGCCTGATCTACGGCATCGGCTTCCCACCTTTCCGCGGTGGTGCGCTGCGCTACATCGATTCGATCGGTGTTGCCGAGTTCGTGGCCATGGCCGACAAGTATGCCGACCTGGGTCCGCTGTACCACCCGACTGCGAAGCTGCGTGATATGGCTGCCAACGGCCAGCGCTTCTACGGTTAATTGAGGGAAAAGAGAATATGAGCCTTAATCCGAGAGACGTCGTCATTGTCGACTTCGGCCGTACCCCGATGGGTCGTTCCAAGGGCGGCATGCACCGTAATACCCGCGCCGAGAGCATGTCTGCGCATTTGATCGATGGCTTGCTGGCACGCAACTCCAAGGTCGACCCGGCCGAAGTGGAAGATGTTATCTGGGGCTGCGTAAACCAGACCCTGGAACAGGGCTGGAACGTCGCCCGCATGGCATCCCTGATGACCCGTATCCCCCACACCAGTGCCGCGCAGACCGTCAGCCGCCTGTGTGGTTCGTCGATGAGCGCGCTGCATACTGCCGCGCAGGCGATCATGACCGGCAACGGTGATGTGTTCGTCGTTGGTGGTGTCGAGCACATGGGCCACGTCGGCATGATGCACGGGGTCGATCCGAACCCGCAGCTGTCGCTGTATGCCGCCAAGGCGTCCGGCATGATGGGCCTGACCGCCGAAATGCTGGGCAAGATGCATGGCATCACTCGCGAGCAGCAGGATGCCTTCGGTGAGCGTTCGCATCGTCTGGCGCACAAGGCGACCGTTGATGGCCTGTTCAAGGATGAAATCATCCCGATGGAAGGGTACGACGAGAACGGTTTCCTCAAGGTCTTCGACTTCGACGAAACCATTCGCTCGGAAACCACGCTCGAGAGCCTGGCGGCGCTGAAGCCGGCATTCAACCCCAAGGGCGGCACCGTGACGGCGGGTACTTCCTCGCAGATCACCGATGGTGCCTCCTGCATGATCGTCATGTCGGCGCAGCGGGCTCAGGACCTGGGCATTCAGCCGATGGCTGTGATCCGTTCCATGGCCTTAGCTGGCGTCGATCCGGCAATCATGGGCTACGGTCCGGTGCCTGCGACCCAGAAAGCGCTCAAGCGTGCCGGTCTGACCATGGATGACATCGACTATGTCGAGCTCAACGAAGCCTTCGCTGCTCAGGCACTGCCGGTGTTGAAGGATCTCAAGCTGCTCGACAAGATGGAGCAGAAGGTCAATTTGCATGGCGGCGCCATCGCGTTGGGTCATCCGTTCGGTTGCTCTGGAGCTCGTATTTCCGGCACTCTGCTGAATGTGATGAAGCAGAACGGCGGTACCCTGGGCGTGGCCACGATGTGCATCGGTCTGGGTCAAGGTATCTCTACGGTGTTCGAACGCGTCTAAGCTGTTCGGTGACACGGAAACCGGGGCCACGTGCCCCGGTTTTCATTTTGATGGGTACGAACTTTTTTAGGGGCAGTCGAGATGCAGGTCACGCCAGGCCGTTATCGTCACTACAAAGGACCCGAATATCGGGTATATGCGGTTGCCCGCCATTCCGAAACGGAAGAGCAGGTGGTCTTCTACCAGGCGTTGTACGGGGATCTCGGGCTTTGGGTGCGTCCGCTCTCGATGTTTACCGAAACGGTTGAGGTCGACGGCGAAACCCTTCCCCGTTTCGCCCTGATCGAAGCCGAACCCAGTCGTTTTTGAGCGTTCTCCGGGCACGCTGGCTTAACCCTTGCGCTTGACCTCGGCTCTGTCGCCACTATATATAGCGGTGCTTTCGGACCGAGTGAAAGGGATTGCATTTGGGTCCGGACATAAAAACCTGCGCATGCAAACAGGTCGCTGCGTGGGGTATGAAAGTTTTCCGGAGCAATTGAATGCTCTTTGCAGTCCGGTAAAAGGGCTGCTTCGCTACTCTCTGGCAGATTGAGCGTCGTTTGTGGCGCTCGGCTACTGTCAGTTCACTATTTCTCAGTTCATCTCTCGATTCAGGAACTCTCCTCTCCATGGGTAAATCGCTGGTCATCGTGGAATCACCGGCCAAGGCCAAGACAATCAACAAGTATTTGGGCAACCAGTACGTGGTGAAGTCGAGTATCGGCCATATCCGCGACCTTCCTACCAGCGGTTCCGCAGCTCGCGAGCCGGCTAAGCGTGGCAAGGCGGTGGCGGCTGAAGCGCCTGCGCTTTCGCCGAAGGAAAAGGCCAAGCGTCAGCTCTTCACCCGTATGGGTATCGACCCCGAGCACGGCTGGAAGGCTAAGTACGAGATTCTGCCGGGCAAGGAAAAGGTCATCGACGAATTACGTCGTCTGGCCAAGGAAGCCGACACCATCTATCTCGCGACCGACTTGGACAGAGAGGGGGAGGCCATCGCCTGGCACCTGCGTGAATCCATTGGTGGTGACGACAGCCGCTACAAGCGCGTGGTGTTCAACGAAATCACCAAGAAGGCAATCCAGGAAGCGTTTTCCAAGCCAGGCGAGCTGGACATCAACCGAGTCAATGCGCAGCAGGCGCGGCGCTTTCTCGATCGGGTCGTGGGTTACATGGTCTCGCCGCTGCTGTGGCAGAAGATCGCCCGCGGTTTGTCCGCCGGCCGTGTGCAGTCGGTTGCGGTGAAACTGGTCGTCGAGCGTGAGCGGGAAATCCGCGCCTTCGTTCCAGAAGAATACTGGGAAGTCCATGCGGACCTCGCCACTGCCGAGAAGGCCAAGGTGCGCTTCGAGGTAGCGCGCGAGAATGGCGAGGCGTTCAAACCGCTGAATGAAGGCCATGCCATGGCCGCGCTGGAGCAGCTAAAGGACGCCAGCTACAGCGTGACCAAGCGCGAGGACAAGCCGACCAGCAGCAAACCCTCGGCTCCTTTCATCACGTCGACCCTGCAGCAGGCGGCGAGCAATCGTCTTGGCTTCGGCGTGAAGAAGACCATGATGATGGCCCAGCGACTCTACGAGGCCGGCTACATCACCTACATGCGTACCGACTCGACCAACCTCTCGGCCGATGCTTTGAGCATGGTGCGCGGCTTCATCGAAGATGAATTCGGCAACAAGTACCTGCCGGAGAAGCCCAACTTCTATTCGAGCAAAGAGGGCGCCCAGGAGGCTCACGAGGCGATTCGCCCGTCCGACGTCAATCTGCGCCCGACGCAGCTGTCCGGCATGGAGCGCGATGCTGAGCGTCTTTACGATCTCATCTGGCGCCAGTTCGTGGCCTGCCAGATGCCTCCGGCGCAGTATCTATCTACCAGCGTGACCGTCACCGCAGGCAGCTTCGAGCTGCGCGCCAAGGGTCGCATCCTCAAGTTCGATGGTTACACCAAAGTCATGCCGCAGCAGAGCAAGAGCGGTGAGGATGACGTGCTGCCCGAGATGAACAAGGGCGACGGGATGAAGTTGATCAAGCTCGATCCGAGCCAGCACTTCACCAAGCCGCCGGCGCGCTACTCCGAAGCGAGCCTGGTCAAGGAAATGGAAAAACGCGGTATCGGTCGCCCGTCGACCTACGCGGCAATCATTTCCACGATCCAGGATCGTGGCTACGTTTCCCTGCACAACCGCCGGTTCTATTCGGAGAAGATGGGCGACATCGTCACCGAACGTCTCTCGGAAAGCTTCAACAACCTGATGGACTATGGCTTCACCGCTGGCATGGAAGAAAACCTCGACGACGTCGCTCAAGGCGAGCGCGAGTGGAAACACGTGCTCGACGAGTTCTATGGCGACTTCAGGAAGAAGCTCGACGTTGCCGAGGCCAGCGACAACGGCATGCGCGCCAATCAGCCGACCTTGACCGATATTCCCTGCAAGGTCTGCGGTCGGCCGATGATGATTCGTACAGCCTCCACGGGCGTGTTCCTTGGGTGCTCCGGTTACAGCCTGCCGCCGAAAGAGCGCTGCAAGTCCACCGTAAACCTAATTCCCGGCGACGAGATTGCCGCTGACGACGAGGGTGAGTCCGAATCACGCGTGCTGCTTGGCAAGCATCGCTGCCCCATCTGCAGCACGGCGATGGACGCTTATCTGTTGGACGAAACTCGCAAACTCCACATCTGCGGCAACAACCCGGATTGCAGCGGCTATGAGATCGAAGAAGGTCAATACCGCATCAAGGGTTATGAAGGCCCGAGCCTGGAGTGCGACAAGTGTGGCAGTGAAATGCAATTGAAGACTGGCCGTTTCGGCAAGTTCTTCGGCTGTACAAACGCCGAGTGCAAGAACACACGCAAGCTCCTCAGGAGCGGCGAGGCAGCGCCGCCAAAGATGGACGCGGTGAAAATGCCCGAGCTCAAGTGCGAAAAGGTCGACGACACTTATGTGTTGCGCGACGGTGCATCCGGACTGTTTCTGGCCGCCAGCCAGTTTCCGAAGAATCGCGAGACTCGTGCGCCGCTGGTGCAGGAACTGATTCCGCACAAGGATGAGATCGATCCGAAATATCACTTCCTGTTGAGTGCACCGCAGAAAGATACAGAGGGCCGTCCAGCCGTGATCCGCTTCAGTCGAAAGACTAAGGAGCAGTACGTGCAGACCGAGATCAACGGTAAACCGACCGGCTGGAAAGCCTTCTTCGACGGCGGCAAATGGAAGGTCGAAGACAAGAGCACCGGTAAGTAAGCGCAGCGTTGGGTCGGAGCCGGACGGCTCTGATCCGTCACGTTCAACGCCTGGGAGAGCATCGCCATGGCTCATGAGCTGTACACCCGAACCAACCAGAAGATTTATTTCGCAGGTCTAGCGCTCGAGAGCTGGCGACGGGCCGAGGAAAAAGGCGCGATGAATGCGCCGGGCCTGATCCAGGCAGAGCGAGAGGCCTGCCTTTTTCATCTCTACGGCGCGTTGCTGGGGTTATGCCACGAAATTGCCGGTTATTACCGATTGCCCGGCGCCAGTGCACCTCGGGTGGAGATGCTGCTGGTGCGTTCGCCGAACAGCGCATCGCCGAGCCCGGAGTTAGCCGAGCTGATCGAACTGGCCGAGCACTCGGAAACCTGGCTTGCCCAGTTACTGAAGGCCTATGCCGCGCTGTTCGAGCCGCCACGTGCGCCGGCCAAGGCCAAGACCGATCCAACCATGGCCTTAATCGAGGCGGTCAGCGTGGAAGAAGAGGTGCCCGCGCTGGCGCGCGATGAGGTGGAGGCCTGGCGAGGCAACCTGAAGGAGCTGGCTTTACGCTTTCGCGAGTCGCTTACCGAGTGGTAGGCGACTAGCCGGCAGCATGCTGGGCTTGGCATTCACGCCCGGTGCTTGTACCGCAAGACCAGGGCAATGCCGCCCAGGATTGCGACCCCGACCAGTATCAATCTGCCTGTCAAGGTTTCGCCCAGCAGCAGGCTTCCTGCCAGCGCGGTGAGAAGCGGTACGCTCAGTTGCACGCTGGCCGCCTGTATGGCGGCCAGTCCGGGCATTGCCGCATACCAGATGGCGTAGCCGATACCAGAGGTGAGTCCTCCGGATAACAGTGCATACAGCACGCCGGCGCTGTCCCACTCGAGCGAGCCTAACGCCAGCAGGCACAGCATGACCACGATGGGCAACGTTCGGATGAAATTACCGGCAGTCGCGGCGAGCGGATCGGGCGTTCCTTTTCCCAGTAGCGAATACGCGCCCCAGGCGATGCCTGCCAGCACCATTAGAAAAGACGCCGACAGTGACGGTATGCTCGTGCCAGGTAGGAGAAGGGCGACCAGCCCTGCCGCCGCCAGCACCAGACCGACCCACTGCAAGCGATGCAAGCGTTCCCCCCTGATCAGCCCCCAGGTGACCATGCTCAATTGCACGGCGCCGAACAGCAGCAGCGCGCCAGCGCCAGCATCGAGGTGCAAATAGGCGTAGGAGAATGCCGCGGCATATATAAAAAGGGAGAGGGCGCCGGCCCAGTTGCCACCCACGGTGGCGGACCGCTTGCGTGTAAGCAGCAGCAACCACAACACCAGCGCGCCAGCGAACAGGCGCAGCGCAGTGAAACTGGCGGGATCGATCTGGCTGTCGCGCAACGCCGCCCGGCAAAGCAGCGAATTACCCGCGAAGGCGAGCATGGCCAGCGCTGTCAGTAGCAGGGTTCTTGCGGTCATTCTGCTGCCGGGTCCGGGATAGATGGCGCATCGTACTGTGCCATTACCGCATGCTGCCACCCTTCGCTGTGCGACGCAGTCCTTGCCTGGAAATGCCAAGGCTGCCTACGGGGCAGTCGGCTGGTACAATGCGCCGTTTAACGGGGAGCAGATTCATGCCAACGTCTTTTTTGGAAATCGTCGAGCTACCCGACGGCAGTATCGTTTTGCGCCGTGCTGAGGATGAAGGCGTACTGGTCACGTTGGACTTCTCGGACGATGCCAAGGTATTCCTGCAAGGTCAGCATGTAGAAATTGCCAAGGCGATGTTCAACATCGGTGTGCAGATGGCGGGGCGAGTGTCGGAGGGAGAGTTCGAGCGGGAAGAGGAAGGTCCACGCGTACTGCATTGAGGGGCGGGGTGTTCAATGGTTTGCGGCGTTGGGTGGGTTTCGGCACATCCATATGCCGAGTGGTTCGGGATTGCTTAGCCCAGCCGTATGTTCAAGCTTTGGGCGTTACCCTGAGCGGCCGCCACGCGAAGCTTCAGCCGACTGGCCTTGTCGAGGCGTGGGAACCAGGTGATCACCGTATGGCTGCAGCCTGACATCAGCGCTTTGCACGCCAATTCAAGGGTGGCCTGCGTCTCGCGGGCCTGTAATAAAAGAATGCGGTCACGGTTGAGTCCGGCTTCTCGTAGCCAGCTTTGCGAAAGCGAGGCAGGTGGAGCAATCAGAGTCAGCCAGCGCGTATCGACCGCCTCGCTGAATTCGCGCAGGATCGGCGCAAGCAGCAGGCGGCAGTGATCGCCACTGCCGCTCAGCGTCATTTCGCTCAGGCAATCTTCGGCGGGTTGCGGGGTGCTGGCCATATTTGCAAATGGTGCCAGACGATGCGCAATCAGCCCTTCGAACAACGAAAGCTGGGGTGCCTGGCCTGCGATGGGTTGGGGTTGGTACTGCATAAACCTCTCCTTAGCAGGCTGAAAGACTACCTGCGTTACCAATTCGTTAAAAACAGCTTGGTCTTACCTGCCTTACCCACGTATGCAGCGGCCTGTTAGCGGCGAATCACGCCGACGCTCAGACCCTCGATAATCAGTTCTTGCTGCTCAAGGTCGATTTCAATCGGAGCGAATTCCGGATTCTCGGCAAGTAACCAGACCTTGCTACCTTCACGTTTGAAGCGCTTTACCGTGACCTCATCATCGATGCGTGCCACCACCACCTGCCCGTTGCGCGCCTCACGTGTGGTATGCACCGCAAGCAAGTCGCCATCGAATATGCCGATGTCCTTCATGCTCATTCCTCGAACGCGCAATAGGTAATCGGCCTTGGGCTGAAAGAATGAAGGGTTGATCTGGCAAGACTCTTCGACATGTTGTTGCGCAAGAATCGGCGCGCCGGCAGCGACTCGACCGATAACAGGCAGGCCACTTTCTTCGGCTGCCGGTTCGAAACCGGGAATACGTATCCCGCGCGAAGCGCCGGGCGTCATCTCAATAGCGCCTTTACGGGACAGCGCCTTGAGGTGCTCTTCGGCAGCATTGGGCGATTTGAAACCCAGCTCCTGAGCAATCTCCGCACGGGTCGGCGGATAGCCGTTGTCTTCCAGGCAGCGCTTGATGAAAGCGAGAATTTCCGACTGGCGTGGGGTCAGCTTGATCATGAGCGGTCTCTGTTCTTTTATACAGTGACTGGGATTATATACAGTGCTTAGTGCTTGGCAATCTTTGTTTGGTTGAGGGCTGGGCCAGCTTGGTGCAAGCTTTGGGAGAGCCAAAAGAGCGTCCAGCCACTTTGTTGGTTGACTTGAGTTAGGTTGAAACGTAAGTTTCAAACGAGTGTTTGTCAGGGGAGGTGGCATGGCGCAGTCTGAAACAGTGGAGCGTATTCTTGATGCAGCAGAACAGCTGTTCGCTGAGAAAGGCTTCGCCGAGACTTCGTTGCGCTTGATCACCAGCAAGGCCGGGGTGAATCTGGCAGCGGTGAACTATCACTTCGGTTCGAAAAAAGCGCTTATCCAGGCGGTCTTCTCGCGGTTTCTCGGGCCGTTCTGCATAAGCCTCGAGCGTGAGCTGGACAGGCGCGAGGCCGAGTCCGACAGAAAGGAGAATCTCGAGGAACTGCTGGAGATTCTGGTTGAACAGGCGCTCGCTGTAACGCCACGCAGCGGTGACGACCTATCGATCTTCATGCGCCTGTTGGGCCTTTCCTTCAGCCAGAGCCAGGGCCACCTGCGTCGTTATCTTGAAGACATGTACGGCAAGGTCTTCCGCCGTTACATGCTTCGGGTGCATGAGGCCGCCCCGTCCATTCCCCCGATCGAGTTGTTCTGGCGTGTGCACTTCATGCTCGGCGCCGCAGCGTTCAGCATGTCGGGCATCAAGGCGCTGCGGGCCATCGCCGAAAACGATTTCGGGGCCAAAACCTCTATCGAACAGGTCATGCGTATGATGGTCCCGTTTCTCGCGGCTGGTATGCGGGCCGATTCGGGCGTGGAGGATCCGGGCCTGGTGAAGGCGCATCCGATCGCCCGACGTAACGCGTTAGCAATGCCCGCCAAGGGTTGAGGTGCATGGTCAGGGGTTGATCGGCTAAGCTTGCCGTCTATGCTCAATCTCGATTTCATCCATATTTCCATTGCCGACCAGCTGCTCTACGGGTTCTCCGGTGACAGGCTGTGCGTCCGGCTGCCGATCTCAACCGCTCGTAACGGTGTCGGTGAGCGCAACGGATCCGGCTGCACACCACGTGGCCGCCACCAGGTACGCGCGCGTATAGGCGAGGGATTGCCGTGCGGGGCCGTTCTGCGGGGCCGTCGATGGACCGGCGAAGTCTGGACCCAGGAATTACACGACCGGTTTCCCGGTCGCGACTGGATCCTGAGCCGAATTCTCTGGCTCAGCGGCTGCGAGCCTGGATTCAACCGCATGGGTGCGGTTGACACTTTCCGTCGTTATATCTATTTGCATGGCACGCCTGATCCAGAGCCCATGGGCGAGCCGCTTTCCCATGGCTGTATCAGGCTGCGTAATGCCGACTTGCTCGATCTTTTCCCGCGGGTGGCGGCTGGCTGCGCCGTGCAGATAGGCGAAGCGGCCTGTCCGGATTGGTCGAGCGCAACGCTGAATTAAGGATCTGCTCACTATCATGCAAGGTTCATTGATGCTGGACATCGCCGGCACCTGGCTGACCGCCGAGGATCGTCAGTTGCTGCGGCAGCCGGAAGTTGGCGGGCTGATTCTGTTTGCTCGCAATATCGAAAACCTGCGGCAGGTGGAAGAACTGTGTCGCGCGATCCGGGCCGTACGCCCCGACATCTTGCTGGCAGTCGATCAGGAGGGCGGACGCGTTCAGCGGCTGCGGCGCGACTTCATTCGCTTGCCGGCGATGCGCGAATTCGCGTTGCGCGCTGATGCGCAGGCGCTGGCAGAAGCCTGCGGCTGGGTGATGGCCACGGAAGTGTTGGCGGTTGGACTGGATTTCAGCTTCGCGCCGGTGCTCGACCTCGATCACCAGCGCAGCGCCGTGGTGGGCACCCGCGCGTTCGAAGGGGACCCACAGCGAGCCACCGAGCTGGCCGGGGCATTTATCAAAGGCATGCACCGCGCCGGGATGGCTGCAACCGGCAAGCACTTCCCAGGCCACGGCTGGGCCGAGGCGGATTCCCATGTAGCGATCCCCGTCGATGAGCGCGGGCTGGACGAGCTACGTCGTGGTGACCTGGTTCCGTTCCAGCGTCTGGCGAGCGAGCTCGATGCGGTAATGCCTGCGCATGTGATTTACCCCCAGGTGGATGACAAGCCGGCCGGCTTCTCTCGACGCTGGCTGCAGGACATTCTGCGTAAGGAACTGGCCTTTCGCGGCTTGATCTTCAGCGATGACCTGTCGATGGCCGGCGCGCATGTCGCTGGCGATGCGGCAAGCCGGATCGAGGCTGCGTTGATCGCCGGCTGCGATATGGGCTTGGTATGCAACGACAGAGGAGCGGCCGAGTTGGCGCTGTCAGCGCTGCAGCGACTCAACGCACAGCCATCACCGGCGCTGGCGAAGATGCGCCGCCGTGCGTCGGGCTCGCTGGAATACAAGCAGGATCCGCGCTGGCGCACATCTGTCGCTGCCCTCAAAGCCGCCGATTTGATCGTTTGACCAAGGAAACCAAAATGACTGTCCACGCCATTATCGGCGGCACCGGGCTCACGGAGCTGCCTGGGCTCACCCTGGATGAAGCGGTGCCGATGGAAACGCCCTATGGCGCGCCGTCGGCAGACATTCTGCGCGGCACCTATGCGGGTCGAGAGGTGCTGTTTCTCGCCCGTCACGGCCATCCGCACCGCATCCCGCCGCACCAGGTGAACTATCGTGCCAACCTGTGGGCGCTGAAGAAGGCCGGCGCGCAGGCGATTATCGCTGTGAATGCGGTCGGCGGCATTCATTCGGCGATGGGCGCTGGCCACCTGTGTGTACCGCACCAGCTGATCGATTACACCCACGGTCGCGAGCACACCTTCTTCGAAGGCGACATCGAGCATGTCACCCATGTCGACTTCAGCTACCCCTACGACGAAACGCTGCGCAAACGCCTGATTGCCGGCCTGGCAGCCGAAGGTTATCTGTTCAGCAGTCATGGCGTTTATGGCTGCACCCAGGGACCGAGGCTGGAGACAGTCGCCGAGATCGCCAGGATGGAGCGCGATGGCTGCGATATTGTCGGAATGACCGGCATGCCCGAGGCGGTCCTCGCCCGCGAACTCGAGCTGCCGTATGCCTGCCTGGCGTTGGTGGTCAACCCGGCCGCCGGTAAAACCTCAGGCATCATCACCATGGCGGAAATCGAGGCCGCGCTGGCTGAAGGAATCGTCAAGACACGGGCGGTGCTGGCGCGTGCGCTTGCAGGTTGAGAAAAAGCGGACGCGGTTCGCTGCGGCTCGGCAAAGCGATGCCGCTGCGATGGGAAGGCGCTAGCAGTTTCCGTGGGCCGCAATGAGAGCGGTCGCAAAGACGTAGCAGGGACGCGTTAATTTCGCCAAACAACCCATTGCAGGCAATCTGCCGCTTGCTACACTTGGCCGTCCTTTGGAGTACCGGAATGCTTTGCCACGCACCTATAAGAAGAATATCGAGAGCAGTGGTTTTGCTGGGGTTGCTGTCTGGCCTTGCGGGTTGTTCGACCTGGTTCAGCAGTGATTTCCAGGATCCTGGCGTCCGGCTCACCGATGTCGAGATCATCAAGGCGAGGCTCCTCGAACAGCAGTTTATGCTGCGTTTTCGCATCGACAATCCCAATGAGCAGAGTTTGCCGGTGCGCGGCCTCGTTTATACCGTCCACCTCAACGACATCGAGCTGGCGAGTGGTGAGTCCAGTGGTTGGACAACCGTCCCGGCGCATGGCTTCGAGTATTACGAAGTGCCGGTTTACACCAACCTGTGGCGGCATATGAAGTACATCGTGCGTTTGCTGGAAAAGCCGGACCGTCCGATTGCCTATCGTCTGGAAGGCGAGCTGAAAACGGGCCTGATGCTGGGGCGACGCGTGCACATTGCTACCAATGGCGAGATAATCCCCGGCAACTTTATCCCGGAGTGAGCGACATCGATGAACCAAGACACCCATGTGCACGGCCCTGATTGCAGTCACGACCACGATCACGACCATGCCCCTCATGTACACGGACCGCACTGCAATCATAGCCACGACCCGGTTCGAAATCCGCTGAAGGATGTCGGCCGCAACGACCCGTGCCCGTGCGGAAGCCAGAAAAAATTCAAGAAGTGCCACGGAGCCTGATCCGCTCATGACGCCCCTCGCCATAACGTTGCTGGTTGCCGCTCTGCTGCTGATCGCCGCATTGGCTGGATACGCGCTGCATCTATGGCGTCGGGTTTGGCGAAGGGAGCAGCAACTCGCCGATATGCAGGCGCAGCAGCATGCCGCGCTTGCGGCGGATCTGCGAGTGCTCGCTGGCAGCCTCCTCGACGAGCAGGTATCGCTGATCGAGGGCGCGATTCGGATCAAGGTGCTACTGGATAATTACGACTCGAAGCTTGGCCAGGATCCGCGCTGCCAGGTTTTCCAGTTACTGTTCGAGGCGACCGAGCAGGTGCCGACACACACCGCCTGGAAGGCGCTGGACAAAACCGAGCGGCGCCGCCACGAGGCCAACTTCAGTGCGCTCGAATTGCAGCACAAGGCCGAGGCTCGCCGGTCCGCCCGCTGGTTGCTCGATGAAGTCTTGCCAAAAAACCGCGAAGCTGCCTGAACGCGACGTCATCGCGTACCACACCCATCTATCCTTCTGTTCTGTAGTGCCCTGTCTGTAAGGAGCCGTTGATGTCGCTGCGTCTGCCGTTTGTTCTGGCCCGTCTGACCTTGGGCGTTGTGTTGGGAGCCGGTGGCCTTGGCGGCTGCCAGGCGTATCTGGATAGCCGCTACAGCGACAGCCTGCCGCCCGCGCACGGCGTCCAGGCGATCACCGGACTGGATAAAAGCGTGAGCATCAGACGCAACTCGTTGGGCATGCCTTTGATCGAGACGGCGACCTTTCACGATGCGCTGTTCGGTCTCGGCTACGTGCATGCCACCGATCGTCTGAGCCAGATGATCAGCTTGCGGCTCATGGCCGAAGGGCGCTTGGCGGAGATGGCTGGGCCGGGCGTGCTTGAGATCGACCGCTTCATGCGGGCGGTAAATCTTCGGCAAAGCGCCGCCGTGCTGTATCGAGAAAGCTCGCCGCGGATGAAGCGGTTTTTTGAGGTCTACGCCCGCGGTGTCAATGCCTACCTGTTCCGCCATCGAGACAAGTTGCCAATGGATCTGGCCGCTGCGGGTTACACCCCGGAGTACTGGAAAGCCGAGGACTCGGTACTGGTCTTCTGTCTGTTGAACTTCGGCCTGGCGGTCAATCTGCAGGAAGAAATCGCCTCGCTGGTCATGACACAGAAGGTAGGCAGCGAGAAGGTCGCCTGGCTGCTGCCGACCTATCCCGACGAGCCGCTACCCTTCGATGAAGCCGACAAGCTGAAGGGGTTGAAGCTGAGCGGCGAGATACCAGGGCTCGCCGCGCTCGACAGCGCCGCCTCAGAGGTGGCCGCGCTGAACATGTTGGGTGTCGCCGCCTCCAACAACTGGGCGATATCCGCCAGCCACACCCGCAGCGGCAAACCACTGATGGCCAACGACACGCATCTGCCATTATCGATGCCTTCGTACTGGAATTTCGTGCAGATCCGCTCGCCGAAATTCCAGGCCGCCGGGGTAACGATCGCGGGCGTCCCCGCGGTAATTGCGGGTTTCAACGGCAAACTGGGCTGGGGCATGACCATGGTCATGGGCGATACCCAGGACCTGTTTCTGGAACAGGTGCGTCGCGAAGGGGGGCGCTTGCTGTACCTCGCCGACGGTAAATGGGTGCCGGCGCGCGAGCGCCATGAGACGTTCTTCATCAAGGGCGAGCGGCCAATTCGCGAAACCCTTTATGAAACCCGCAACGGGCCGTTGCTGAACAGCGTACTTGGCGAGCGCAAGCACCCGTTACAACCGCTGCAGTTGAATAGCGGCTACGGACTCGCGCTGAAAACGACGCAGTTCGAGGCTGACCATTCGCTGGATGCGTTTTTTGACCTGACCCGCGCGCAATCGGTGGATCAGGCCTTCGAAGCAACTCGCGACATCCGCGCGGCTGCGCTCAATGTCGTGTTTGCCGACGAGCAGAGTACGGGTTGGCAAGTGACCGGCCGCTATCCGAATCGCCGTGAAGGCCTGGGCCTTATGCCGTCTCCGGGTTGGGACGGGCGTTACGACTGGGATGGCTTCGCCGATCCCATGTTGCATCCCTATGACCAGGATCCGCCGCAAGGCTGGCTGGCGACAGCCAATCAACGCACCGTGCCCAAGGGCTACGGTATGCAGCTGTCCAACTCCTGGTATTACCCCGAGCGGGCCGAGCGCATGGCCGAGCTGCTTGGGCAAGGTAAGCAGGACAGCCGCAGCGTGATCGCGATGCAATACGATCAGACGACGACTTTCGCCGCCAAGTTGCAGGTCATGTTTCAGGCGCCGGGAATGGCGGAGCCGCTGAAAGCCGCCATCAATGCGCTCGCTGAACCTGAGCGGGGCAGGGCGCGCGAGGCGCTTTCGCGATTGCTGAGCTTCGATGGCAAGCTCGCCGCGGACTCAGCCGATGCCGCTCTGTATGAAACCTTCCTGATGGAATCGGCGCGACAGACGTTTCTGGACGAACTGGGGCCGGAAAGCAGTGCTGCGTGGAAGGCACTGGTCGAAACCGCGAACGCCTCCTACTCAGCGCAGGCGGATCATCTGCTGGGCCGCGACGACAGCCCGTTCTGGGATGACCTGAACACGCCACGCCAGGAAGACAAACCTGCGATTCTGGCGCGCTCTCTGGCGGCGGCGGTCAGCCGTATGGAAGCCGCACAGGGGCCGGATCGCAATGCCTGGCGTTGGGGGCAGCTGCACACCTACACCTGGCGCACAGGTACGACACAGCTGGCGCCGTACATGTCCGCTAGCCAGCGTGGCGGTATCAATGCCATCAGTGGCTATCTGGATCGCGGCCCGTTCGCGGCGGGTGGCGATCACAGCACCCTGAACGTTTCGGCCTATCGTTGGGGGGAAAACTTCGACACCTGGCTGATACCAGCCATGCGCATCATCGTCGATTTCGGGCGCGACGAGCCGATGATCGGACTGAACAGTTCCGGGCAGTCCGGCAACCCGGCCAGTCCTCACTATGCCGACGGAATCGAGGCCTGGCTGAAAGGGGGGTACATGAGCTTCCCGTTCAAGTCTGAGAACCTGGACAAGGTCTACGGCACCGAACGGCTGCTGCTGACGCCGGCGCGCCAGTAGCCTTGCGGTGCCCAGCGTTACACCCGCACCACGTCCACGACCGTGATGGAGCTCGGGTCCGGGTAGTGCCAGCGTACCTCGACATCCCATAGCCGAGTGCCGTAGCGGCGCTCCGGTGACGGCGTCTGATAGGCCGGTCGCGGATCCTGCGCCAGGCATTGCTCGATCAGCGCCTGTAACGGTTCACCCAGCCGCAGCGCCTCGCTACAGGCCTGTTGCAGGCTGGTTGCGGTCCAGTTCACGGCGATGAGCGCCGGGGCGTTGTTGGCCAGGCCGTTACGCGCGTCGTCGATGACATCGGCGTAAGGGACGTAAGGCTTGATGTCCAATACCGGCGTGCCGTCCAGCAGGTCGATCCCTGATAGATGAAGACGTCCGGGCTCGATCCGCTCGAGTCTGACCACCGACTGGCCGATGCCATTGGGGCGGTGCGTCGAGCGGGTCGCAAAAACGCCGACCATGCGATTGCCGCCTAGGCGCGGCGGGCGGACCCGCAGGCGGGGCTCGGTCTCGAGCGACTGATGGAAAAGAAACAACAGCCAGACATGACTGACCTGTTCGAGCCCTTCGAGGGCATGTGCCTGATCGAAAGGCGGGTGCAACTCCAGCACGCCCCGCGCCGCCGGTGCCAGCTGTGGCTGCCGCGGGATGGCGAATTTTTCCTTGAAACAGGAACGAACGACGCCGATGGGCGTGACGGAATAAGACATGTCGAGGCTGCGGTGTAAAACGTGGGCAGCCATCTTACCTCCTCTCGTGGCAGGTGCAGCGCCGAGCCCACGTTCAAGGCACAGGAGGCGTCCGCCGAGAAGCGGTGCAGCGCCGGGAACGGTGCGCGTCTACAGCCTGCTACGAGCAACCATAGAATGGTCGCCCTTTTTTGGAATAGGCTATTTTCTGAGGTATCGCTGTTCCTCTCCCCCTTTCATGGGCCGCGCGCCTAACCCGGCAGACCCTGGCGTGCCGCAACGTAGGCCGTTTTTCAGACCGTCGTAGCGCTCTCCTTGCGACCATCCACATAGCCTGACGCTATTCATCGCGCTGCGATGTCAAAAAGGCCAGAACCAGTTCAGGAGATAGAACCGATGAACGAGGCTGAGCGCTCACCCGGAAACCCCGACGCATCCCACGACCGCATCAATCCAGTCGTGTTCTACAGCTCGGCCGTCGCCATCGTGCTCTTCGCGATCTGGGCCATGTTTTTCAATGAGTCGTCGCTCTCGGTCATCAACGCCGTGCTGGGCTGGATATCGAATTCTTTCGGTTGGTTCTACTTTCTTGCTGTGCTGGTGTATTTGCTGTTCGTGATCGTGATCGCCACCAGCCGTTACGGCAAGATCAGGCTTGGCCCCGATCATTCCAAGCCCGAGTTCAACGTGATCACCTGGGCGGCGATGCTGTTCTCGGCGGGCATCGGCATCGACCTGCTGTTCTTTTGCATCGCCGAACCCATCACCCAGTTTCTCGAGCCGCCCGTGGGCGAGGGCAGCACTGTGCAGGCGGCGCGCCATGCGATGGAGCTGACCTTTCTTCATTGGGGCCTGTCCGGTTGGGGCGTATATACGCTGGTAGGCATGTCGTTGGCGTACTTCAGCTTTCGTCAGGGGCTACCGCTTTCGATTCGCTCGTCGCTCTACCCGATCTTCGGTAAAGGCATCTACGGGCCTATTGGTCACACCGTGGACACGGCCGCGGTGCTGGGCACGGTGTTTGGCATCGCCACCAGCCTCGGCATTGGCATCATCCAGCTGAACTTCGGCCTGAACTACATCTTCGGGGTACCGGAGGGCACACTGACCCAGGCGGTGTTGGTGGTTTTGATCGTCGTGTTCTCGGCGATATCGGCCGCGACAGGGGTGGAGCGTGGGATCCGCCGGCTGTCCGAGTTCAATATGCTGCTGGCGTTCGTGCTGTTGCTGTTCGTGCTGTTCGCCGGCAAGACAACCTTTTTGCTCAACGCGCTGGTGATGAACATCGGAGATTATTTCTCCAACTTCATCAGCCTGTCGTTCGATACCTACGCTTACGACCAGCCCACCGACTGGCTGAACGCCTGGACCGTGTTTTTCTGGGCATGGTGGATCGCGTGGGGCCCCTTTGTCGGGCTGTTCCTGGCGCGAATTTCACGCGGTCGGACCATCCGCGAGTTCGTCGTCGGCACCTTGCTGCTGCCCCTGGCCTTCATGATGGCCTGGATGTCGATCATGGGTAACGGTGCCATCGACATGGTGATGAACGGTGCAGTGGAGTTCGGCGCGCAGGCTGTGAGCAATCCCGGTTCTTCCATCTATCTGTTTCTGCAAAGTATGCCCTGGGCCGGGCTGACCACAGCTGTGGCGACGGTTCTTGCCATTGTGTTCTTCGTGACTTCAGGCGACTCGGGCTCGCTGGTTTTGTCAAACTTCACGTCGATTCTGAAGGACGTCAACAGTGACGCGCCGGTATGGATGCGCGTGCTTTGGGCCGCGATCATCGGCGTACTGACGCTGGCACTGCTGGTCGCCGGTGGCCTGACTGCGCTGCAGGGGACCGTGGTGATCATGGGGCTGCCGTTCTCCATTGTCCTGCTGTTCATGATGTTCGGCCTGTTCAAGGCGTTGCACGTCGAGGGCGTGATGGCCGACAGCTACCAGAAAAGTCTTTCCGGCCAGCTGTCTGGCCGGGCCACGCTGGAGCATGCGCACATGAACTGGAGCCAGCGGCTTTCACGTGCAATGAGCTTCCCAAGCCTGCCGCAAATTCGCCGCTACCTGCAGGAGGTCTGCAAGCCCGCCATGGAGGAGATTCGCCAGGCGCTCGGCGAAAAGGGCGTTCCGGTAGAAATCATCGAAGGCGAGGAGGGCAACGAGCATCTGATGCTCAACGTCAATTTCGGCAGCGAGCAGGATTTCACCTATCAGATTTGGCCGGTGCGCAGCGCCATGCCGTCGTTTGCGGTGCGGACCCAGAGCAGCCGTGCTCACTACTATCGTCTCGAAGTGCATCTGCGCCAGGGCAGCCTTGGTTACGACCTGATGGGTTACTCGAAGCGCCAACTGATCGAAGACATTCTCGATCACTACGAACATCACATGCAGTTCCTGCATCTGCAGCGAGAGAAGGGCAGCGTTGCCGACGGCGCGTCTGAACCAGGCGCCGTACCCGGCACCAGCTGATCCGATGGCGCGGACCTACAGGTCCGCCATGTCTCGCCCAACCCGTGGCAGCGGCCCAATCGGCTACTGCCACCCGGATATTGAAAGAGGTAGATCATGGCCCGTTTTCCACGGCAACAGCTCTATATCGACGGCACCTATGTCGATGCCAGCGGTGGCGATGTATTCGAAAGCATCAACCCGGCCAACGGAGAGGTCCTCGCTGAAGTAGCCCAGGCGACTCGCGCCGACCTCGAACGCGCGGTGACTAGCGCCGAGAAAGGTCAGAAGATCTGGGCGGCGTTTACTGGCATGGAGCGTTCGCGCGTCATGCGCAAGGCGGTCGACCTGTTGCGCGAGCGCAACGATGAGCTGGCCCTGCTGGAAACCCTGGACACCGGCAAACCACTGATGGAAACCCGCAGTGTGGATATTGTCACCGGTGCCGACGTGCTCGAGTATTACGCGGGCCTCGCACCCGCCATTGAAGGCGAGCAGATCCCGCTGCGCGACACCAGCTTCGTCTATACCCGGCGCGAGCCGCTCGGCGTGGTGGCCGGAATTGGCGCGTGGAACTACCCGATCCAGATTGCGCTATGGAAGGCCGCACCGGCGCTGGCGGCTGGTAACGCAATGATCTTCAAACCGAGTGAAGTGACGTCGCTAAGTGCGCTCAAGCTTGCCGAAATTTTCACGGAGGCAGGGTTACCGGCCGGCGTGTTCAACGTGTTGACCGGCATTGGCGGGGAGATTGGCGCCATGCTTACCGAGCATCCGCGTATCGCCAAGGTGTCCTTCACCGGCGGCGTGGCCACGGGCAAGAAGGTCATGGCCAGCGCTGCCAGTTCATCGCTGAAGGACGTGACGATGGAGCTCGGTGGCAAATCGCCGCTGATCGTCTGTGATGATGCCGACCTGGACCGGGCGGCGGATATCGCCGTGATGGCCAACTTCTTCAGTTCCGGGCAGGTCTGTACCAATGGTACCCGCGTCTTCGTGCCGCGCAATCTGCTGAGCGAGTTCGAGGCCAAACTGTTGGAGCGGGTCAAGCGCATTCGCATGGGCGATCCGCAGGATGAGCAGACCACGTTCGGGCCCATGGTCAGCTTCAGCCATATGCAAAACGTGCTGGGCTACATCGCCAAAGGTAAGGCGCAGGGCGCCCGCCTGCTGTGCGGCGGTGAGCGGGTGACCAGCGGCGAATTCGGACGAGGTGCCTACATCGAGCCGACCATCTTCAGCGACTGCACCGACGACATGATCGTCGCCCGTGAGGAAATCTTCGGTCCGGTACTGAGCCTGCTGGCCTACGACGATGAAGAGGAAGCGGTGCGCCGCGCCAACGACAGCGACTATGGACTGGCCGCTGGCGTGGTGACGCGCGATCTGACGCGCGCCCACCGCATCATTCATCAGATGGAGGCCGGCATCTGCTGGATTAACACCTGGGGCGAATCGGCGGCGCAAATGCCGGTTGGTGGCTACAAGCAATCCGGCATTGGCCGCGAGAACGGTATTTCCTCGCTCGCCCATTACACCCGGTTGAAATCCGTGCAGGTGGAACTGGGCGAATTCGCCTCGGTTTTCTGAGCCGTCCGAAGATGCTCGGGTCAGCGCTGCGTTAGTACTGGCCCGCGCGACAGGAGGAATCATGGAATACGACTACATCATCATTGGCGCCGGCTCGGCCGGAAATACGTTGGCGGCGCGCCTCACCGAAGACGGGGACGTCAGCGTCCTGTTGCTCGAAGCCGGAGGCCCCGATTACCGCCTGGATTTCCGCACCCAGATGCCCGCCGCGCTGGCTTACCCACTGCAAGGCACGCGCTACAACTGGGCGTACAAAACCGATCCGGAACCGCACATGAACAACCGCCGCATGGACTGCGGTCGCGGCAAGGGGCTGGGTGGCTCCTCGCTGATCAACGGCATGTGCTACATCCGTGGCAATGCGTTGGATTACGACAATTGGGCAACCATGCCGGGCCTGGAGGATTGGACCTACCTCGATTGCTTGCCGTATTTCCGTAAAGCTGAAACGCGTGACATCGGCCCCAACGATTACCACGGTGGCGACGGACCGGTCAGCGTGACCACGCCCAAGCCGGGCAACAATGTGCTGTTCAATGCGATGGTCGAGGCGGGCGTGCAGGCCGGCTACCCGAAGACCGAGGACCTTAATGGTTATCAGCAGGAAGGTTTCGGGCCAATGGACCGCACCGTCACGCCAAACGGCCGTCGCGCCAGCACCGCCCGCGGCTATCTCGATCAGGCCAAGGACCGTCCGAACCTGACCATCGTTACGCACGCTGTGACGGACCGCGTGCTGTTCGAGAACAAACGTGCCGTTGGCGTTAAATATCTGCGTGGACGTGAACAGCCAACGGTTGCCCGGGCGCGCCGCGAAGTGCTGTTGTGCGGCGGCGCCATTGCCTCTCCCCAGGTACTACAGCGTTCGGGCGTCGGGCCGGCAGCTCTGCTCAAGCAACTGAATATCGAGATCGTGCACGACCTGCCAGGGGTTGGACAAAATCTGCAGGACCATCTGGAGATGTACCTGCAATACGAATGTATCCAGCCGGTCTCGTTGTCTCCCGCGTTGAAGTGGTGGAACCAGCCGGCCATCGGTGCGCAATGGCTGTTTCTGGGTTCGGGAGTCGGTGCCAGTAACCAGTTCGAGGCCGGTGGCTTCATTCGCAGCCGCGACGAGTTCGAATGGCCAAACATCCAGTTCCACTTCCTGCCGGTCGCGGTCAACTACAACGGCAGCAACGCCTATGACGGCCACAGCTTCCAGGCGCACGTCGGCTCGATGCGCTCACCCAGCCGTGGGCGTGTCCAGATCCGCTCGACGGACCCGAAAGTCGATCCAAGCATTCTGTTCAATTACATGTCACACGAGCAGGACTGGCAGGAATTCCGCGACGGTATCCGCCTGACGCGAGAAATCATCGGTCAACCTGCGCTCGATCCTTATCGCGGCAAGGAGCTCAGCCCAGGGGCGCACGCGCAGAGCGATGCCGAGCTGGACGCCTTTGTCCGCGAACATGGCGAGACGGCCTATCACCCCTCATGCTCTTGCAAGATGGGCACGGACGAGATGTCGGTGGTCGATGGGCAGGGCCGCGTGCATGGCGTCGAAGGGTTACGTGTAGTGGATGCTTCGATCATGCCGCAGATCATCACCGGCAACCTCAACGCCACCACCATCATGATCGCTGAAAAAATCGCCGACCGAATTCGCGGTCGGCAGCCGTTGCCGCGCAGTACAGCGGCTTATTACGTAGCCAATGGCGCTCCGGTGCGGCAATCGCCTCAGCGTAGCTGAGGCCAGCAATCGGAGCGTCTCATCCCGAGCGTCAAGTCCTGGCGGGAAAGCGCTTTACCCGCCAGTTCCGTCATCCTGATGGCCAGACGATATCCACTTTCTTTGCCCGATCATTCACGCTTCCCCGAGTCAGCGGTCGGTTCGCGTCATGGCAGGAATTAGCTTTAAAAAGTCGGCGGCTTCAGCATGCCTCAGCCACACGAGCCGCTGAAGAACGGCGTGCCAGTAGTCTGCATCGCACACTGAGCGACCCTGCCATCCCGCTGCTTTCCCAGTTGCTCCAATGATGGATTGGCCCGACAGACATTGTCGGTATTTTCCAAGGCAGCTTTCTCTACACGCTCTGCTGCACACCGAGACGGACAGTTGCGTTGACCACTGGTGATGCCGAACTTTTTGGCGTTAGGCGAAGCATCTTCTAGCTTTAAACGGATAAAAGCTCGCGCCGATAGGCGTAGGTTTCGGCAAAACGCGAAAGCATATAGGCGCTGCAACTAGTGTCCGAATATTTGGCTGGGTTGTCCGGCCCCTGGCAGCCGGGCAGACAGCTGATGACCGTATCGGGATTCGGCTCGGCGAAAAACGGCATCGAATAGCGATCCACGCCGAGCGGGCTGATAACCCGGTGTGGCGTGGACTTGTACCGGTCGTTACTCCAGCGAGCCATCATGTCGCCGATGTTGACGACATAGGTCCCCTCGATCGGCGGTGCGTCTATCCATTCGCCGCGCACATCCTGCACCTGCAGCCCGCCGGCCTGATCCTGGTAGAGCAGCGTGATGCAACCGTAGTCGGTATGCGCGCCGGCACCCTGTTGTTCGGGCGCGGTGGCGTTCTGCCGTGGCGGGTAATGGATCATGCGGAACACGCTGATGGGCTCGATGAAGCGCGTGTCGAAAAAGTCCCGCTCGATCCCGAGCGCCACGGTGATGGCCCGCAGCAGCGTGCAGGAGAGGGCATGCATATCCCGGTAATGCTGTTCGAACAAGGCTTTCCAGCCCTCGATGGCCGGATGCCGGTTGGGACCGCGCAGCGGCTTGCTGGCGAGAACATCCGGGTGATCGGCTGGCATATGGAAGCCCATGTCGAACGTTTCTTTCAGGTCACTCGGTTTGCTCGGGTCGAGCTGCTCGGTGGCGATCGCCCCGTAGCCGCGGTGGTGCTGGCTACGGGTAATGTCGATGGGGAGTTTTTCCTCGGTCGGTAAACCAAAGAAGGTTTCCGCACGATCCTTCAACTGGGCGATGCGTGTCGCGCTGATCGGGTGGTTGCGGATGTAGAAAAAGCCCCAGTCGCGGCAGGCCGCGTCGATCTCTTGGGCCACGGCTTGCCAACCGTTTTCATCGGAAGCATAGAGAGGGGCGATGTCGATGATAGGCAATTGAGTCATTCAAGTTATCTCGCTATCGGAGCCTGAAGCCTGAAGCCTGAAGCCTGAAGCCTGAAGCCTGAAGCCTGAAGCCTGAAGCCTGAAGCCGGTATGCCTCCGGCTTTCGCTTCGAGCCTCCGGCTTCACGCTTGCTTGTCTACTACTTCGGCAGCTCGGCGGTAATGCCCTGCACGTAGTAGTCCATCGAAGCCAGTTCACCGTTGCTGGCGGTTGCGCCTTCGGCGATGCGCACGGTGCCGGACTGGTCTTTGATCGGGCCGGTAAACGGGTGGAAATCGCCGCTGCGGATGTTGGCGATGATCTGTTCCGCCTCGCTCTTCACGTCCGCCGGCACCAGATCGCTGATCGGCAGGCTAATCGTGTCTTCGGCCAGGCCACCCCAGAAGTCTTGCGGTTTCCAGCTACCGTCGACTACTGCTTTTGCCGACTTCGCGTAATGCGGGCCCCAATCGTTGACGATGGACGTCAGCACAGCTTTCGGTCCGAAGTGAGCCATGTCCGATGCGTAGCCGACCGAATAGACGCCACGACGTTCAGCCGCCTGGATCGGCGCCGGGCTGTCGGTGTGCTGGAACACCACGTCGACACCCTGGTCGATCAGCGCATTGGCGGCATCGGCTTCCTTGCCCGGATCGAACCAGGAGTTCACCCATACCACCTTGATCTCGGTGCCGGGGTTGTATTTGTCCAATGCCAGCTGGATGGCGTTGATATCGCGGATCACCTCGGGAATCGGGAAGGAGGCGATGTAGCCGACCTTTTTGCTCTTGGTCATCTTCGCTGCGAGGAACCCCCCCACGTAGCGTCCCTCGTAGGAGCGAGACAGATAGGTGCCGAGATTCTTGTCCTGCTTGTAGCCGGTCGCATGTTCGAAGGTGACCTTGGGGAACTGTTTCGCCACCTTGAGCGTCGGGTTCATATAACCGAAGGAAGTGGTGAAGATCAGGTCATACCCGCCCTTGGCCATGTTGCGGATCACCCGCTCGGCGTCGGCGCCCTCGGCGACATTCTCGACGAAGGTGGTTTCGACCTGATCGCCGAGCTCCTTTTCCAGGTACTGACGACCCATTTCGTGCTGATAGGTCCAGCCGTGGTCGCCGATCGGGCCCACGTAAACGAAGCCGACCTTCAGCGGGTCGGCTGCCGCGGTGGTAAGGATGGTGCTGAAACCAATCGCCGCGGCGAGACCGCGAAGCAGGGTTGTCCGAGTGTTCTTCTTCTGCATGGGTGTTGCTCCTGGTAGCAAATCTTTTGCGTATCCGCCATGAGGCTGTGGTTTGGTTAGCAAAAAATTGACCAACTGGACAGTTACGCTCAATCGCTCATTGCCAGGCGCTCTTTCGGGCACCCACGTTCCGCCGTCGATCCGGCAAGGTGCAGCGTCAGGGATATTTGCAACCCTTTGGTGCGTCCGACTATCAGCCCCTTAAGAGATTGCAGAATGTTTCAGGTCGTTAAACAAGAAGTGTTCCTCATTGCTGCGCTGCTGATGGCGGCGCTCGCTTATGCCGTCGAAGGCAGCCTGTTGCATGGCGGACGTGCTGTTGCGCTGGTTGCTACGGGGGTCTTGGTTCTGACGATCATCCTGGCATCGGTAAGGGTGGCGCACCATGCGGAAGTCCTCGCTGAAAAGGTCGGCGATCCTTACGGCACCATGATCCTCACGCTGTCCGCCGTATTGGTGGAGGTCGTCATTCTGGCCATCATGATGTCTCATGAGCCCTCGGCCACGCTGGTACGCGACACCATCTACGCGGCTGTAATGCTCGACCTTAACGGCATTCTCGGCCTCGCCGCGTTAATGGGCGGACTGCGCCACGGTGAGCAGTCCTACAATGACGATTCGGCGCGTACCTACAGCGTGATGATCCTCACCGCGATGAGCGTTTCGATGGTTGTGCCCGAGTTCATTCCACGGGAGGACTGGCGGCTGTATTCGGGCTTCACCATCGGTGCCATGGTGCTGCTGTATGGCGTTTTTCTGCGTATGCAGGTTGGCGCGCACAGCTACTTCTTCAGCTACAGCTACCCGGAAAAGCGCCGTCGCAAGGGCCTGCCTGAAGCGCCACACGCGTCGGGCAGCCGTGGCCTTTCGATCGCCTTGCTGTGCGTCGGGGTAGTCATCATTGGCGCGCTGGCCGAGGTGATGTCGCAAACGATGAATGTCGGTCTCAAGGGCACAGGTGCACCGCCAATGCTGGCGGCCCTGCTGGTCGCGGCAATCTCGGCAAGCCCGGAAATCCTCACCGCATTGCGGGCCGCACTGGCCAACCGCATGCAGTCGGTGGTCAACATTGCGCTGGGTGCCTCGTTGTCGACGGTGATCCTTACCGTCCCGGTCATGGAAGCGCTGGCGCTGTATAGTGGCCAGCCGTTCCAGATGGCGATGACGCCGGTGCAGACGTTGATGGTGTTCATCACGCTGATCGTGGCCGCCATCAACCTGAACGATGGCGAGACCAACGCGATCGAGGGCATGACCCACTTCGTTCTGTTCGCCACCTTCATCATGCTTTCGCTGATCGGGCTCTGATGCCCGCCAACCAGACGGACCCTCATGGACGTACGAATCTACCTCGCCGGTCCCGGCGTATTTCGCACCGATGCGCTCGAGCATGGCGAGCGACTCAAGGCGCTCTGCGCCGACTTCGGCTTCATTGGGTTGTATCCGCTGGATAAGCAGGTGCCGCCTCACATCACCGACGCCCGCGAGCAGGCGGCCTGGATCTACCAGGCCAATCTGGACCTGCTCGACCAGGCCGACGCGGTGATTGCCGATCTGAACTTCTTTCGCGGCGGTGAGCCTGACAGCGGCACAAGTTTCGAAGTCGGCTTCGCGGTGGCGCGTGGCAAACCGGTGGTGGCTTACCTGGACGGCGATGGCAGCTATGCCGAGCGGTTGCACCGGCAGCATCCGAACCTGTGTGGGCAGCCGGGGTTCGATTGCGATGGCTTGCACCTGGAAGCCTTCGATCTGCCCATGAACCTGATGCTGGCCGTGCCTGCCCACGTGGTTACGGGCGGTCCGCATGAAGCGTTGCAGCGCTTGAGCGGTTTGCTTTCACGTTGAGGTTCGCCCTATAGCCGTACCGGTATTACCACGGCAGCTCATTGCCCTCGTAATCCAGATACCGATGCCCGCCTTGGCCGATGGCGTGGATCACCTGTTGCACCATGCCCCGGCAACTGGTTTCCACGTCCAGCGGAGCCTGATCCCCGCCCATCTCGGTGCGCACCCAGCCGGGGTGCATCAGCAGCACGGTGGGGCCATTCTCGAGCGCTTTGGCAAAGCTGTTCACCAGATGATTGAGGGCAGCCTTGCTGGCCCCGTACAACGGCATGCCCATGCCGGAGCCGGTCTCGACGCTGCCCATGATCGAGCTCATGAAGGTGAGCACGCCACCGGGCTTGACGTTATCCAGCAGGCGTTCGGCCAGACGCACCGGGGCGACGCTGTTGGTGATGAACAACGCAGCAACATCCGAGTCGGACGCGGCGCTGGCGCGGTCTACGCGAGGACCTGAAATGCCGGCGTTGACGAACACGACGTCAAACTGGCGGCCGCTAAGGCGACCAGCCAAGGCGTCGACACTGCCACCATCGGTAATGTCCAGGGTTTCGATCTCGACGTGCGGCACGGAATGCAGCGCTTCGGCGCCTTGACTGCGCACCGTCGCCGTGACGCTCCAGCCTTGCGCTGCAAACGCATTGGCCAAGCCCAGGCCAAGGCCACGTGAGGCACCGATGATGAGGACGGATTGGGTGGTCATGCGTTGTGCTCCTGTCGATGAGGTGCGCAAAGTCTGGACCCTGATGGGCTCGCGCGCGAATCGGTGGTGACAAAGCTGCTTATCGATACGGTTGATAACCGCTGGGATGATGGGGCGGTAGGGCGAAGTGCATGGCCACGGTGAGGCGATCGCAGGCAATGCCTGCCTTTAGCACGAGCAACGCGACTACGACGGGTATCGGCCCCATCGCAGTCATGATTGCCGGCGGTAAGAATCTGCTTTCCGCAGGCCCAAACGTTTATCTGCAGCGGAGCAAGATCAGTGGCCCGCCTTCCACGGCTGACCGAGTGAGACTGGCGCGTACAACCGTGTGCGGATAGCGTCGCGTGACAGCAGCACCAGCACGATGATGGTCGCGACGTAGGGCAGCATTGCCAGCAGGTTGCCAGGGATCGACAGGCCGATCCCCTGGGCGACCAGGTGCAGAATGCTCGCGAGACCAAACAGGTAGGCGCCCAGCAGAACGCGGCCCACCCGCCAGCTGGCAAATACCACCAGTGCCAGGGCAATCCAGCCGCGGCCGGCGGTCATGTTTTCCGCCCACATCGGCGTGTAGGCGAGCGACAGGTAACCGCCGGCCAGCCCGGCCATGGCGCCGCCAAACAGCACCGCCAAGGCCCGTACACGCAAGACTGGCAGCCCCATGGCGCTGGCGGCGTTGGGATTCTCGCCGACCGCCTGAATGATCAGCCCGACGCGGCTTTTCAGCAGCACCCAGGCAACCAGGGCGAAGAGAGCAAAGGACAGGTAGACCAGCAAGTCTTGAGCGAACAGCATGCGGCCAATCAGCGGGATCTCGCTCAGCAGCGGAATGGCGATCGGCTCGAAGCCCGCCAGTGGCTTGCCGACCCAACCCGCACCGATGAAGGACGACAAGCCAACGCCGAAAATGGTCAACGCCAGGCCAGTGGCAACCTGATTAGCGTTGAAGCCCAGCGCTACCAGCGCAAACAGCTGCGATAGCAGCATGCCGCCAAGGCAGGCAAACACCACGCCCAGCCAGAGATTGCCGGTGGCAAACGCCGCGATGAAACCGGCCACCGCGCCGAACAGCATCATGCCTTCCTGGCCGAGGTTGAGTACGCCGGACTTCTCGCAGACCAGCTCGCCGAGTGCCACCAGCAGAAGCGGCGTGCCGGTGCGGATCATGGCGTAGAAAATATTGGTGAGTAGATCGATGTCCATGGTTGTTCCTTAGCTGGAAGCCAGAAGCTGGGAGCTGGAAGTGAAAGCGGCAGCTGCATTGGCGGAGCGAGTCGCGGCGTTCATGGCTGCACCGCTGGCTTCAGGCTTTCTGCTATCGGCTTTCGGCTCCGTGCGAAGCGCGGCCGATAAAGAATCAGCACATCGCACGCCAGCAGGAAGAACAGCACCATGCCCTGGAACAGCTGGGTGATCGATTGCGGCAGGTTGGCCGCCATTTGCGCGTTCTCACCGCCGAGATAGAGCAGCGCCATCAACAGACTGGCAAAGACGATACCGAGCGGGTTGAGCCGGCCGAGGAAGGCCACGGTGATGGCCGCGTAGCCGTAGCCAGGCGATACCTGCGGCACCAGCTGGCCGATCGGCCCGGTGACTTCAGCGACGCCGGCCAGTCCGGCGAGCGCACCACTGATTAGCAGGGCGACCCAGACCAGGCGTTTCTCGCGAAAGCCGACAAAGCCGGCGGCACGCTTGTCGAGCCCGAGCACCTTGATCTGGAAGCCGAGAAAGCTCTTCTGCAGCAGCACCCACACCACCACCAGCGCCAGCAGAGCGAAGTAGAAACCGGCATGTACGCGCAGGTCCTCGAACAGCTGCGGCAGGCGCGTGGCGTCGCCAAACATCGCAGACTCGGGGAAATTGAAACCCTCCGGATCTTTCAGCGGGCCGTGCACGCCGAACAGCAGCAGGTTCAGCGCGATGTAGTTGAGCATGATGCTGGTGAGGATCTCGTTGGCGTTGAACTGCGTGCGCAGCCAGGCGCAAAGACCGGCCCAGGCCGCACCGCCCAGGGTGCCCGCAACAAGGGTAAGCACCAGCGCCCAGCGTGAATCCCAGTCGATGATGTTCACCGCCAGTGCGCTACCGGCCAGCGCGCCGATCAGCAGCTGGCCCTCGGCGCCGATGTTCCAGATACGTGCGTTGTAGACCACTGCCAGGCCTAGCGCGCAGAGCAGGATGGGCAAGGCTTTGACCAACAATTCGGAGACGCCATAGAGGTCGCTGACCGGATCGATCAGCAGCACGCGCAGGGTTTCCAGCGGCGGATGGCCAAGCGCGGCGAACAGCAAGGCGCCGCTGATCAATGTCAGCAGCGCGGCGAGCAGCGGCGAAAGCCAGAGCATCGGGCGCGACTGTTGGCCGCGTGGTTCGAGGGATAACAGCATACGAAGGCTCTCAGGCGGCGGTGGGCGTGGGTTGATCGAACTGGCCGGCCATCCAGCGGCCAACGTCGATCGCAGTTGTCTCGGCGGTGGCACGTAGCGGTGACAGACGTCCATGGCTCAGAGCGGCGATGCGGTCGCTGATCTGGAACAGCTCTTCCAGGTCCTCGGAAATCACCAGGATTGCGGCACCGGCGTCGCGTAGTTCGATCAGCTCGCGATGGATTGCCGCCGCTGCGCCGACGTCCACACCCCAGGTCGGGTGCGCCGCAATCAACAGCTTCGGTTGCTGGAGGATCTCCCGCCCGAGGATGAATTTCTGCAGATTGCCGCCGGACAGGCTGCGCGCTGGCGTGTGGGTGCCTGGGGTTTTCACTGCGAAGCGCTCGACGATGCGTTGAGCGAAGGCCTCGACCCGGCCATGACGGATCAGGCCGCTGGCGACCAATCCGTCCTGTTGGAAACCGGTGAGCAGGCCGTTGTCAGCGAGGCTCATGTCCGGGACGGCGCCGTGACCCAGCCGCTCGGCGGGGATGAAGGCCATGCCGTGGCGACGGCGCGCATCGGGACGCAGGTGCGCTACCGGGGCGTCGAGAAAGCAAATGCGCGATCGCTGTTCTCGCGATAGGCGCTCTTCGCCGCTGAGCAGTGCGAGCAACTCGTCCTGACCATTGCCCGCGACCCCCGCGATGCCGACGATCTCGCCAGCGCGTACGTCCAGCATCAGATCTTCCAGCGATACACCGAACGGATCGACGTTGCGCCAGGACAATCCCTCGACCCGCAAAAAGGGCGCACCGCCCTGGGCTTTCGGGTACTCGGCTTCGAGTCCTTCGGCGTCGCCGACCATCAGGCGCGCCAGGTCTATATCGGTGCAGTCGGCCGGGATGCACTTGCCCGATACTCGGCCGCCGCGCAGTACCGTGGCGCTCTCGCAAAGGGCCCGCACCTCGTTGAGCTTGTGGCTGATGAACAGGATGCTGCAGCCCTCGCTGGCGAGCCGGCGCAAGACGACGAACAGGTCGTCGGCCTCCTGAGGGGTGAGCACCGATGTCGGCTCATCGAGGATCAGGAGTTTGATGTCCTGCATCAGGCAGCGAACGATCTCCACCCGTTGGCGCTCGCCGATCGACAGGCTGTGCACCAGCCGCTGTGGTTCGAGCGGCATGCCATAACGTTGCGACACATCGCGAATTCTCGGCTCCAGCTGCTTTGGCGTGCCGGCGGCAGCGCCGAGGGCCAGAGCGATGTTTTCGGCGACGCTCAGGGTTTCGAACAGCGAGAAGTGCTGAAACACCATGCCGATGCCATGGTCACGTGCCTGCGCCGGGTCGCGCATCACCATCGGTTGGCCTTCCCAGAGGATCTGGCCGGCGTCCGGTTGGGTCACGCCGTAGATGATCTTCATCAGCGTGCTCTTGCCGGCGCCGTTTTCGCCGAGCAAGGCATGAATCTCGCCCGCGCGGATCGACAGGTCGATGCGGTCGTTGGCCAGGCAGCCTGGGTACTGTTTGGTAATGCCGGTCAGGTGCAAGCGTGCGGTCTGTATTTCGGGCATATCGGCGTTCGCTGAGTGGTTCATGCTTATGCCGTTAGCAAAAAACTGGCCAGGCAGTCAGGAAAAGCCAGAACGCATGGGTCTTCCGAGTTGCGCTGCCAGAAATTTCTGGGACGTGGCCCATCAGTGCTTCGCTTTGGTGCTGCTGGTCAAGGCGCGGGCTGCGCGTGCACCATTCTGGACGCGACGGCTATCGGGCATCGGCTTGGCGTGAAAAACGCTGCACCGGCTGGCGCAGCGTGTACGGCTGTGTTCACGGGTCGGCCGGGTCCGGTACTTCGCGCAGCGCCTGGGCTGCGTCGATGGCCCGAGGGAAACCGGCCGTGACGGTGGTCAGGTAAATCACTTCCTTGATTTCATCGCGCGTGACTCCGTGCTGTAGCGCATAACCGGCGTGGATTTGCAGATACGGCAGGTTGCCCTGTGCAGCGAACGCGGCGATGGCGGCCAGTTGCCGGGTGCGATCATCCAGCACCGTACGCCCCCAGACATCGCCCAGCGCGTAGCGGGTTACGCCCTCGGCGAGAAAGGGGTAATCGCGCTTCAGCGCTTCAAGCACGGGTTGTCCGGCACCGCCGGACAGATGATCCATCACCTGCAGGCCGCGTTCCTGTCGCTCACTGCCGACCGTATCCAGTGAGGCGAGCGTGAGTGGGCCGACAATTCCCAGCCAGGCGGTAGCCACCACTCCGTGAGTTCGGATTTTCATAGGGACGGCCTCAGTAAGGGCTGGCAGTGGGGCGCACCACCAACTCGCTGACGTCGACGTCCGCAGGTTGTTCTACGGCATACGCGATGGCGCGGGCGATGGCTTCGGCCGGGATGGCAATGCGGCGGAAATCGTTCATGACCTCACGGGCGCTGTTGTCGGAGATGCTTTCGGCCAGTTCCGACTCGGTGACGCCAGGGGAAACCAGGGTGACACGGATATCGCCGCCGACCTCCTGACGTAACCCTTCGGAGATGGCCCGCACCGCGTACTTGGTCGCGCAGTAGACCGCCGCGGTGGGGCTGACCGCGTAGGCGCCTATGGAGGCAATGTTGATGAACTGACCCGCTCGCTGGCGCTGCATCAGCGGCAGGCCCGCGGCGATGCCATGCAGGACGCCGCGAATGTTTACGTCGATCATTCGATCCCACTCGTCGACTTTCAACGCGTCGAGCCGGGACAGCGGCATAACGCCCGCATTGTTGACGATCACATCGACGCGGCCGAAACGTTGCTCGGCAAAATCCACGAAGGCCTGGGTGTCCTCGCGCCGGGTGACATCGAGCGGGCGGCAGGCCGCGACGCCGCCCGCTTCATTGATGCTGGCAACCAGTGTTTCAAGGCGCTCCAGGCGACGCGCGCCCAGTACGACCATAGCGCCACGTGCGGCCAGTAGACGCGCAGTTGCTTCGCCGATGCCGCTGCTTGCGCCGGTGATGAGTACGATTTTTCCGTTGATGTTCGACATGGTGACCTCCGCAGTTCATTGGGTCCGGCGTGAGTAATGCCGTGAAATGAATCTTGGCGCAGAGGACGCTCGCGGCGTTATGTCGATCCTGCCGCGGGCTTGCCTGATGCTGGCGGCGTGGCTTACCAGATCCCTTCATGCAGCGCGGCCGCTTCTGCTTCGAGCAGCGGGCCGACTACCTCGACCTTGCGTTGGCCCGCTTCGAACACGATGCGGCATGGCAGGTCGAGTGTCGGATTCTCCGGATGGTTGCCGGTGATTTCTTTCAGGCTGCGTTCGGACAGGCCATAAACGACCCGCCCGAGGCCCGCCCAATACGCGGCGCCAGCGCACATGGCGCAGGGTTCGGCAGAGGTGTACATGGTGCAGCGGGACAGGAATTCCGGGGTGTAGCGGGTCGATGCCCGGGTCATCAGGACACGTTCGGCATGGCCGGTCATGTCGTGATCGGGCATGTAGGCGTTGCCCTGCTCCAGCAGGGTTTCGCCATCGGGACCGACCAGAATGGCACCGAATGGGTGAGTGCCGTCGGCCAACGCGCGGCGGGCGACGTCGAAGCTTTTGCGCAGCAGGGCTGAATCGTCTAGAGGCATGGTAAGGGTCCGAGTGAGATTGAGTCGCGGCGAGACGCCTCGCCGCATCGATGGGGATGGACGGACGTCAGTGCTCGCCCTTAGGCAAACTCCAGCTGAACAACAGTCGCTGCATCAGCCCGACCAGTTGAAACAGCCCCAGGCTGATGATCACCAGCATCATCAGCGCGGCGAACGCCTGAGGCACCTGGAACATCGACGTCGAAAAGTTAATGAAATATCCCAGTCCCTTGTCCGCCGCGACGAACTCGGCGACTACCGCCCCGATCACCGCCAGGGTGATGGAGATGCGCAATGCCGAGAACAGGTGAGGGATGGCGTAGGGCAGGCGGATATTGCGAAATTCCCGGGCCCGCGAGGCGCCGAGCGAACGCGACAGCTCGATCAGCTCCGGCGGCGTCGCCAGCAGCCCGGTCACGGTCGATACCACGATCGGGAAAAAGGCGATCAGGAAGGTGATGAACACCCGCGGCAGATCGCCCGCGCCCATTACCACGACGATGATCGGCGCCACCGCAACGATTGGCGTTGATTGCACGATCACCAGCAGCGGATAGAGCGTGCGCGATAGCAGCCTGGACGAAGCCAGGGCAATGGCCAGCGGGATCCCGATGAGGATCGACAGCCCGTAACCGAGCAGGGTCACCCGCAAGGTTGCGAAGGTGTGCTCGAGCCAGATCGCCGGGTCGAGCTTCCATGCGGCGGTGAGGATGGCGCTGGGCGAGGGCAGGACGAAGGCCGGCAGGCTGAGCAGCCGGCACGCCGCTTCCCAGATCAATAGCAGGCCAAACAATGCCAGGCCAGGAGCGAAGCGTTCGCCCAACGCGCGATTAAAGGCCATGACGGCTGAATACCTTGCGACGGATATGGTTGGCGAGCTCATTGAAACGGGGCTCCGTGAGAGTATCCAAGGACCGTGGGCGAGGCAGGTCGACATCGATGATCTCGGTGACCCGGCCCGGGCGCGCCGACATCACCAGAATGCGATCGGCCAGTAGCAGGGCTTCAGGGATCGAGTGGGTGATGAACAGCACGGTCTTTGGGCGCTGGGTCCAGATGTTCAGCAACTCCAGGCTGAGCTCGTCCCGGGTCAAGGCGTCGAGGGCCGAGAAGGGCTCGTCCATCAGCAAGATTTCCGGATCGTGCAGCAGTGCCCGGGCGATCCCCGCCCGTTGCTGCATGCCGCCGGAAAGCTCATCCGGGCGCTTGTTGCCGAATTCCTTGAGGCCGACCAGCTCGAGCAGCTCTTCGCCACGCTCGCGTTCCTGCTGGGTGACCCGGCCATACTTGTGCTTCATGGGGAAGGTCAGGTTGTCGCGAATCGTCAGCCAGGGCAGCAGCGTCGGCTTCTGAAACACAATGCCAATCTCATCCCGCGGGCCGTCCAACGGCTTGCCATAGATGCTTACCTGACCACTGGTGGGATGGATCAAGCCCGCCAGGATGCGCAGCAAGGTCGACTTGCCACAGCCCGACGGGCCGATTACCGCGATGAATTCATGGCGCGCAATGTCGAAACTGGTGTCGTCGAGCGCCACCACCTCGCTGCCGTCCGACGAGGTAAAGACCTGCCGGACCTGCTCGAAGACGATGCTCGGCCGTACGGCCGAGCGGGGTTCAGTCTGATTCATGCGTTCACTCGACGAAGTCCTTGGCGACGACCTGCGCTGGGTCGAGACTGTCGGCCGGTAGATTCTGTGCGCGGGCGACCCATTGCCACGTGGTTTCCAGGCGCTTTTGATCAAAACGGGCAGTGCCTTCGGCTTCGCTGATTTCGTTCTGCATCAGCGGCACCGACGCGGTGAACTGCTCAACCGCCTGCTGCTCGTCAACTTCAGGAACGATTTTCTTCAGTGCAGCGGCGGCAGCGGCAGGATCAGCAATCGCCATTTCCTGGGCCTGGCGGTATGCCTTGATGAATTTCTTCGCCACTTCGGGGTTGTCTTTGAGGAAGCGCTCGGAGGCGATCAACGACAGGCCATAACCATCGAAGCCTGAATCCGACCAGGGAATGACCTTGAGCTGTTTGCCGGCTTCCTGCATCGAACGGGCAAAGCCAGGGGCCACGGTGACCCAGTTGATGGTCGCGTCAACCTTGCCGGTGGCCAGCATGGGCGCCAGCGCGCCGGGGTCGAGCTTGAGCAGCTGTACGCCGTCACGGTCGATTCCGTTGGCTTCGAGCACCAGCGGGAAAACCACATTGGAGGCGGAGAAGGTCGGGGTGGCAACGGTTTTGCCGGCGATGTCCTTGAATTGCTCGATGCCTGAGCCTTCAGCCGTGAAGAAGGCGTCCGGCTGCTTGTTGTAGATGGGCGCCACCGCGACCACCGGCACCGGTCCTTGGGCCCTGGCCTGAAGGACCGACGCCAGACCGGCGCTGCCAAAGTCCGCGCTGGCGGTGGCCAGCTTGGTCACCACGTCGCTGCCGCCGCGGGCACTGGCGATTTCCACTTCAATGTCCTGTTCGGCGAACAGGCCCTTGTCGACGCCCAGATAGATCACCGCTTTGTCGCCGGCAGGCAGCCAGTCATTCAGCCAGCGCACCGTGTCGGCCGCCAGCGCGTTTTGGGAAAGCAGGGCCAGCAGCGAGCTGGCGAGCAGGGTCTTCTTGAACATGGGGCGTTGCTCCTTGTTGGGCATTTACGAAAGTTGTCGGCTGGAAGAAGAGTCGGGGTGGCGCGAAAAGAAGGGCAGCAGGGCGGCGAGCAGTGCTTCGGGGGTAGCCAGTTGCGGCGCATGACCACAATCGAGCACGACCCGCTCGGCGCCGGGTACTTGCTCCTGCATCCAGCGTTGTACCGCTGGGACAACCGAGCGGTCGGTGGCACATTCGATATACAGGCGCGGCAGGCGGCCAAAGCGCTCGTTGCTCCAGCGCGCCATTACGGCGCGCCCACCATCGGGCTGTACGCCCAAACGCTGCGCCGCGGCGAGCGCCTGTGGCAGTGGCACGTCATGGAAGAACAGCGCACAGGCGATCTCCGCCGGTACGCGAGTGCCGAGGCCGTCGACGCTGCGTTGCAGAAACGGGCCGACTCCGGAAACCTCGGGAGCGGTGGACACCAGCTCTGCGCAGGCATCGGCGAAGGGCACACCGCTCGGCAACATCATGCCGGCGACATAGCTGACTCCGGCGATACGCTCGGCGCAGCGTTCCCCCACGGCCGTGGCGGTCAGCCCGCCGCCGGAATGGGCGACCAGATGCACGGGGCCGTCGAGCCTGTCGATCAGCGCCGCAATGTGGGCCGCATACAGGTCGAGACTTACTGCCGAGGCCGGCGTGTCGTCGCTGCCATTGCCAGGCAAGTCGATGGCGTGAGGCTTGAAACCGGCGTCCCGCAACCCATCGAGCAACCCGTCCCAGACCCAGCTGCCGGCCCAGGCGCCATGAATCAGCACCACATGACGGTCAGGCATAGGTCCTCCGGTACATCTCGCGGTAGTGCTCTTCGACAGTCACGCTCGGGTATCGCGGCGCTTCGCCGGGCTCCAGGCAGGTAGGAATGCAGCTCACTTGATGGTCGGGGTTGCCGCCGTAGAAGAACGGCACGCTGTAACGCTCACGACCGGACAGGTTGACGACCCGGTGCAGGGTCGAGCGGTAACGGTCATTGGTCCAGCGGGCGATCATGTCGCCGAGATTGACCACATAGGTCCCCGGCAGCGGCGGGGCATCGATCCAGGTCTCAGCGCGGTGATTCCAGACCTGCAGGCCAGGGTTGTCGTCCTGCAGCAACAGGGTCAGGCCACCGAAGTCGGTGTGCGCACCGCACCCCTTTTCGCCCGGCTCGGCGTTCGCTGGCTGCGGCGGGTAGTGCAACAGGCGCAGCGTCGCCATGGGCTCGTGGCAAAAGGCGGCGAAATAGTCTTCCGGCAGTTCCAGGGACAGCGCCAGGCCAGCCATCAAGCGTTCGGCAAGCCCAGTCAGGGCGGTGTGGTAGTGCTCCATCGCCGGGCGAAACGCGGGCAGCGTCGTCGGCCATTGATTCGGACCGTGGTTGAAGCGTCCAGCCTGTACTCGCGGATCATCAGGCGAGATCTCGCACCCGAGGTAGAAGCCCTCCTTCAGATCAGCCGGCGCGCCTGGCTCAAGGCGTTGGCCACGTAGCGCTTCATAACCGCGGTTGGCCGCCGAGGTGGCCTTGTCGAGCGCCTGTTTGGCCTCGCCAGGCAGATCGAACAGTTGCCGCGCCTGTTCGAATACCGCGGCTTGCAGCGAGACGTCGATGCCATGGTTATGGATGTAGAAGAATCCGGTGTCGCGGCAGGCCCGTCCGATCGCTTGGGCGACCGTGCTGCGTGCCTGCGGGTCGTCACCGAGCAGTCCGGCGAGGTCGATCAGCGGCAGGTTGGCCTCGTGAATCGGGCTGACGTGAGAAGCATGAGACATGGCGAAAACCTGTGGATTGCCAGGGCGTGTAGCCCGTTACGGCGCAGTATCAGGTCGCCTTTGGTGTACGCAAAAGCAGAGAATATCGAGCACTGCGATGCCTTTTCGGCATCAGCGAGCAATGCGCTCATGTGGGGCGTTGAGTGCTCTGGAATGGCGCTTTCAACGGCCCCGGCCGCTGGGCTGGCGAGCGGGTTGGACGACTTGGGCAACGGCTTCGGCGCACCGCTCTGGCGCACGAAATGCGGATTTTATCGTGACGAAAAAAATGCGAGACCAGGGGCTGGAGGCCTGCCTTGGCCGAGGTTCGCACTCTCGCAGACCGTCAATGCGGCCTGTTATGGCGGTGAACGTTCGATTGAATTGGCAGTGGGATAGACGATGTCGTCTGGCGGAGGCGGGCGGGTAGCACGTCAACCGAGCTCGGCGCGCTCTCGGCTCTCGCGGCTGGCGATTTCTTCGCAGAGCGCTCGGACGAACGCATCCACGGCCACCGGCAGGTAGCGTGAGCTTCGTACATACACGCCGAGGTCGCTAAGCACTTGGCCGTTGTCGTTCAGCGGCAGGTGAACCAGGGTGCCGGCTTGCAGTTCCGCCTCGATGCCGATGCGTGTCTGAAAGGCGATACCGGCGCCACGTTTGGCCATCTGCGCCGCGAGCTCCACCGAGCTGGTCTCCAGCGTCGCCTTGCGCGGCGAACGCGTCCGAGCGACGACCGGGGCCAGTTGGTGGTGAATCGACAGGTCGCTCTTGGCCAGGATCAAGCGGTGCTCGGCGCAGGTCGAAAAGCTCACCTCGCGGCGCTCGGCCAGCGGATGATCGGCAGCGACGATGGCACCGAGACGGAAATGCCCGACACCGAGTTGCTGCAGGTCAGCGGTGCGGCGCAAAGCGAAGGCGATGCCGATGTCGGCCTGGCCGCTGGTCACCGCATCCGGAATGCCTTGCGAGCCCAGGCTGGTGACGCCGACCGTGATATGCGGGTAGCGCACCGTCATGGCTTCTAATACCGATGGCAACAGATCGACGGTGACACCGGAGACGGTGGCGATCTCTACATGGCCTGTTCGCAAGCCCTGCAGCGCATCGAGTTCGGAACTGGCGCGCGCGGCATCCTGCAATACCACGAGCACGTGGCGGGCGAACACTTCGCCGGCGGCGGTCAGACGCAAGCCTGCCGGCAGACGCTCGAACAGAGGGGCGCCGATCTCGCTCTCCAATTTCAGAATCTGCCGGTTGACCGCTGACGAGGCCACGCTCAGCCGTCGCGCGGCCTCGCGAATCGACTGGCAACGCCGCACCATGTCGAAGTAGTGAATGGCAGGGGAATGGATACGCAGACGACGTGACATACGAGGGGCTCGCCTCAGTTCGGGTAGCCGGACGGAGGGCGACCTCCACGCCGGAGGGAAAATCAGGCGGGAGGCGTCAGACCACAGCCCTTGAGAATGACTCGGATCAGGGTCTCGGTGCCGCAAGCGAAATCATCCTTGGTCACCCGGCGCTGGCCCGTGATGCGGCGAATCTGGTCGGAAAAATCGGCATAGTGCTGCGTGCTGCTCCAGATCAGGAAGATCAGGTGCATGGGATCGATCGGGTCCATCTTGCCCGCATCGCTCCAGGCCTGAAGCACTGCGGCGCGACCGCGAAACCACTCGCGGTAGTCCTCGTTGAAGTGCGCCGAGAGGCATTCACAGCCGCTGATCACCTCCATGGCGAAGATCTTCGAGGCCTGTGGCTGCTTGCGCGAAAACGCCATTTTGGTGCGGATGTAGGCGGCCAGCGCGGTGGCCGGGTCGTCGTCGACCGTGAGGTGGTCGAAGGCGTTGTCCCACAATTCGAGGATGTGCCGCATGACCTCGACATACAGCCCGAGCTTGCTGGTGAAGTAGTAGTGCAGGTTGGCCTTCGGCAGCCCTGCGCGTAGCGCGATGGTATTCATGCTCGTGCCCTTGTAGCCGTGGTGCGCGAACTCTTCGGCCGCAGCCGACAGGATCAGCTCTTCGTTTTTCTGGCGAATCCGGCCGGTGCGTTTGCTGGCGATGGGCGTCTGGGTGAGCGTGGCGTCGAAGGTGTTCATAGGTCCGTTCCCTGTGGTGGCGACATCAGGCCCGATGCGCTTCCTAATGCTAGCGTAGGGTGGCGCCGGCCGATTTTCCTCACGACCGCAGCAGATCGTGCAGAATTCTCTTGGTGGTTCAGGTGTGTCGAGAGCTGCAAGAAGCTGACCAGCCACTTAGCTTTACCGGTCCAATGCTGGCCGCCTGCCCAAAAAGCCGATTTGACGCGGTTCCCCTTTCATTGCCTGGTCTGCTGACTGCCTACGCCGACGTCAGTTTGGCGTCCAGCCTGACCTATGCGTATCAAAACGGTGCCTTTGAGCGAAAACCGCCCCCTTTTGTAGCGCCTGCGCCCCCCAACCGAGCCGCTGCGCAACGGGCTGCCGGAGCGGGTCACGAGGTCGAGGGAAATGGCAGTCATCATCCGATAACGACTGCCATCTCTTCAGGCGAGGTCAGATGCAATTCCGAACCGAGCCGCCGTTTCGCATCAGAAGTGGGCTTTGACGATGAAGTTGGTGACGTTGTTATCGGTGTTGAAAGCGTCACTGTCCTCGATGCCGTACTTGTTCGACCAGTAGTCGTACTCGATACCGACATAGAGCTTGCCTGGCGTGTAGTCCATCGCTTTGCCCAGGTCGTATTTCACCTGCGGGTTGAAGTGGAAATTCTTCTTCAATTCAGTGTTGCCGTTCTTCTTATCGTTGACCACCCAGTCGATATAGCCATCGAACAAAATATCGGACTTGCCAACCGGTATTGTGATGGCCCACGTCGGAGTGATCTGCCATTGGCCGCTCGGCTTGTTGGTGATGCCGTCGGGCTTGCGGTAGTAAGTGTTGATGGCGAGGCGATCAAAACCTGGCACCTCCAGGTCTACAGCCGGGCCGAGCAAGTAGTTGCGATTGCGGCCTTCGCCACGTTCGTAGGTTGCCGAAATCAGCACGTCCTTGATCGGGCCGAAGGAGAGGTCGGCGCCGGTGATCTTGCCCAACGAAAGGCGCGGGCTGAACTCGCCGTAATAGGTATGGCCGTCGCTGCCGGAGATGCCGTTGTACCACTTGTTATCGACGAACAGGAACATGTCGCCCCAGGTCCAGCCACTGGCATGTTCGAAGGTGATGGTTTGCTGGATATCGCCTTCTTCGCCGCCGGCACTGTCCACGGAGAAGTTCTTACCGTAGAGATAGGTCAGGCTGTTGTTTTGCCAAAGCATAGGCGCGGCAGCCGCCTGACCTGCGAGCATCAGGCTGCCGACGAGTGCGGTGGTGGTCAAAATGGACTTCATAGAGGAGAGCTCCTGTTGCGTTATGTGTGCTTGATTTTTCTTGGCCAAATGGTCAGCTGCGGCTAACGAAGCAAGACGTGCGCCAATTATTATTTAGCGGCAGGAGCTCTTTGAATATCCTTTTTATTTCAAATAAATAGTTGAATTTACAAGGTGCAGGAACGGTTTCCATCGACGTCTTTCGGCAACCCTGCCCCGGAAAAAACCTGACCGTAGCGACAATGCCCCAAGATGATGCAGTCAGCTGGTCAATGGACGCTGCCTGAGAAACGAAAAACCCCGCCGTTTGGCGGGGTTCGTTTGTCACCTCGAGCCCCGCCGGGGCGAGGTTTTTTTCAGGCTTCGTCGACTCTGATCAGATCGTCTCGGCCCACAGGTCGTACTCGTCGGCGTTGGTCACGCGGACCCAGACCTTGTCGCCGGGTTGCAGCGGATGCTCGCTGTCGACGTAGACCATACCGTCGATCTCCGGGGCATCGGCGTAGGAACGACCGATCGCGCCGTCCTCGTCCACTTCGTCGATCAGCACTTCGATTTCCTGACCGACCTTGCGCTCCAGGCGCGCGGCGCTGATGGCTTGCTGATGGGCCATGAAGCGATCCCAGCGATCCTGCTTGACGTCGTCCGGTACCGGCTCGAGATCCATTGCCTCAGCCGGAGCGCCCTCGACCGGCGAATACTGGAAGCAACCGACGCGATCCAGCTGGGCTTCGGTCAGCCAGTCGAGGAGGTACTGGAAGTCCTCTTCGGTTTCGCCGGGGAAGCCGACAATGAAGGTCGAGCGGATGGTCAGCTGCGGGCAGATCTCGCGCCACTTCTTGATGCGCGCCAGGGTCTTGTCCTCGAAGGCCGGACGCTTCATGGCTTTAAGGACCTTCGGGCTGGCGTGCTGGAAGGGAATGTCCAGGTAGGGCAGCAGCTTTCCTTCGGCCATCAACGGAATGACGTCATCGACGTTCGGGTACGGGTAGACATAGTGCAAGCGCACCCACACGCCCATGCTCGACAGCGCCTGGCAGAGCTCCAGCATGCGCGTCTTGACCGGCTGTCCGTTCCAGAAGTCGGTCTTGTACTTCATGTCGACGCCATAGGCGCTGGTGTCCTGAGAAATCACCAGGATTTCCTTGACGCCCGCCTTGACCAGGCGCTCGGCTTCGCTCAGCACATCGCCTACCGGGCGGCTAACCAGCTTGCCGCGCATGGAGGGGATGATGCAGAAGCTGCAGGTGTGGTTGCAGCCTTCGGAAATCTTCAGATAGGCGTAATGGCGCGGGGTCAGCTTGATGCCCTGCGGCGGCACCAGATCGACGAAGGGATCGTGATCGATGTTTGGCGGCACCACTTCATGTACGGCGTTGACCACCTGCTCGTACTGCTGCGGACCGGTGACGGCCAGCACGCTGGGGTGCACGTTGCGGATACTGTCCTCGGCCACACCCATGCAGCCGGTGACGATCACCTTGCCGTTCTCGGCAATGGCTTCGCCGATGGCATCCAGCGATTCGGCCTTGGCGCTGTCGATGAAACCGCAGGTATTGACCACCACCACGTCGGCATCCTGGTAGGTGGGCACGATCTGGTAGCCCTCCATGCGCAGCTGAGTCAGGATGCGTTCGGAGTCCACCGTGGCCTTGGGGCAGCCCAGTGATACGAACCCGACTGTTGGCGTTTTGCTCATCGACAATGACCTCGGAACAGCGCATGAAAAAGGCGCGCGAGTATACAGTCATTGCAAAGCTTTCGGTGCCCCGCGTATCGACAAGTGCGGGGCTGTAGGCGTCAGTCGCTGTGCTTGGCATTACCCGGCTCAGACGGGTCGAACTGAGCGACCTCCGAACGATTGCGGCCCCTCTGTTTGGCCCGGTAGAGCGCTGCATCGGCCTGTTTGAGCACCTGCTCGATGCTTTCCGGGTGACCCGGCCAGGCCGCGATACCCAGCGATATGGTTACGTGCCCGACCTCGCTGATGGTGTCCTGCTCGACATACAGACGCAGACGTTCTGCAACTCGCCAGGCCGCCTCCAGATTGGCATCCGGCAGGAGCATCAGGAATTCCTCACCGCCGCTGCGACAGAGTGTGTCAGCCCCGCGCGAGCAGGTCGTCATTAGCCCGGCAATATGGCGGATGACCTGATCGCCGACGTCGTGGCCAAAGCTGTCATTGACCCGCTTGAAATGATCAATGTCGAGGGCAACCACTGCGAATTCGCGGCTTTCCACGCTCAGGCGTTCCAGCGCAAGAGTGAGCCCGCGCCGATTAAGCAGGCCGGTCAGAGGGTCGGTCTGCACGTCGAGATTGAGCTTGCCGATTCGCTGATGCATGAGGTTCACACCCACTTGCATTGCGCGTTTCAGCTGGGACGATTCGAAATACCAGGAACGAATCTGCTGGATGCGCTCCTGGCTGTCGGGTGCATCCATTTCGCTCGCGCTTCTTGCCAGCTGCCAGAGCGGGCGCGAGATCAGGCCCGACAGTAGCCAGACGCCAAAGAATGTCAGCAGGGCGAGCGGGGCAGTTTGGCGGAGGACTTCGAGCATCAAGTTGTCGAGCGGGTGCAGGGTCGCCGCGGTCGGGCGCTGGGCAACTATGCCCCAACCTGCAGTGGGGACCGGGGCAAAGCCGGCCAACATGTCCAGACCGCGGCTGTTGATGACCCGCTGGCTACCTGATTCGCCGCGCAGCACTTGATCGATAACCGCATTTTTTTTAACGACCTCGCCGAGCCGCTTCGGGTCCGGATGGTAGAGCAGGCGCCGACTCTGGTCGACCGCGTACAGGTAGGAACCGTCGTGGTAGAAGTGCTCGCCGAGCATGCTGCCCAGGATGTTCGGCTCCTTCAGGTTGATGATTCCAGCGATGTAGCCTAGATAAGTTCCCTCTTTATCGAAGATGGGCTGTGAAATAGAGACTATCAATTTGCCGATAGCCGACATGTAAGGACTGCTGACCAGCGGACGCCGTTCGCGCAGCGCTTCACGTGCGCCGGGCGAGTCCAACGGCTGGCCAATCAGGTTGGCGACGCGAGGAGAGGTCGCCCGCACGATGCCGTGGGCGTCGGTGATGACGGCGCTATTGAAACTGTCCGTCTGCAGGCGGAGTCGGTCGGCTTCTTCAGCCAGTTTGTCCGGATCGCCAAATTGTTCGGCCAGGATGTTCGCACTGTATTGCAGTTGTTGCTGCACCGAAGCGAAGAAGATTTCGGTGCCTGCAGCCAGTTTCACCGCGTAGGCTCGATTGGCCTCGAGCGTGTTGTCCATCAACGATCCGCGTTGCACCTGATAGCTCGCATAAAAGCTGATACTCAGCGTGACCAGTCCACCAACAATCGCAAGCAGCACGATGAGTCGTCGCAGGTCGATACGAAACAGGGAAGGCAGGGGCATGGATTTGGATTGGTCAGGAATTGGTCATGCATGGTAGGGCTTTCGGTTGAGAGACTCTACCTGCTGGTCCGAATTGCGCCGTGGTGCGTCTGGTGTACCGATCCGGTGCCGTCTGGCGCATCGGGCCATGAAAAGAGCGCAGTGATGCATGAACGTATCTGTTTAAAAAATGACCAATCAGTACGCTGGCCGACACTCACGCTGCCGCCGCTGATACCATTCAGCGCATTGTTTCGGACGGAAAACTGCTGTGACCGATACCTCGACTTTCGTGACAACGGCGCCAGACCGGGTTCGGACCGGCGTGCCTGGGTTGGATGCCGTGCTCAACGGCGGCTTGCTGCCGCGTGCCGTATACATCGTCCAGGGCGGACCAGGAGAAGGCAAGACCATTCTGGCCAACCAGATTTGCTATGGCTGGGCGGCGCGCGGTGAACGCTCGCTCTATGTGACGCTGCTGGCCGAGACTCACCATCGGTTGCTTCGGCATCTGCAGAACATGCGCTTCATGGACAACCAGTACGCCGGCTCCTCCGTCATGTATGAAAGCGCATTCGATATCCTGCGCAGCGACGGGCTGGAAGGCATCCTTCACTATCTCTCGCGCAACGGAAAGCGGCAAAAGGCTTCGCTGATCGTGATCGACGGGTTGTTCGCGCTTGAAGAAAACGCGGCTTCCGAGCGTGCCTTCCGCGAGTTCATCAACGACCTGTCGATCTACGCCGACGTGGTTGGCTGCACCATTCTGCTGTTGACCAACAGCAAGCGCGATTCGGGCAGCCCCGAATTCACTATGGTCGATGGCTGGCTGCACCTTGGTAGCGACGAAGATCACTTCCGCACCTACCGCTACCTTCAGGTCCGCAAGTTCAGGGGCAGCGATTTCATTTCCGGGCGCCACCTGAGTTCGATCACCAGCGACGGATTCCGGGTATATCCGCGACTCGAAGCCGTAACCGGCGAGCTGGAATCCGCGACGATGCGCGATGAGCGCTTGAGCACAGGCGTCAACGGGCTCGATCGCATCATCGAAGGCGGTATTCCCTATTCCTCTACGACGCTGCTGGTCGGGCCCACAGGCGTCGGCAAGACAACGCTTGGGCTGAGCTTCATCTGCAACAGCAGTGAAGCCGAGCCTGGCTTGATCTTCGGTTTCTACGAGGATGCCCATCGATTGCGGCGCCGTGCCGGCGCCCTCGGGCTGGAGTTGGGTGCGTTGATCGACAGCGGTGCGGTCGAGGTCGTTCATCATTCGCCAACGGAGCTGCTGCAGGACCAACTGGCTGAGGAAATCCTCGGGCATGTACGCCGCCGGGGAGTCAAGCGGCTGTTCATAGACGGCGTGGATGCCTTCAAGCAGGCCGCCGTACACGAGCAGCGGCTGGGCCGCTTCCTCAGTACGTTGACGGCGATCCTGCGCAGCGAAGGAGTTACCACGATGTTCACGGCTGAACTGGCAGAGATCGTCGGGGGCGATCAGGGCTTGCGCTTTACAACCGTCTCGTCGATCGCCGAGAACATAGTCCTGCTTCGGTATGCCGAACTCGAATCCAGGCTCTACCGCACGCTGGCGATCCTGAAGATGCGTGAAAGTGGATTCGATCCCTATGTCTACGAGTTTTCTCTGGGCCCGGGGGGGTTCAGGCTGGGCGAGCGCATGACCTGTACCGAGGGGGTGATGACGGGGCAAGCCCATCGCCAGCCTGCGGCGGGGGGCCAGGATGCGTGACCAGCACCCCGAACGACGCGCGCCACTAGTATTGCTGGTCGAAGATGAAGTCGGCCTCAGCAAACTGATGGTGATGATCCTAGAAGACGAAGGCTTCCGGGTCGTGGCGGCGGCAAACGGTGCCCAGGGGTTGGTTCGGCTCAAGGAGGAGCAGCCCGCGCTGATCCTTACCGACTACATGATGCCCGAGCTCAACGGGTATGAGATGGCGCGGGTTATTCGCAAAAACCCGGCGTACGACGACACACCTATCCTGATGACGAGCGCCGCGCTCCCTCAACAGCTGCAGCTCGACGGGCTGGTCGACGCGTTTCTGCCCAAGGGCAGCGGGATTGGTCCGCTGGTGACCACAATCCGCCAGCTCATCGAAGGCGCTGATGGCTCGGAGGATTCGGCCCCGTAGCAGGCGAAATACGGTCTGTCATGGAACTTGATTCAACACAGCCTCGTTCGGACGAGCACGACGATTGGGCAGGTAGCGCTTGAGACGCAACGCCGGCGACTCGATCAGATGCCACGACAATATCGCCAGCATGACACTGCCTGTCAGGCTGAGCGCCATGAAAGCCGGCAGCGACAACTGCGGGCTCAGCCAATGCATCAGCAACTGCTGGAACGGAAAGCTGTAAATGTAGATGCCGTATGAAAAATCTCCATAGCGGCCGAAGCGGGACAGTCGTGGTATCTGCAGATGTGCCAGATAAATGGTGAGGTACGGTAGCGTCAGGACGTGGACGAAAAACCACCAGTCGGTTCGCGCGCTGAGCAGCGAGACCGCCAGCAGCGTCAGCGCGATCTTCCAGTTCCACGGCACGCTCCGGCGAAACAGGTACAACGCCGAGCCTAGAAAGAAGAACATGCCCAGCCGGCTCGACTTGCGCAGAATGTCGCTTTCCAGGCCCAGGTTCGGTGCCAGATGGAAGTGAAGCAGTATCAGCGTGATGGGGAGTGTCAGTACAGCGATTCGGCCGAATACTCTGAGCAGCCCCATTATCAGCAATGAAACGTACATCAGCACTTCGTAGGGCAACGTCCAGACGGAGCCGTTGACGGTCTCGGGGAACGGATTGTTGGTAAACACCCCGGGCAGATGGAAATGGGTAATCAACGTCATATTGCCGAGGTAGCCCATAGTCTGACGGTTAAGAAAGTAGCCCTCGAGCGACAGCCCGGTTGCCAGTGGCCCGACAATGAGTACGGTCAATAGAACCGAAACGCACAACGCCGGGAAAATCCGCAGGGCGCGTTTGACGGCGAAGTCCAGCGGACTGCGACTGTTGATCCATGATGCAGCGATCAAAAAACCGCTCATGACGAAGAACAGGTTCACGGCAATGTCAGCGGTATCCATTGACCCGGTAAACAGCCGCACCGGTTCGATATCGCCGATGCCCGACAGCCAATAGCAGTGACCGAGGACGACTGCCGAAGCGGCAAAGAAACGCAAGAAGTCGAAGTTGTTCTGTTCGCGCTGAGTCGAAGCGATGTCCATGGGCAAATCCCTGGGTTGATCCGGGCGACAGCGCTGCTATAGGCAGGGGCTCAACGCAACGGGAAAGTTTTGCTCATCCCCAGAACGCCGTTTTCGCCGTCATGGATGGCTTGTTCGATAAGCAGCAGGCGCTGTCGGGTATTACGCAGCCGGGCAATCAAGCGCAGCAAGGTAAGAAAAATCGCCCGATTGAGGCGGTGCAGCCGGGGGGAGTCGGCCCAGACATTCTTGTCGAACCAGGCTTGATTGCGCGCGGCATAGTAGGCGCGGAAGTCCGAGTCACCGAGCAGAAAGGTCTCGTAGATGTTGCGGGTGCGGGCCTTGACGTTCCAGGACTGTTCGAGCTCGTCGATAACCGCATCGGTAAACAGGAGCAATTGCCCCCCGCCTGCGGTGATACGCCGGGTGTACTCGGTGTCGTCGACGTATAGCACCAGTTCTTTCAACGGCACACCGATGCGCTGGTACAGGCTGCGATGGGCGAGCATGCCGCCGTAGGGCGCGAATGGCAGGCTGATACTCGCCGGCCGTTTGCCGGGCCGTTTTGCCCAAGGGAGCCTGCGCCAGATCTTGAAAGGCAACTGGGCGATGTGAAAACCGAAATAGCTGGAGCGCTGCTGCACGATGTAGCGTGGCGGTATGCCCTGGGCAATGTCGGCCTGCTGCGTCGCCCGATAGCCCAGTACCGCCACCCGATCCGGACCGATCAGGCCGCCGAGACGCGCAATCTCGCGATGCAGGATCGACACTGCGGCGGCAGTCGGAGCGTTGTCGTCGTCCATCATCCAGATGTAGTCGGCGCCGCCGGCCAGCGCGGCTTCGAGCGCCACGGCATAGCCATTCGCCGAGCCGGTATTGTGTTGCAGCTGAATCAATCTGACCTTCCCAGGCCAGCGCTCTGATAGTTGTTCCAGCGGTGCGAGCGCGGCGTTGCTCACGACGATCACTTCGTCGATTTCGACGAACGTCAGCGCGCGCTCGATCAGCTGCTGCAAATAAGCCAGCCGATCTCCATAGGTCACAGTCACCAAGGAGGTTTTCGGAGTCATTGGGAGCTCTGCATGAGTCGGGAGGGGAGCGATCGCTATTTCAGCGACAGGAACGCCGTCTGACGAGGCGCTTGTGTCCCCGCAATGGTGAGCGTGGGGTCCGGCATTCAGCAGCCGCTGGAGGTTTCCATCCTCTTTCGCGCGATCGGATCGGTGTCGAGAATGTCGTTTTCTCGTTCTGCGGTAAAAAAGGCGTGAAATACGCTGACCAAACGGCTGCCGTTGGGCATTCCCGGTAGTTCGGGTGCCCGGAATACTTCGGTGTACGAATAGCCGTCTGCGTAAATCAGCGATTGCTTGTTCAGGTCTTCACTGTCCATGGAACCTCCAAAAGTCGCAGGGTTAGAACGAGTAGCGGATGCCGTCGCCGGAGCGAATGTACTGCCTATCGGATAGCGGCCTCGCCAGGTGCACAGGGGACGGAGCGAGTCTTGCGGGGCGACTGCTTTCATTGCAGGGGAGGGCAGTCTGGCGAACGCCATGATCCGATATGACCGCTCGGGATTCGCCGCTGGCGCAGCCAGACGTGTCCCGTGCCAGGCTTTCGTACCCCTTCGGATACAGCGGTCTCTGGGCGTGTTCGGAGATTTGTGTGGCGATGGTCGTCCCGCAGATCAGCAGGGCGAAGCTCAGCACGCAGGTGGTGCGGACGCATTGGGTTGCAGTGTTCATCCTTGAAACCTCGCAATTGAGATGAGGTTTTGGTCAGGCTTGCTTCATTGGCACCGCGGCGGGGTAAACCGGTGTGAGGCTTGCCGGAGTTACGGTCGTTCGGTGCAACAGCGCCTCCTGCCCTTGAAGCAACGAAACCTCTCGAACCCTAGTATCTACGAACGCCTTAATCTCCTGCCTGAATCGTTCGGTTGAAAAACGTTCTGCACTGGCTCGGCATGCGTCAGGAAAGATGTGATGTGCTTCCGATTCGAACTCTGCGATCGCGGCGATCAGCGACTCTGGCGTCTGCTCTGGGTAGAACACGCCAGTCGGCTCCGGATGATCGATGCCCCGAACGGTTTCAAGTACACCACCTCGTCCGTAGGCGATGACGGGCGTGCCACATGCCTGGGCTTCGATCGGTGCGATTCCGAAATCCTCTTCCGCGGCGAATACGAATGCCCGTGCGCGCTGCATGTGATGTAGCAGTACTGCAAAACTCTGATAACCCATCAGCGTCACGTTTGGCGTTGCGAGCTCCTTTGCCTTCTCCATTTCGGGCCCGGCGCCGATGACGATCAGCTTTTTGTCGGGCATTCGGGAAAATGCCTCGACGATCATTGGAATGCGCTTGTAGGGCACCATCCGTGATGCGGTCAGATAGTAGTCCTCCTTATCCGCATACAGCGTGAACTGGCGGGTATCGACGGGCGGGTAAATGACGGTTGATTCACGCCGATAGCTCTTGTTGATGCGCCGGCCGATGAAATGCGAGTTGGCGATGAACTCGTCCACGCCGCTGGCGGTGCGCTGGTCCCACATGCGCATGTAGTGCAGCAGCATGCGCGCCAGTTTGGCCTTGAAACCATGATCCAGGCTGGCTTCGTGCAGATACTGATGCTGAAGGTCCCAGGCGTAGCGGATCGGCGAGTGTACGTAGCTGATGTGCAACTGATTCGGCCCGGTGAGCACGCCCTTCGCCACGGCGTGGCTGCTGGAAATCACCAGGTCATAAGCCGACATGTCGAGTTGTTCGATGGCCAGCGGCATTAGTGGCAAGTACTTCTTGTAGTGCGTCTTTGCCTTGGGTAGCTGCTGAATGAAGGTGGTGGTGGCGCGCTTGCCACCGAGACTGCTGCGATCTTCATCGGAAAGAAAGTCGATCACGGCAAACAGGTCGGCTTCCGGCCAGGTGTCCAGCAGCCCGGCAAGCACCCGTTCGGCGCCGGCATAGGTCACTAGCCAGTCATGAACAATGGCGATTTTCATACGATTAGCCTTTCAGGATAGGAGGGGTATCAACAGGGATCAGTCGTCGAGATTCGGTGACTGGAATATTGAAGTGCCGCAGCGGTGTCGGGGGTCGCTGTGAATGCAGGTAACAGGCGACGCTGTCGGCGACCGCGTGGACTAGAGCTTCGGCTGGCTGAAGGGGAGTCGCTGCAGGTCTGCTTTATTGCCGTCGCGTACGCCGGTGAATGCCATGTCGATCAACCGGGAGACCTGTTGAGCCGACGAATTCCAGCAGTACCGCGCCACGTTCGCCTTGCCACGCCGACGCAGGTTTTGGCGCAAGGCCTCGTCGCGCATGACCCGCTGCATGCAGTCGGCGATGTCCTTGACCTTCAGCGGGTCGAAGTACAGGGCGCTGTCGCCCAGCACCTCGGGAATGGAGGCGGCGCGTGCTGCAATGACCGGGCAGCCGCAGGCCTGTGCTTCGAGCGGGGGAATGCCGAAACCTTCGTAGACAGATGGGAACACGAAGGCGGTTGCGCCCTGATAGGCCTCCACCAGTTCTTCATCGGTGAGTCGGCCAAGCATGCGGATGCGTCGGCTGCCGGCAACATCGTGGAGGCTGCCGGAGAATATTCGACTCGAGTCGCCAATGATGCGTAGCTCAACGTCCTCCAGGCCTTCCATTCGGATGAATGCCGCGACCATCCTGGCAAAATTCTTGTGGGCGCTGTGAGAGGACACGGCCAGGAGATAGGGCGCCGAGCTACGGGGGCATTGTTCTGCGCAGAAGGGTTGGAAGCGTGCATCGACTGCGTTGGGCACGACCCAGATATGGCGTGCCGGATAGCCGTAGAAACGCGCTATTTCTTTCCGGGAAAATTCACTCACGGTAATCAAGGCCTTGATTCGTTTGAATAAGAGTGGCGTCAGGTTGCGATAGGTGAACCGGAACGCTTTCGAGTAGCTTTCCGGGTGCCTGACGTAGGTGATGTCATGGTGGGTCGCGACCTGGTTGCTGTACGCCAGGGGGGCGGTATTGCATAGCGAGACCAGCGGTGGGCTGCCATTGCGTGCTAGCCACAGCGGGAGGTCAACCTGCTCCCAAAGATGGCCTCGATGGCGACCGATACGGCGCACTTGCAACTGCTCGGCACTGTCGTGCAGGCGGATATCCTTGGGCGCGACGAAAACCAGATCGTCGCGCAAGGTTTTGAGCTGCAGACTGATCTGCTCTGCGAAGCGCTGTACTCCTCGTATGTCCTGGGTCAAAAAGCGAGCATTGATCACAATCATCTGAAATTCCTCTTTTCAAACACAGTTCCGAATCGAGATCTTCTGCTAGGGATTGGTGCGAGCCGCAGCGGCAGCGGACTTGCCGAGGCTGATGATTTTGGGGAATCCATTGAGCTCGACACTGGCGGTACAGGTGCTCGCATCGGCCGTGCATGTCCACACCGTTTCGCCCTGCGTTCGGCCGTTCTCCGGGTGCGCGGTATCAATCAACTCCAGCGGGCCGGTGGCCTTGCCCGCGGATTCGATGCTTACGGTGCGGTCCTGGTCGGTGCTCCAGGCGACAAGAAGCTGCTCTTCTGCATTGCCGAAACGCATCAGGACGGTGTTATTCCCTGTTTTATCGCTATGGCCAAGGAACTGGTAATGCTGGACGATCGGGCTGATCGCCTCGAGCACCCGATACGCGGGTTTCAGGCTGTAGTCCTGGCGGACCAAGCCGAAGTTATGCTCTCGCTCACGCTTGTCGGTCCCGTCGTTTCGGAAGTCGTACCACCACATTCCTTTCACGTTGGGCAGCGTCCTGACAAGCAGTAAACTGCGCGCCAAGTAGGCGGCCTGCATGTTTTCGTCGATGCCGCAGGAACCCTGATAGGCCGGCCAGCTCATTTCCGTCAGGTACAGGGGCACCGGTTGGCCCGCAGCGCTGGACAGTTCCAGGTCGACTTCGGCGAGCCACTCGATCCACGCCTCCGGAGTGTTTTTGCCCCGGCCGCGGCAATGGACGTACGGGTGCAGCGAGAGGCCGTCGATCGATTGCATTACGCCGTTCTCGATCAGGCGCAGGGCGAAACCGGACTCGATGCCTTTGGTGGTTACCGCGCCGGCCAACACTTTGGCGTCGGGATCGTACTGGCGAATGATGCCTGCCGCATCGGCGATCAGCCGAGCATAGTCCTGAGTAAACTGAGGATCGCTCGGGTCCTCGACGTCCCACTCGTTCCAGATTTCGTAATGCTTGATGCGGCCCCGAAACTGCTGGGCAACGAACGCGACGTAACGGTTGAAGGCGGCGCGTACCGGTTCGCTGCGTGGCTTTTCTCCGTCGCCATGAAAACGATTGCCGTACCCCAGGATGAACATGTTATCGAGCCCCTGTGCCTCGGTACCGGCGAGATAGCGATCCCAGTGCGGCTCCACCTTGAGCTGGTCACGCTTACGTTCGATAAATGCCCAGTGCGCGTCGGTTCGTATCGACTCGATACCGGCGTCCCGCAACAACTGGTTGCCCTGGCTGCGACTGTCGCGCAAATGCAGGTCATGCGAGCCGACGCCGAGGATAAAGGGTTCTTCAGGTTCCAGTGCCGATGCCTGCAATGCCACGCCCGACATGGCCGCGACAATCGCCAAACGGCAAAAAAGAAGGCGGGTGTTCATGGCTGGCCGTCCCTGGGTCTATAGACATACGGTTTCTCGAGAGCGATCGGGTTGTGCATCCCTTGATGCTGCACCTCCCGCGGCATCAGGGCGTGGGCGATCGCCATGCCGAGGAACAGGGTGGCGGTGGTCACCTCCAATACGTCGGTCGCCCAGCCGATCAGGCAGGTACAGAAGACGATGCCCAGCAGGGCGTGACGGATGGGCGGGCCGCGATCGTGCAGGCGCAGCAGCAAGGGAAAAAACAGCAGATACAGCAGCACGCCGAACACACCGAGCATCCCCCAGAGATACAGCGCCGTGTTGTCGGCGATGCTCAGCAATTCCAGCCAGGCCAGCGGAAAGGCCGCTGCGCTGCTGCCGACCGCACCGAACCCCGCGCCCCACCAAGCCCAGCCTTCATGGGTGACCACGTCGATGAAGTTCGGCCAGCTGTTGATCAGGCGGTCGTTGAAGGACGCAAGCAAGCTGGCGCTATAGGCTTCGCTTTGCGGGATGTTCAGCAACAGGCTGGCAATTGGCAGAGCCATGCCCATCAGCACCGCGATGAAAAATGCCGTAGCGCTGGGCATGCGGTAGCCGGCAAGGAACAGCATCATCAAGGTCAACAGGTAAGCCGCCGCTGTGGACTTGTTGGTCGTGAGGAAGATCGCGCCAAAGGCCAGCGGGTAAAGCAGCATTCGCAGCAGGCGCGACTGCAGAAACGCTGCCAGATACAAGCTGTACAGCGCGATCATCACCGCCAGATTGGTCGACATCCGGGCAAAGCCGGCGAGACGATCGGTACTGCCGAAGGCCCAGGACTTGTTCGCGGTCAGCTCGACGTCGCCCATCATGTAGCTGTAGCCCTTCCAGGGCACGTTGGTGAACATGTCCAGTGCGATGCCGAGCAGCGAGGCCACCAGGCATAGCCCGGCCGCCCAACCCAGCAGGCCGGCTCTGCATTCCAGGTAGCGGCCGCAGAACAGCCCGAACAACAGCGGAATGTAGATGAACAAGCTGAAACCGACGTTGATCAGCGCGGCTCCGTGCAGCAATGCCAACAAGCCTGAGACCGCCAATGCAAACAACACCAGCCATACCCCTGGCTTGTTTCGCGCGCGCGGCAGTTCCAGCGCAACCGCGGCCAGGCATGCCAGCTTCGGCAGATAGAGCAGGGCGGAGATGCCGGCCATGTCCAGGTAATAGCGCAGCGCTCCAGCAAAGGTTTCGCTGACCAGCAGCGAGGCCGCGATCAACGTCAGCAGGGTTGGCTTGTCAATCGCCAGTGGGCTCGACCTGGGGCGCGTGATGGTCAGCGAACTCGGGGGCATCGTGGGCTCTCCGGCCGTGTAGCGCGGTATGCAGGATCGATTGGTACTGATCGAGCATTCGCTCCATGTTCAAAAAAGGCGCAACGCTGGCGCGTGCCTGTCGCGACAACCGCTGGCGCAGGCCGCTGTCCAGGTAGAGTTTGAGCATCGCTCGGCCGAGCGAGTCAGGGTCGGCCGGTGTACAGAGCAGCCCATTGTGGTTGTCCTCGATGATTTCCCGCAGGCCGCCCATGCTCGTCGCGATGACGGGCAGGTGCTGTGCGCAGGCCTCGACGGCGACCAGGCCGAAGGGCTCGGCCCATATCGACGGCACCACCAGCACATCGATATTGCGCATGAAGGCGTTGGCATTCTGGTAGCCGACAAAACGGACCTTGGCCGGATCGGCCTGCGCCTTGAGATGCGCCTCGTAGTCCAGCTTGCCGCGCCCGGCGATTTCCAAAGTGGCGTCGATCGAAAGCTGCTGGAATTGCTCGATCAGCCAGCCCACTCCCTTGTTTTCCGACAGCGTGCCGATATAGCCGAAACGCAGCAGCCCGCTGTGGCTGTGGCGCTCGGGAGGCGCACTGGCGCTCGGCACGATGCTGTTATGCACCACATGGCGGCTGGCTCGGCCGAAGTAGCCTTGAGCGGTGAGTCGGTCCAGAACGAAGCGGCTGACACCGATCACCGCATTCACTTGAGCCGACGCCGCGGCGTGATTCCGCCGAAAGGCCGAGCAGAGAGTGCACTGCCGCTCGCAGCTGCGGCCTTTGTTGAACATGGTGTCCTTAGGGCACAGCAAATAGAGATCGTGCAGCACTTGAACGATCGGCACACCCACAGCAGCGATTTCGTCCCACGCCGAGACCGACCAACCAGTCAGGTTGTGGCACATCACCAGGTCCGGTTGTTCGCGCGCGATTACCTCGCGAACATGCAGGCGCATGCTGCGGTTGTAACGATCCCGGTAATGCCAGCCGAGGCGCAGCAACGAGCTGGGCCTGTTCTGGGTGAAATGCCAGTAAAGGTTATGCAGGCCGGCGCGATAGATCCGTACGCCGCCTAACGTTTCCTCTTGAACGCCGGTATCCGGGCCGGTGACCAGCACCGCTACGTCAAAACCACGGACCTGCAGCCCTTCGGCCAGCTGCCGCACGACGATCTCCGCGCCGCCGCCCACATGGGGTTCATAGAGACTATGCAGAAATAAGATCTTCATGTTCACAGCCTCTGATTCAATCGGCGCCGCAGCCAAGCGCAAGCCCGGGAGCCACGCCGCAACCGCTGAGGTAGTGCGTTGGCACGCGGACTTTCTGCTCACGCTGCAACAGTTTCAGCAGGATCACTGAACGCTCTTGACCATCGGCGCTGACGAAGATCGCCTCGAGATCGCTGAAGCCGCCTCCCTGCAGTTGCACGCGTTCGCCGGGTTGGAACTGCAGCTTTTCGGGCGGGACCGCGAGGCGCTGACGCAGTTGTTCGATGAGCTCGTCCCTGACCGGCGTCGGTTCGCCGCCGAAGGACACCACCCGGGCGACGCCACGGGTCGAGCGAATCGGATACCAGTTGTCCAGCTTCCGATCGAGGCGGATGAACAGATAGCCCGGAAACAGCGGCTCTTGTGTCTTGCCGTTGCCGTTGCCGCTGGGCTGCTGCGGCCTGTAGCACTCGAATGCCTGGCGTTGCAGATGCTGTTCAGCACGCGCCTCTTGGCGGGGTTTGGTTTGAATCAGGTACCAGCGGGGATTGCTGCCAAGTGCTGTCATGTGAAACCTGCCTTCCATAGGGGAGGTTGCTGATGTCCGTATTTGTCGATACCGCTTATGCCCGCAGCGCCGACTGTTGCTCGATCCCTTCCACCAGCGAAAAGCGCTTGAGCAGGGCCTGTGCATCTTTCTGGCTGTTGAACATCAACACGTCGATGATCGACAGCGAAGGCACGAACGGCTGGTTGAACTGTGGATAGCTGAGGTCGTCCATGCGCAGAAATCGCAACGACAGCCCGTGAGCTCGGAAAAGGGCCGGGCAGTAAAGCGCCACGCCACCGATGGGGTTGATATAAAGCGCCGCACCCAGCTTTTTGGCGATGCTAATGACCCGCTCCTGCTTGTCCATGCGGGCCGGCAGCCCCATCTCGGAGCCGATACGGATCGGTGTCGTGATGTCCAGATAGGCGCAGATGCAACGGATGGCGTGCTCGGTAAAGCGGGCCAGGTTGCGATCCGGGTGCGTCAGGATCTGGCGGATCAGCGAAATCGCTTCGGCCCGGTACGGGGCGCGGGAGTAGGCGAGCTCCAGTGTTCTCAGCAACTTCTGGGCTTCACGTGGGAAGTCATCGCACAGCCAACGCTGATTGATCGGGTCGAATCCGCCACCTTTGCGCAAGGGAAAGGTGATCAGCTGCGGCTGCCCGTTCACCAGCACTCGGTTACGGTTTATCCACGAGCCCTTGACGTACTGCAGATCGTCACCCAACACGAAGACGTCGCTATGGGCGATCAGCTGAAAATAGCCAAGGTAGGGGAACAGATAAGGTTGCATCATGGCAGCGGTTCCGAACACGGCGTTTCCCTCGCATGTGTCAGACTTTCTGAGAATAGCTGTAATAACCGTAGGCGCCGGTTTCATAGGCGGTGCTCGAGGCCCTGCGCTTGACGCCATTCAAGATGGCGCCTTTGAGCAATACGCCGTTTTGTGCCAGACGCCGCTTTGACGTCTCGACCTGACTGGCCGTGCTCAGCCCGTAACGCGCGACCAGCAGACAGGTGCCAGCCAGCTGTGCGACCAGCACGGCATCGGTTACGGCCAACACTGGGGGCGTATCGATGATGACGAAGTCGTATTCCCGCTCCGCCTCCTTGAGCAACTTGGCGAAGTTGTCGTGCATCAGCAGCTCGGACGGGTTGGGTGCGGAAAAACCGCTGGCGACGAAGTGCAGGTTGGCCTGGTCGGTCTTGTTGGTCACCGCCGCGAGACGCAGCCCGCTGGCCAATGCGTCGGACAGACCTTGGCGTGGCTCCAGACCGAACATCCCGGCGAGATAGCCGCGACGCATGTCGGCATCGATCAGTAATACTCGCTGGCCCGCCTGGGCGATGACCGAAGCCAAGTTGCTGGAAACGAAGGATTTGCCCACTGAGGGGGTGGGGCTGGTGATCACCAGGGTCCGATTACGTGCCTCGAGCATGGCGAACTTGAGACTGGTGCGCAGGCTGCGCAGTGACTCGATGGCCAGGTCCGCCGGATCCGCTCCGCCCAGCAGCTTGCTTCGCCCATCGTGGATTTTCCTCAGGCGGTACAGGTGCTCCTGTTTCGCCGAGAACGGCAGCGCGGCATACACCGGAATACCCAGGTGCTCAATCGTCTCGGGGCTTTCGATGCCGCGATAGAACACCTGTCGTATCAGAATCACCAGCGCTGACACCAGCAACCCGACGAATATGGCGATCAGCACCACCAGGGGTTTGATGGGCTTGGCCGGCTTCTCTACCACGGCGTAGGCACTGTCGATGATGCGCACGTTGCCAATCGTACCCGCACGCAGGATGTCCTGCTCCTGAGCCTTGTCCAGCAGTAGCGTGTAGGTGCGGGTCGTGACCTGCATGTCGCGATTCAGGCGCAACAGTTCCTGCTGGGTCATCGGCAGGGTATCGATCTTGCTCATCAGCGCGCTTTTCTGTGCTTGCAGCTGACCGATCTTGGTCATCAACGTCTGATAGGTGGGGTGCTCAGGGGTATAGAGCTGGTTGTATTCCGTGCGCTTGAGGTTGTGCTCGGAGATTTGCGATTCCAGCGCGACGATCTGATCCAATACGCCTTTGGTCTCGATGCTGATGTCTACCGACTGGGCGCTGGTCTGATAAGCGTTGAGCGCGGCTTCGGCCTTTTCCAGCTCCTTGCGTACCAGCGGTACTTGCGAGCGCAGGAACTCCAGGCGTTGCGCGGCCTCGGCGGAGCTGCGCTCGATATTCTGGCGCACATAGAGGCGACTGATTTGGTCGAGCACGTGGTTGGCCTTGTCCGCGTCCGGGTCTTCCAGGGTGAGATAGATGATTCCCGAATCTTTGCCGGCTTCACCCACCTTCAACTGCCTCTGGTAGTCCAGCGCTGTGGTCTGCGGGCGGCTGCGCACGACGAAGAATTCCGTCCCCGGGCGGGCCTTGAGTTCGGCGATCTGGACGCGGAACCCCTCGTGTCTTATGGCCTCGTTGGTTTTACCGCTCAGGAGCAGTTGCTCATCCTCGTCATACAGGCCGAATGCGCCTGCAGTGCCGGCACGCAGGGTCAGCTTTTCACCTAGATAGGCTTCGGGTACGTCCAGCTGAAACACCACCAGCTTCTCTCCGCCCCAGGCGTAACTGTCCATGCCCAGCAGCGGCGTGGCGAGCTCGCCGTCCTTTTCCGGATCGTGTAGGCGCGCCATGTAGCTGCCGAGGATCGGGAAGTATTTGGGACGGGTGTTGATATAGAGTTTCAGGGCGCCAACCGTGCGTCCCAGGACCGACCTCGACTTGATCAGCTCGATTTCGGTCACCGCCTGGGAAACCGAGTTTGGCCTGGCGATGGCTTCCGGAACACCGGTTATCCCAGCCTTCTTCGGTTCGATCTGGATCATCGCGCTAGCCCGATAAACGGGCGTAGCGACGATCGCATAGGCAACGCCGACTAGGGCGAAGAAGGCGGTGATGGTGAAAATCAGTGCTTTGTGATCGAACGCCACGCGCAGAATGCGCGCCAGATCGATGCGATTGTCTCCCTCGTATTCCAGCGAAGAGCGTGCCATTACAGTCATTGCGGGTCCTTCCTTGAGTGTTGCGCCATCGGTGCGACAAAGGTCAGCCATCCCGGTCAGGCGCCGGGCGTCAGTCTGCGTATCAGATTGATGCTGATGTTCTGGAATATCTGGCCCAGCGCCTGAAGCTTGCTGAGCGGGGATATCGACGCCAGGGCCTGGGAGAAGACCTGGATCATGAAATATTCGTAGAGCGACTGGTTGCCGATCCGTTGGTAATAGCGCGCGAGGCTGTAATAGGCGTGCATGGACATCTGGATGCGTTGCTTGCTGCTGCGCATGGAAAAGATCCCGCCCTCGTGCACGCGATAGGCGGCGGGCTTTATTTCATCGATGAACTTGCCCTTGCCATAGGCGCCGAGCAGCGACCACCAGCAGATATCCAGCACCTCGACGCCGCGCAGTTCCGGCGGCAGCTCCTGCAGCAGATTACGAAAGCATGCCGTCAGGGTGGAGACAGGGCGGGCCTGCATCAGTTGGCGGGCACTGGCATCCCGGCGCAATTTGCCCTGCATATGCGGGCTACGGACCACGCCTTTATCGTTGAACATAAAGGCGTCGTGGTACGTCATCACGTAATCACGATGCTGTTCGAGAAAGTCGACCTGTATCTGCAGCTTGCGCGGATCTGTCCAGTAATCATCGCCTTCGCAATAGGCGATATACCTCCCCCGCGCCTGTGCGAACAGTTGCGTGCTGACCGTCACGCCCTGGCGATACTGGTTTTCGCGCTGATAAATCGGATTGATCAGACTCGGGTAGCGCGCCGCGTATTCACGGATGATCGCGGCGGTAGAGTCGGTCGAAGCGTCGTCATGGACGATCACCTCGAAGGGGAAATCCGTTTCCTGCTGGAGGAAGCCGTCCAGCGTTTCCCTTATGAAAGGTGCGTGGTTGTAGGCCAGGCAAACGATGCTCACCCGTGGTTCACATCCGGTGCCCCAGGCTGCCATCACCTCATCTTCACGCTTTGGTTGAATATCCATCAAACACTCGACTTGGTCATCAGTACGTAAAGCCGCAACACGACGGGCTTAGAGGTGAAAGCGACTAGCATCAGGCAGATCAGACCGCTGACGGCCAATCCCAAAAAGATGTCGAAGCGGTTTTCGCTGGCGATCGCCGCGAACACGGGTTCGCCGATCAATAAGCCCAGGCCGGTCATGGCCGTGATGCGCAGCAAATCCTGAAGCCATTGGCGGTGCACGCCGGCGGCAAAGCGCTTATGTACCACCGGCGGCCAGATCAGGAAGGTCAGCATGCGCAGCCCGAACCAGGCCAGCGCTGCGCCATAAACGCCATGCTCGAGTGCCGCATATACCACCAGCGGGATGCTGAGCGCAGCGCTGATCAGGCTGAACCAGACATGGAGGCGTAACTGACCGTGGGCGTATTGCAGATAGAACTGGAACGCGGTGACCGCCATGATTGCGCTGCCGAGCACATACCAGGGCAGCACCAGACGGCTCCATTGCGCCGCTTCTTCATCGCCGGTCCAGGCGAAGATCAGCTCGGCGGAATGAAAGGCGATGACGCCCGCTAACGGAAACAGAAGGCTGCAGACGAACCGGGTGGCATTCAGATAAAGCGCCTGCATGTCGGCGATCCTGCCTTCGGCGACCAGCATCGTCATGCGCGGCAGTAACGTCTGCACCAACGGGTTGGTGAGCGTCATGATTCCGGTGGACATGAGTGCGACCAGCGAGAAATAGCCGTATTCCTTGAGCAGCAACACGTTGGAAAGGAGCACTTTGTCCAGCTGCGTCAGGATGATCCACAGTACCGAGGTGAGCGACATGCCGGCGGCGAACGGCAGCACTGGCTTGACCACTGCCCAGTCGAAGCCGGTCAGCAATCTGGGGTTGGGCATCAACCTATAAGCCTTGGCCGCGAACAACAGCGTTTCGATCAGCGCGACCACCGTCTGGAAGAGAAAGAAATCCAGGGGGTCCTGGCTGATGTTGGCTACCAGAAACAGGCCTCCGAAATAGCGCAGGGTGGCGATCAGGATATTCGCGCCGTTCAGCCATGCATGCAGCTCGAGCCCCTGCAATCCACTTTTATAAAGGGTGGCGTACAGCTTCAGGCCAATCATCAGCCCCATCAGGCTGATGCAATGGACGATCGTGGCCGCGCTCAACTCCTGCGCTTGCAGCCACTGATGAGCGATCCAGCCGCTCGAAAAATGAACAGCCAGCACCGTCAGCGATGCCAGAGGCAGGAAAATAATTTCGAACGAGCGCAGCAGTTGCCCCGGTTCGTAGCGCTGTGCCGCGGTGTTCTGCCGTCCGCGGAAATGGGCGATCTGACGCACCAGCGAGGGCGACAGGCCCGCGTCCAGCAGTTGCAGCCAGGCTTGAAGCACCGCGAAGAAACCGATCAGGCCGTAGGCCTCCGCGCCCAGATGTCCGAGATAGAAAGGCAGAATGAGAATGCCGATGAGCAGCGCGTATGCCTGCCCGGCGTAGCTCAGGCCGGTATTGCGGATCATCGATAGCTTTCGATCTGACATGTAATCGGGCCGCCGAGAATGGATCAATAAATGTTCTTGAACTCGGTATCGGGCAGGCCGAGGTGCTGTTCCATCAACCCGCTTGCGTTTACCTGCGGCCAGAAACGCTCGGTTTGCCGCTGGGCACGTCCCGCTGCTTCGCGTAGCAACGTCTGGATCACGGTGTTCTGGATATGCCGCGGCAAGCCGGGATAGATCGGCAGGCATAGCACTCGGCGGCTCAAAGATCGCGACTGTATTTGCGGCGGTTGCGGCTGCAGATAGCCGAGGGTATCCAGGGAGGGATAGAAATAGCGTCTTGGGTTGATGCCCTTGGCATTCAGCGCTACGCGACAACGTAGCAATTGCTCTTCGTTCGCCAGTGCTATTGGGAAATAGCTATGGTTGCGTTGGGAGCCAGGCTGCTGGTGCTGCAGATCGAAGTGATCACCGAGCTGTTCTTCATAGCATCTGGCGATTTCCTCCCGCTGTTCGAGAATCATTGCCATGTCGTCGAGGATGCACAGGCCCATGGCGGCGGCAAATTCGTTGAGTTTGGCGTTGATGCCGATTCCGTCGACGATGTCGGTGTCGACGATGCCGAAGTTGCACAGCAGACGAATCCTGGCGGCCAACGCATCGTCATTGGTGACGATGGCCCCGCCTTCGATGGTGTGGAAGAGCTTGGTTGCGTGGAAACTGAGCGTGCTGATATCGCCCCAATTGAATACCGAGCGCTCTTTGTAACGCACACTGAATGCGTGGGCGCCGTCATAGACCACCTTGAGGCGATGCCGCTCGGCGATCTGCGCGATGCCTTCCACGTCACACGCATTGCCGAAAACGTGAGTGGCGACGATCGCGCAGGTGTCGTGGTCGATCCTAGCCTCTATCGCCTGTGGATCCATATTCCAGGTGGCTCTGTCGATGTCGGCAAAGATCGGCCGAATGCCTTCCCACTGCAGCGAACTGGTGGTGGCCACGAAGCTGAACGGGGTCGTGATGGCGCTGCCGGACAGGTTCAATGCCCGATAGGCGATCTGCAGCGCCAGCGTGCCGTTGTTGGTGAGGATGATGTTTCGGACACCCAGGTAATCGCGCAGGCGATCCTCCAGTTCGGTGACCAGCGGCCCGTGATTGGTCAGCCACCCGGATGCATAGATGCTGTCCACATAGCCTAGAAATTTGGTTTTGTTGCCCAGATACGATTTGGTGACATTGATCATCGCGATGTCCTTATCGGTTGTCGCATCGAGATCAGGAAGCGAAAGCTAATGGCGTAGCCGCGCTTCGGTCATGCGGTCGGCTGCGTGCCGAGGGCTGTCGCGCGCCGGGCACGGCGCTGGTTCAGCTTGAGAATCATGCGGGTCGCAAAGCTGCCGGCATGGGGATCGCCATAGTGCAAGATGGCGGTTGCGCGGCGGCTGGCGGGGTCGCAGGGCTCGTTTGCATGCAGCGTGCGGTAGCCCCAGAACAGATAGAGATTGCCCGGAACCAGTTGCAGTCTTTCCGGCTTCAACAGATGGTGGCGGATGGCAGTAGTTATCAGCTTTCGACTCAGTGCGTTCTGCAGCAGCGCTTTCTCAAACACGTTGAACAGCACATTCGAGCGCACGCGGCGAAGATTGGGAAAAATGATCAGATCGCCCCGATCAGTACCGTTCTGAGGGATTACGATGGGCAATAGCACCGTCACAAGACTTGCGTCGTAATGAAAGCAATTGGATTCGCGACGACCGGAATTGCCCTGTACGCAGCGAAGTACCTTGAGAATCTCGTCGCTGTAAGCGGCTTTTCCAGTGCCAGTCTGGTAAATGCTCGCCAGTAGCTCGCGAAATTCCGGCGCCGCGCCTAGGACGCCTATTAGAGAACTTTCTATCTCAGTTCCACCGTGGTGGGCGAAGTACTGGCCATTATGTTTGTCAGCATCGATCCCGACATATTGCTGCAATGAAGATAATTGTTCTTGAGTGAAAAAGTTTGCGATGCAGGAGCTTCCCTTTACGTTCATTTCCTTGGCGATTAATTGTTGCGCTTCGCTATTGAGGCTGCGGAATTGGATATTCACGATGAACTCCGAATGGATATACGGATGAACTAGTAAAGCCGGGAGCGGTGCTGTCTGCGCAAACCGAAATTAAAACTTAACAGTAATAGCGAACGCCAAATAATCACCGTAATGGCTGATTAATCGCTAATTCAAAAAGGATGTCCTGCGATGCCCGTTTTTTATTGGGCAATGCTACCGCCACTGCCGGTTTTGCCGTCATTTGGCTTGCTTCCAGAACGATGCCCCAACCCGGTATCCACTAGGTACGGCGTGGCTTCTAGGCAAAGCTACCGCACTCGGCTGGGGTTCGAGAGAAGCTAAGATGTAAAATATTGTTGGCGCAGAACAGCAAATAAGCTGTAACGGGGATGCCATCCCTGCGCACTTCTTGGCTGCAATACCTGGCTTTATCTGGCTTGCGGCTCGGGAAACGTCCTTTTCATTTGTGTGATCTAGTTATCATTCAGAACCAGGCGGCAGTCAAGATGAAAGCGTTGATTTTTTTATGGATCTTTTGACCGCTTGTCGTAATCCATTGATAGACAAATGAATAACAGCTGCGGTGAGCATCGACAATAAAGGAAGTTTTTAAGGGATATACGCCGATAGAACTAAGCCGAATGATCTATCCATATTGAGAACAAAGTAAGTAGCACGAGGCCGACTTTAAACGAGCGAAGCGGCGAGCGACTAGGCGGGTTAGAGACTAGAGAGTAGAGGAGGGGCTTCAGAACTGTTAAGCAGGTGCCTGCAGGCAGGAACGAAAAAGGCCACTCGCAAGAGTGGCCTTTTTCGTATTTGGTTGCGGGAGCCGGATTTGAACCGACGACCTTCGGGTTATGAGCCCGACGAGCTACCAGACTGCTCCATCCCGCGTCTGTGAGGCGGCATTCTACAGGCTAAGGTGCCTCTGTCAACCTCGAGCTGAAAAGAAAGCTTTTTTATTCAGTTGCTTAGCTGTTCCGCTCGCAACAGCAGCGTGGCTGTGCGGTGTTGCTTGCGGCCTGCCGAAACGAAAAAAGGCCACTCGCATGAGTGGCCTTTTTCGTAATTGGTTGCGGGAGCCGGATTTGAACCGACGACCTTCGGGTTATGAGCCCGACGAGCTACCAGACTGCTCCATCCCGCGTCTGTGGGGCGGCATTCTACAGCTTTCGGTGGTTCTGTCACGGCTTAATTGAGCGAAAGTGTATTTTCTTCAGGCGCTTAGCGAAACGTTGATGCCGGATTTCCCGTTACGGGTCGAATTCGCCGGTGTCGTGGTGCATCGAGTCCGGACCTGTGATGGTAGCGAGCGATTCGCAACATCCCCCAAAGCATGGCGAATGCGGCGGCGCTCCAGCCAATGATCATCAAGAGGATTACCAGTGCGGGTGCGATCATGTTGGATTCCTTTCTAACCCCGAGATCTACTGCTCTCAATAAATCGGACCCCAGGGTCGGCTCAACGGTTCCGCTTGCCATTGGTCGGTGGCATTGACTGATAGCGCACGGCTGATCGCTTGGGTTGCCTAAAAAGTGTCGCGATTCTGAAAAGGAGAACGTATGCGGACTTATTTGCTAATCGCGCTTGGATCCGTGGCTGGACTCGTCGCGGGCACAGGCGTTGCAGCTACCCCGGTCGACTCAGCCACGATCCAGCTGGCTCAGAACACCGGCGCTGCTGATCGCAGTTTGGGTAATGGCTCCATGGGACTGGGCGAGGGAATCGAGCGTTTACCCGAACGTCGCGAAGCGGATCGCAACGAACGTGAGGACCAACGAAGAAGCAAGGCCCACAGCGAATCAGGTCACGGTGACAACGATATCGACATGGAGCATCACCCGCGCCGGACCTTGGGCAATCAGAACGACGATTGATCGAACCGACGAAAGTGGAGAAAAACATGCTGATCAGATTCTGCTGATGAGCGCTGGTTTGATGGTTGTCTCTGGCATCGCGCTGGCCGACTGGTGGCGATTTGTCCAATCCATCCACCACGGGGACCGATGCGATGGAGCGGCCATCGTCCGAGATCCGGGATCCTACTCAGAACCAGCGGGACGGTATGGTCGACCGTGACGGAGAGACGAACAGTGACGCCGAATTAGGCACCATGGGCAACGGGGCCATGGGCGCCACAGGCGGTATGGGGGCAGCGAAAGGAACCGATACCATCGAAGACCGCGACGACGAAACGGACCCATAGGACGCCAGGCGGCGTCCGCCGGACCGTTCCTAAGTGCCCGTCGGCTCCGTACAATGCGGAGCTTTTCAAAGCGGACCGTTTTTGATGCAAATTGCTTTGGCACCGATGGAAGGCCTGGTCGATGAAATTCTGCGCGACGTGCTTACAGGCATTGGCGGTGTCGACTGGTGCGTGACCGAGTTCATTCGGGTGTCGGATCGTCTGCTACCGCCATCCAGTTTCCGCAAGCTTGCGCCTGAACTCGACAGCGATGCGAAAACCCGTGCCGGCACGCCGTTGCGGGTGCAATTGCTGGGTTCCGATCCGCTCTGCCTGGCCGATAACGCCGCATTCGCCTGTACCCTCGGCGCGCCCGCCATCGATCTCAACTTCGGCTGCCCGGCCAAAACCGTGAACAAGTCTCGCGGCGGTGCCGTGCTGCTCAAGGAGCCCGAGCTGTTGCATGCGATTCTGCGCGAGGTGCGCATGGCAGTACCTGCGCACATCCCGGTCACCGCCAAGATGCGGTTGGGCTTCGACAGCCCGGATGGCGCGCTTGATTGCGCCCGGGCGCTGGTTGACGGCGGTGCCGAGCAGTTGGTCGTGCACGCGCGGACCAAGGTCGACGGTTACAAGCCGCCCGCCCATTGGGAATGGGTCGCCAAAGTTCAGGATGTGGTCACGGTTCCGGTGTTCGCCAACGGCGACATCTGGTCGTTGGAAGATTGGCGCCGCTGCCGAGAAGTCAGCGGCGTGGAAGACATCATGCTGGGCCGCGGGCTGGTCTGTCGGCCGGATCTGGCGCGTCAGATCAGCGCGGCGAAGCAGGGTGTAACGGTCGCGCCGATGAGTTGGGAGGATCTTCAACCGCTGCTCGCTGACTTCTGGATGCAGGCGCGGCGCAAGATCGCTCCACGCTACGCGCCGGGTCGCCTCAAACAATGGCTGTCCATGCTCACGCGCAGCTATCCGCAAGCGGTTTCGCTGTTCGCCGAGTTGCGGCGCGAGAATGATTGCGAACGACTCGACGCCCTGTTGGGGCTCGATGGCACCGCGCCGGGTTTCCAAGCCGCCGTCTGAACAGTGGTTTCTGCGGTGCGCCTAGCGCCCTCCGCTGATATCCAGCAGCGCACCGCTGGCGTAGCTGGCCTTTTCACTGGCGAGCCAGAGAATCGCCTCAGCCACTTCTTCAGCCTCGCCGCCGCGGCCCATGGGCACGCTGGACTGGACTCGCTCGACGCGTCCCGGCTCGCCGCCGCTGGCATGGATTTCGGTGCGGATCACGCCTGGTCGCACGGCGTTGACCCGAATGCCTTCGGCGGCAACCTCCTTGGCCAGGCCTAGGGTCATGCTGTCGATCGCGCCCTTGGCAGCGGCGTAGTCGATGTATTCGTTGGGTGCGCCGAGTTTCGCGGCGATCGATGAGACATTGATGATGGCGCCACCGTGGCCACCGTAACGGGTCGACATGCGTTTCACTGCCTGGCGGGCGCAGAGAAAACTACCCATTACGTTGACCGCCAATACCCGCATCAGCCGCGCCGCGTCCATTTCGTCCAGGCGCATCTGGCGTTCCAGCATGCCCGCGTTATTGACTAACACGTCAAGTTGGCCGAACTCGGTGTCGATCGTAGCGAATAACCGGTCAACCTGTGCTTCTTCAGCAACATCGGCCGCTACCGCGATGGCGTGGGTGCCGGCGTCTTTAAGCTCGGCGAGCAATTGCTCTGCGGCGTCTTGGCGGTGATGGTAGTTCAGGCACAGGGCATAGCCTTGGGCAGCTGCTAATCTGGCGGTGGCGGCGCCTATGCCGCGGCTTGCGCCGGTGATCAACATGACTCTGGACATAAAAAGACTCCGACGAACGGTCTTGAATTAGGTCAGTTAGCTCCTATTTACGGCGATACAGGATGCCGAATTCGGGTCCTGCGGTAACCACTCGCTGAATATCAGGAGATAGCAAAATGACCAGTTTTTCGATGGCTCCACTGTTTCGCCAATCCATTGGCTTCGATCGTTTCAACGATCTGTTCGAGTCGGCCTCGCGTAATGAGGCGAGCAGCTCGTTTCCACCGTACAACGTGGAAAAGCACGGCGATGATCAATACCGCATCATCGTAGCAGCCGCAGGTTTTCAGGAGTCTGATCTGGACCTGCAGGTCGAGCGTGGCGTGCTGACGGTCAGCGGCGGAAAGCGGGAAAACGGTGGAGATCACGTTACCTACCTGCACCAGGGCATCGCCCAGCGGGCATTCAAGCTCTCGTTCCGCCTCGCTGACCATATAGAGGTCAAGGGCGCCGCCCTCAACAATGGGTTGCTGAACATCGAGCTTGAGCGCGTCGTGCCGGAAGAGGCCAAGCCCAAGCGCATCCCGATCAACGGTGAGCGTCTGGCGCTGGAAGAGGCCTGACCGCCAACGGGGCATCGTGAGCTGCCTCGGACTGATGATGAGCCCCGCCGATCTGGCGGGGTTTCGTTTTTTATCCCCGATAACCCGTTAGGCCTGTGAGTGCGATATCAAAAGCTCGTTGAATTCGGCCAACGGCAAGGGGCGACTGAACAGATAGCCCTGATAAAGATGGCAGTCCTGCAATTGCAGCAGGTCGAGCTGTGCCTGCAGCTCGACGCCTTCGGCGATCACCTCCAACTCCAGACTCCGGGCCATCGCGACGATGGCGCGGATGATCTCGGCGTCGTTGGGATCATCCAACGCGTCTCGAACGAAGGACTGGTCGATTTTCAGCAGGCTCACTGGCAGGCGTTTCAGATAGGTGAGCGAGGAGTAGCCTGTGCCGAAATCGTCCATTGCGAAACTCACGCCGCGCCGGCAGAGGCGACGCATCTTGGCGATGGTATCGTCCAGGTTATGGATCACGATGCCTTCGGTGATCTCCAGCGTCACCATCTTGGGTGGAAGTCCTGTTGTCTTCAGCGCATCGAGTATGCGTTCGACGAATTCGCTCTGCCGGAACTGACGCGGGCTGATGTTGATGCAGAGACTGAAATTGTCAGCGTGTACGAGACCGCTGGCCAATAGCGATGCACCGATTCGACAGGCTTCTTTTAGGACCCAGTTGCCGACTTCGACAATCAAGCCGCTTTCTTCCAGCACGTCGATGAACTGAGCCGGAGAGCGCGGGCCGTGCTCCGGCTGATGCCAACGGAGCAGAACTTCCGCGCCAATCACCGCACCGGAGAGGGCGTCCACCTGGGGTTGCAGCTGTAACTCGAATTCGTGACGCTGCAACGCCAGCCGCAACTCGCTTTCCATTTTCATACGTGCCATGGCGGCTTCTTGCATCGTCGTGCGGAACAGTTGAATAGCGTTGCGCCCGGCGTCTTTGGCTCGGTATAGGGCAATGTCGGCGCGCTTCAGCAGATCGGCCGGCGTGTCGCCGTGATCAGGCATCAGGGCGATGCCAATGCTTGGCGTGACCTGCAGTCTGTTGCCTTCGAAGACCATGGGCTCGGCGAGCAGCGTCCGTAGTTTTTCGGCCACCTGGCGAACGTGACGCGTCACCTCCGAGCGACGACCGCTCAGCCCGGTCAATAGCACAACGAATTCGTCGCCACCGAGGCGGGCGACAGTATCTTCCTGACGAATGCTGGCTTCGAGGCGAGCAGTGATCATCTTCAATACGCCATCACCCACCGGATGCCCGAGCGAATCGTTGATGTGTTTGAAATGATCAAGATCGAGAAACAGCAAGGCGCCGCGCAGGTTGTGTCGTTTGTGCAGGGAGGTTTGCTGAGTCAAGCGGTCCATCAGCAAGGCGCGGTTGGGTAGGTTGGTTAGCGGGTCGTGATAAGCCAGGTGATGAATCTGCGCATGGGCAGCCTTCAGCTGGCTGATGTCCCGTGCTGATAGCAACAGGCAGTCAACGTCATTAAGCGCGATTGGCTCGACCGAAACTTCAATGTGTTTGGGCCGGCCGTGACGATCCTGGCCGACCATTTCCCAGTTGGTCACGCGGCCGTCGCGCTCCAGCCGCTCCAGAATCTGCTGACGCTGCTCGACCGGCCAGATGCCTAATTCGGCGGACGTGCGGCCGATTGCTTCTTCTGGTCGGTAACCTGAAAGGCGGTAAAAACCCTCATTGACCTCAATGAGGCGGCCAGAGCGGCGCTCGCTGATGATGATGGCATCGGGGCTCGAATGAAATGCCATGGCGAATTTGGCCTCGCTGACCTTCAGCGCTGCCTCGGCCTGCTGCCGCTTGGTGATGTCGCGGAATGTCGTGACGATGCACAGTCGTCGATCAATTCGGATGAAGCGGCTGGAAACCACACAGGTAACGACCCGCCCGGTCTGGGTGCAAAATTGCGCCTCGACATTTTCCAGATGCTGATCGCGACTCAACTGTTGGTAGAGCGCCTGACGCTGTGTCTCGTCGCGCCAGATGCCCACTTCCGGGGCCGAGCGGCCAACGATGTCACGCCCCTCCCAGCCGAACACGGCGGTGAAGCTCGGGTTGACTTCGAGGAAGGTGCCATCGCGGATACGCGAGAGCGCAATGGGGTCAGGGCTGCCCTGGAACAGGGCCGAGAATTTCGCTTCGGATGCGGCAAGATGCTGTTCGCGCAGGACACGCTCGGTGGCGTCGATAATGATGCCAACCATCCGCAGTGGCACGCCGTGCTCGTCACGGTACAGCTTCGCAGTGCTCTCCAGGTGGCGGGCGGTGCCGTCCGCGTGTTCCGCCTGATAGGTCGTCTGATAGCTCTGGCGCCGCCCCAGGAGCAGGTCGCCGTAGGCCTCGCGCATGGTCTGACGGTTGTTGGCCGCGACGGTGCGGAAAAATTCGCGGAATGATCCGTCGAAGGGGCCGTCGACGATGCCGTGCAACTCGGAGGCTCGGGCGGAGGCATAGAGTCGGTCACTGGGGATGTGCCATTCCCAGTTGCCCAGCTCTGCCGATTCCAGCGTCAGTTCCAGCCGCTCCTGGCTATCTTCGAGGGCCTGGGCCTGGAGATGCTGATCGGTGATGTCTCGGATGATGCCCACCATCATCGAAGGCTGCGTGCCGCTGTCTTGCCGCTGGCCGACGACCTCCAGCCAGTGCACGCTGGCGTCCGGCCAGCGCACCCGGTGACGAAAGCTGAAGCGTGACTCGCCGCCCTTCAGCACAGAGAGAACGATGGTTTCGATGTCACGGCGGTCTTCCGCAACGATCAGCGTCAGGTAATCGTTCAGGCCCATTTCGACGAGCGGTTCCCTGAGCCCGAAAAGCCTGCCCGTACCGAGTGACCCATGCACGATCCCGCGTGACAAATCCCAGGACCATACGCCGACGCCAGCACCGTCGAGCACCGATAATAAGCGAGAGGCATCCTGCCAGGGTCTTTCCGCTTCGTGTGCGGTGGCGTTCTGAGGGGGCTCAGGAGGAAGCATGAATGGCCTCGATCAGAAGGGGCAGGGAATCGCGGGCCGGGCAATGAAAGGCGATGCTCATGGACGCTCTGTGATCTTATTCTTATGCCGCGAACTTATCCGTAGCTAATGGCAAAGTGCAAGTGCGGTTAGTCGGCATCCAATAACGCCATGAACGCTTTCGCTGCATTCGATAGGGTGCGTTCGGTATGGGTGATGTAGCCGAGTTGCCGTGATAGCTGAACCCCCGTCAGCGGCAGACGCACCACTTGCTCATCGAGCATGGTACGGGGCAGTACGCTCCAGGCGATGCCAATGGACACCATCATCTTGATCGTCTCCAGGTAGTTGGTGCTCATCGCAATATTTGGCGTGAGGCCTTCGCGCTCGAACAGCCGCCGAGCGATGTGGTGGGTAAAAGTGTTACCGCCTGGAAATACCGCGGGATAGCCGGCGATGTCCGCCAGCGTGATTTCACGTTTTTGTGCCAGCGGATGCTCGGGGGCAACGACGAAGTCGAGCGGATCGTCCCAGACCTTGCTGGCCAGAATCGGGGCCGCCGTTTGTGGTGCCAGGGTAATCACGGCGAGTTCGGCGCGACCGTGCAGAACTTCCTCATAGGCGATTTCCGAGTCGAGGAAGCGGATATCGAGATTCACGCGTGGGTAGGCGCGGGTGAAGGCCCTCAGCAACGGCGGTAAGCGATGCAGACCGATGTGGTGGCTGGTTGCTAGGCTCAGCCGTCCGCTGACGTCCCCGTTGAGGTTGGTCAGCGCGCGGCGGGTATCGTCCAGCACGTTCAAAATCTGGTAAGCCCGGGGAAGTAAGGCTCTGCCGGCTTCGGTGAGGCCGATCTCACGCCCCATACGATCGAACAGGCGCACGTTCAGCTGTGATTCCAGTGCAGCCAGCCGCTTGCTCACCGCTGGTTGGGTGAGATGCAGCCGCTCCGCGGCCATGGAGAAACTCCCCGTTTCGGCGATGGCAAGGAAGGCGTTGAGGTTGGCGAGGTCCACTGGTTTAACTCCCACGGTCGGCTAAGACGCGTATTGGTTGGATAGGACAGCCTACCGTTATTCCTGAAGGGAATGCTTTGGATGAAAAATATGAATTTGAGTAATTCGATGCAACCCCCTAGCATCAACCTCATAAAGCAAAAGGGCTTTAGCCCAACGCACTGATGAGGAAAGTCTGATGGCCGGCAAAACGCTCTACGACAAGCTCTGGGAAATGCATGAGGTCAAGCGTCGTGACGATGGCTCGTCGCTGATTTACATCGACCGCCATATTCTTCACGAGGTGACCTCGCCGCAGGCCTTCGAGGGGCTGCGTCTGGCTAATCGCAAGCCATGGCGCATCGACGCCAATATCGCAACTCCGGATCACAACGTGCCGACCACTAAAGGCGAACGTCTGGGGGGCCTGGAAGCCATCGCAGACGAAGTTTCGCGTATCCAGGTACAAACGTTGGACGAGAACTGCGATGACTTCGGCATCCTCGAATTCAAGATGAACGATGTTCGACAGGGCATCGTGCATGTCATCGGTCCGGAGCAGGGCGCAACCTTGCCGGGGATGACGGTGGTCTGTGGCGACTCGCATACCTCCACTCACGGCGCATTTGCCGCGCTGGCGCATGGCATCGGCACTTCAGAGGTCGAGCATGTACTCGCGACCCAGTGCTTGGTCGCCAAAAAGATGAAGAACATGCAAGTGCGTGTCGAAGGCAAGTTGTCCTTCGGCGTGACCGCCAAGGACATCGTCCTGGCGGTGATCGGCAAGATCGGCACCGCCGGCGGCAACGGCCATGCGCTGGAATTCGCGGGTAGTGCGATTCGGGATCTGTCGATGGAAGGCCGCATGACCATCTGCAACATGTCCATCGAGGCCGGCGCACGCGTGGGCATGGTGGCCGCGGATGAGAAGACTATCGCTTATGTTGAAGGTCGCCCGTTCGCCCCCAAGGGCGCCGATTGGGACAAGGCCGTCGAGCTCTGGAAAGGTCTGGTATCTGACGACGACGCGGTATTCGACACAGTCGTCGAGTTGAACGCCGAGGAAATCAAACCGCAGGTCAGTTGGGGAACCTCGCCCGAGATGGTTCTGGCAGTCGACCAGAGTGTGCCTGATCCGGCGGCCGAGGCTGATCCGGTCAAGCGTGATTCCATATCCCGCGCGCTGAAATACATGGGGCTGCGCGCCAATCAGCCGATCACCGATATCCAGCTCGACCGCGTCTTCATTGGTTCTTGCACCAACTCGCGTATCGAAGACCTGCGCGCCGCTGCCGAAGTGGCCAAGGGCCGAAAAGTGGCGACTACAGTGAAGCAGGCGATGGTCGTGCCGGGTTCCGGGCTGGTCAAGCAACAGGCCGAGGCGGAAGGGCTGGACAAGATTTTTCTTGAAGCCGGTTTCGAATGGCGCGAGCCCGGCTGCTCCATGTGTCTGGCGATGAATCCCGACAAGCTGGGCAGCGGCGAACATTGCGCATCCACCTCCAACCGCAACTTCGAAGGACGGCAAGGTGCTGGCGGTCGGACTCATCTGGTGAGCCCAGCGATGGCTGCCGCCGCCGCGGTGACCGGTCGTTTCGTCGATGTTCGTGAATTGATCCAGGCCTGAGGAGAACGACATGAAGGCATTCACCCAGCACACCGGTCTCGTCGCGCCACTCGATCGCGCCAACGTCGATACCGACCAGATCATTCCGAAGCAGTTTCTTAAGTCGATCAAGCGTACCGGCTTCGGCCAGAATCTGTTCGACGAGTGGCGCTATCTGGATGTGGGGCAGCCCAACCAGGATTGCGTGAATCGTCCGGTGAACCACGAATTCGTATTGAATTTTCCTCGCTACCAGGGCGCCAGCGTCCTGCTCGCGCGTGAAAACTTCGGCTGTGGTTCTTCCCGGGAGCATGCGCCCTGGGCGCTCGAAGAGTACGGCTTCCGCACGATCATCGCGCCGAGCTTTGCCGACATCTTCTACAACAACAGCTTCAAGAACGGCCTGCTGCCGATCGTGCTGAAGGAAGAAGAGGTCGACGAACTGTTCGAGCAGGCCGAGGCCGCCGAGGGTTACCAGCTCACCGTGGATCTGGCCGCACAGACAGTCACCCGTCCTGATGGCAAACAATACGGTTTCGAGGTCGATGCGTTCCGCAAGCATTGCCTGCTCAATGGCCTGGACGATATCGGCCTCACGCTGCAGGACGCGGATGCCATCAAGGCCTTCGAGATTCGGCATCAACAGAGCCAGCCCTGGCTGTTCGGCGCGATCAAGTGAGAGGGTGACGATGAAACGTTTTCATATCGCCCTAGCGGTGGATGACCTTGATGATTCAATTGCCGACTATAACCGCCGGTTAGGTCAGCCGGCTGATGTGGTGGTTCCCGGCCGGTACGCCATGTGGCGCACCGATCAACTGAACTTCTCTATCAACCAGCAGCCGGGACATGGCGGCCAGCTGCGCCACGTCGGCTTCGAGGACGATGGGGCGCAAGGTTTCACTAGCGAGACGGATGTCAACGACCTGGTTTGGGAGGCTTTCTCTGCCGACGAGCAGGATAGACGCATCAAAGCTATGTACGGTCAGCCGGTACCCTCAATGATTCCAGGTGGTCGCGATGGCGACCGCCTCACCGAACAACTCGAGAAAACACGATGAGTAAACAGATTCTGATTCTTCCCGGCGATGGTATCGGTCCGGAAATCATGGCTGAAGCGGTCAAGGTACTGCAGCTGGCCAATGACAAGTTTCAGCTCGACTTGCAGCTGAGCTACGACGAACTGGGCGGCGCGGCGATCGACAAGTACGGTGTGCCGCTGGCCGACGAAACCCTGGAGCGCGCCCGGGCCGCCGATGCCATTCTGCTTGGCGCTGTAGGCGGGCCGAAGTGGGACACCATTGACCCGGCTATCCGCCCCGAGCGCGGACTGCTGAAGATCCGCTCGCAGCTGGGTCTGTTTGGCAATCTGCGTCCGGCGTTGTTATATCCTCAGCTGGCTGAAGCCTCGAGCCTGAAGCCGGAAATCGTGGCAGGTCTGGATATCCTCATCGTTCGCGAACTGACCGGTGGCATCTATTTCGGCCAGCCACGCGAGAGCAAGGTACTAAAAAATGGTGAGCGTATGGCATTCGATACGCTGCCTTACAGCGAAAGCGAAATTCGCCGGATCGCCAAGGTTGGTTTCGATATGGCTCGCGTGCGGGGCAAGAAGCTCTGCTCGGTGGACAAGGCCAACGTGCTGGCGTCCAGTCAGCTGTGGCGCGCCGTGGTGGAAGAGGTTGCCAAGGACTATCCGCAGGTCGAGCTCAGCCACATGTACGTCGACAACGCGGCGATGCAACTGGTGCGCGCGCCTAAGCAGTTCGACGTGATCGTCACCGACAATATGTTCGGCGACATTCTGTCGGACGAGGCTTCCATGCTGACCGGTTCGATCGGCATGCTGCCGTCTGCTTCACTCGATTCGAACAACAAGGGCATGTACGAGCCCTGCCATGGTTCGGCGCCGGATATCGCGGGCAAGGGCATCGCCAATCCGCTGGCGACCATCCTCTCGGTTTCGATGATGCTGCGCTACAGCTTCAACCAGATCGCGGCGGCGGATGCGATCGAGCAGGCCGTCAGCAATGTGCTAGACGAAGGCTTGCGCACCGGCGACATCTGGTCCGAAGGATGCGAGAAGGCCAATACGCGAGCGATGGGTGACGCGGTAGTCGCGGCGCTGTCGAAGTTGTAATCTCTCTGGTCCCATTGCACCGGCCGTTGACAGAGCTTGCGGGCAACGGCTAGGCGGACACGCCGAGTAACGGCGGAGGCGCTGCTGTTCAGGACACAGCGTGCTCGCTTGGAACCCGAAAGCGCATTTCGTTATCGACGGCCTGACAGATGGGCCACATATATATAGGTGTAGTTGCGATGAAACGTGTAGGTCTGATCGGTTGGCGCGGCATGGTCGGTTCCGTGCTCATGCAGCGGATGCTGGAGGAGCGGGATTTCGACCTGATCGAGCCAGTGTTCTTTACCACTTCCAACGTAGGCGGTCAGGGCCCTTCGATCGGCAAGGAAACCGCGCCGCTCAAAGACGCCTATAGCGTCGATGAACTGAAGACGCTCGACGTGATTCTTACCTGTCAGGGTGGCGACTACACCAGCGAAGTCTTCCCGAAGCTGCGCGAAGCGGGCTGGAAAGGATACTGGATCGATGCGGCTTCGACGCTGCGCATGCACGATGATGCCGTGATCGTACTCGATCCGGTCAACCGCAAGGTCATCGACCATCAGCTGGACGCGGGCATCCTCAACTATATCGGTGGCAACTGCACCGTCAGTTTGATGCTGATGGGCCTTGGTGGCCTGTTCGAGCATGGCTTGGTCGATTGGATGAGTGCCATGACCTATCAGGCTGCCTCAGGTGCCGGCGCGCAGAACATGCGCGAGCTGATCAAACAGATGGGCAGCATCAATGCGTCGGTCGCCAGTGAGCTCGCCGATCCGGCCAGCGCTATCCTGGAAATCGATCGCAAGGTCGCTGAGTGTCAGCGCTCCGAAACCTTCCCGGTTGATAATTTCGGCGTTCCGCTGGCCGGTAGCCTGATTCCCTATATCGACAAGGAGCTGCCAAACGGCCAGAGCCGCGAAGAATGGAAGGCGCAGGCCGAAACCAACAAGATTCTGGGCCGCTTCAAGAGTCCGATACCGGTAGATGGCATCTGTGTCCGTGTCGGCGCAATGCGCTGCCACAGCCAGGCGCTGACCATCAAGCTAAACAAGGATGTGCCCATCTCGGATATCGAAGGCATGATCAGTCAGCACAATCCTTGGGTGAAGCTCGTCCCGAACCATCGTGACGCGAGTATGCAGGAGCTGAGTCCGACCTCCGTGACTGGCACCCTGAGTGTACCGGTAGGCCGCCTGCGCAAACTGAATATGGGTTCCCATTACCTAGGAGCGTTCACGGTCGGGGATCAACTGCTTTGGGGGGCTGCCGAGCCACTGCGCCGCATGCTGCGCATCCTTCTAGAACGATAAACCTATAAAAAGTTGGACAGAAGCGCCCCGGTACAGCCGCGGCGCTTTTTTTTATGGATATAGAAAACCGCTCGGTTTGCATGACCTTGCGGCGACGAAAGCGACGCTCTGCGTGGCGCGGTTCGTCGGGTTAAGCCTCAATTGCGCTGCGTGACGAGCGGTTTGGGCTACAGTGACGGCCGTTCCGGCCGATGCAGTTCACAAGTCCTGTTCAGCGGACTGGACCTCAGGCGGGATGGGCTGCGGTTTATAAGCGAATGGGCGAGGCTGGTGCGTGGGATGGATCAATGCCCACGCGGCGACTTGCCTTTGGCATGCGCAGCTAATTTGTGGATTGTGTCTGATAACGTGCGAAAAGGCGCGACAGGCAATGCCGCACGGTCTGGTGGGTTGTTGATAAAACACTATCTGTAAAAGATACTTACTGGAAATTCGAAGAACTATTCTAGCTAACATGCTGTTTAGGCTTATCGCTGACGGGGGAACCGCCACCTGGCGGGGCAGGCAGTGACTATAAGACCCTCTCGAAGATCCGAGAAAAGTTAAAAAACAAGGATTTACACAATGGTTCGGGTTCGCAATCTGGTGCTGGCAATCGCGGCTGCTACCGCGCTGACTTCCGAAATGGCTTACGCGCTGGGGCTGGGAGAGGTCACGCTGAAGTCCGCGCTGAATCAACCGCTAGTGGCTGAAATCGAATTGTTGGACGCGAAGACGCTGGCGCCGGGTGAGGTGGTTCCGGTTCTGGCATCCGCTGCAGATTTCAATCGGGCAGGTGTCGACCGCCAATATTTTCTGACGGACCTTACGTTTACCCCAATCCTGCGCCCAGACGGTAAAAGCGTTATTCGGGTATCGTCGACCAAGCCGGTTCGCGAACCCTATCTGAATTTCCTCATTGAAGTGCTCTGGCCCAGTGGCCGTCTCCTTCGCGAATACACCTTGCTGCTGGATCCTCCGTTGTATTCGCCGGAGATCGCTGCCGCCGTTGCACCTCAGCTACCGATTGCAGCTCCTGCTTCTCGTCCCGCCTCGACGCCGCGGCCGGCAAGCCCGTCTGCTCCGGTATCCTCCAGTCTGTCCGGGCAGCAAGGCGAGGGATACAAGGTCACGCCCAACGACACTCTCTGGGAAATCGCTGAGCGCACACGTCAGGGCGGCACCGTGCATCAGACCATGCTCGCCATTCAGGATCTGAACCCTGACGCGTTCATCGGCGGCAATATCAATCGAATGAAGAATGGTCAAGTGCTGCGCTTACCGAACGCCGAGCAGATTGGCAGTCGTTCGCAAGCCGAGGCTATTCAGCAGGTTGCCCAACAGAACGCCAGCTGGCGTCAGCCTACTGGCTCAGCTGCTGCAGGCGCTCGTCAGCTCGACGCCACCCAGCGTGGTTCGGCAGGTGCCGCACCCTCTCGAAGTGATCAAGGCGATAATCTGCGGCTGGTTGCGCCGGAAACCGGTAAATCCACCACTGGTAGCGATGCCGGCACCGGGGATGACGCGTCGGCATTGCGCGACAAGCTTTCTGTTACCGAGGAAAGCCTCGATTCCAGTCGTCGTGAGAACCTGGACCTCAAGGATCGCCTCAACGACCTGCAGAGTCAGTTGGATAAGCTGCAACGCCTGATGCAACTCAAGGATGATCAGCTTGCCAAATTGCAGGCTCAGTTGGCGACTGGAGCGGAGCCTGGAGCAGACACCGAGGCGCCTGCAAACCCTTCGGCCGATGAGCTTGAATCAAACGAGGCCGTTACTCCGGAAGCGACTGGAGTTGCGCCTGAGACGAATACCGAAACAGAAGCTGACGATTCGGCGTCGCCGGCACCTCTGAGCGAAGCAGCGGCTCCACAGAAGCCGGACGCTCAGCCGCCTGCTGTTGCAGCAGCTCCTGCGGCACCGGCTGCAGTTGCGCAGACGTCTGACAGCGATAGCTACGTCGATGAGTTGTTGGGAAATCCTGTTCTGCTCGGCGTTTTAGGTGGCAGTGCGCTGTTGCTGTTGTTGGTGGGGCTGATGGCACTGTCTCGCCGCAACGCCATGAAAGAGGCCGAACTGCAGGAAAGTCTGCTGGCTGATGACGCCCCGGACGCGTTTTACGTCGCGCAGCCGGATATCGACTCATCGGATGTCGAATCGGTCGGCCACGGCGCTGAGCAGGATGCCGATGGGCATTCCGAGGGTTCGCTTGCTGCCGCTGGCAACGATCCGCTTGCCGAGGCCGATATTTATATCGCATATGGTCGTTTCAATCAGGCTGCCGACCTGCTGCAGAACGCACTGAACGATGAGCCTCAGCGCAGCGATCTTCGTCTGAAGCTTATGGAAGTCTATGCCGAACTCGGAGATCGTGATGGCTTCGCTCGGCAGGAAGCGGAACTGCGTGATATTGGCGGCTCTACCGCGGCGATAGAGCAGACCAAGGCCAGATACCCAGCGATGGTCACCGCAACGGGCGCTGGTGCGGCAGCAGCGGCCTCGGCGAGTACCGATGATTTCGACAATTTCAGCCTGGACGACCTCGAGCTTGAGGAGCCTGCACCTGCAGCAGAACAGCGCACGGACGGCAGTTTTGATCTGAGCCTGGACGACCTCGAATTGGACGACGACCTCGCTGGCACAGCGGCGCCGACTAACGCTGCCACAGCAGAGCTCGACGAACTCAATTTCGACGAGCTCAGTCTCGAAACTGCGACTCAGGAACAAGGCGCAGACGACTTCTCTTTCGATCTGAACGAACCGTCCAAGTCGGACGAGGTTTCCCTTGAGGACGAGCTGGCCGGCTTCTCGCTCGATCTCGATGATCAGCCAGCGACCAGCCCTCGTAATGACGAATTGATCTCGGACCTCGAAGACGAACCATCGAAGTCCGATACCCTCGAGTCGGTCGATGATTTTGATTTCGAACTTTCCGACTCTGTGCAGCCCGCTGACATGCCTGATGAGTTCGATCTATCGCTGGCTGACGAGGCTACCGAGGACGCTACTCCTGAGCGTTTTTCGTCAGAACTGGATGAAGTCGAGGCCGAGCTTGAAGACCTGTCGCGAGACGTTGAGCCGCTTGATCAGCCCGAGCCGCTCGCAGCGATGGTCGCGCCTGTCGATCCGGCATCAGAGGCCGTGGACGATGATTTCGATTTCTTCTCCGATACCGATGAAACCACTACAAAGCTGGACCTTGCTCGCGCCTACATCGACATGGGGGATGCGGAAGGTGCTCGGGACATACTCGATGAAGTCATGAGCGAGGGGAGCGACACTCAGCAGCAAGAGGCGCGCGAGATGCTCGCCAAACTAGCCTGACCATGACTGAAGCAGTATCTGAAGCGGCAGCCCCATCGGCTGCCGTTGACGTTTTCAGAATCGCCCTCGGAGTCGAATACAAAGGTTCCCGTTATCGCGGGTTCCAGCGTCAGCGCGACGGCGTGCCGTCCGTTCAGCTTTCCCTGGAAAAGGCATTGAGCAAAGTTGCTGGCGGTCATCCCGTCGTGCTGAGTTGTGCCGGGCGTACCGATGCGCTCGTTCATGCTTGCGGCCAGGTGGTGCATTTCGACACGCCTGTGACGCGTTCCATGCACGCCTGGGTCATGGGTGCGAACATGAACCTGCCGGGCGATATCAGCGTGACCTGGGCCAAAGAGATGCCGAAGACTTTCGATGCGCGCTTCAGCGCTATGGCCCGTCGCTATCGCTACGTGATTTACAACGACCAGATTCGCCCCGCGCACCTTGCTGAAGAGGTGACCTGGAACCACCGCCCGCTGAATGTCGCGCTGATGCGCGAAGCGGCCAAGGCTTTCGTCGGGACCCACGACTTCAGTGCGTTTCGGGCGCGTCAGTGCCAAGCGAAGTCCCCGATCAAGACGATCCATCATCTGGAGTTGCTCGAATACGGCCGGCTCATCGTGATTGACGTTCGCGCCAACGCTTTTCTGCATCATATGGTGCGAAACTTCGCTGGCGTGTTGATGACCATCGGCGCGGGCGAGCGACCGGTGGAGTGGGCCAGAGAAGTGCTGGAATCACGGATCAGGCGAACTGGCGGAGTGACGGCGCATCCGTATGGCCTGTATCTGGTCCAAGTGGATTATCCAGAGCATTTCCAATTGCCTGAACGCTATCTCGGACCGCATTTTCTGTCTGGTTTGCCGGATGTTCGAAGTCAGCTGACGTAGTGTCCCAAAATCGAGTGGTTGCGGCGGGCGGGAAAGCATCGTTCTGGATATCGTCTGGTAGACCGATGCGGGTTGCAGCCTTCGGCGCTTTTGTTACCATCCAGCGTCTTCCCTCACAGGTGCCTGCCGTTGCCTATCGTTCGTAGCAAGATATGTGGAATCACGCGTATCGAGGACGCGCTTGTTGCTGCCGCTGCTGGTGCGGACGCTATCGGTCTGGTGTTTTACGCCAAAAGCCCGCGGGCGGTAAGTATTTCGCAGGCGCGGGCGATTATCGCCGCGCTGCCTCCTTTCGTCACGACTGTGGGCTTGTTCGTCAACGCATCGCGTTGCGAGCTCAACGAAATACTCGATGCCGTTCCGCTGGATATGCTGCAGTTTCACGGTGACGAAACACCGACTGATTGCGAGGGTTTTCACCGCCCATGGTACAAGGCGCTCAGGGTTCTGCCGGGCGAGGACATCCGGGCGCAGGCTACCCGCTATGTTGGAGCAAGCGCTATTCTGCTCGATACCTTCGTTGCAGGTGTTCCAGGAGGGACGGGCGAAGTATTCGACTGGTCGTTGATTCCCGCCGATCTGCCCAAGCCGCTGATACTTGCTGGCGGGCTAACCCCCCGGAACGTTCAACAGGCGCTGGCCGAAGTACGGCCGTTCGCCGTCGATGTCAGCGGTGGGGTGGAGGCAAGCAAGGGCATCAAGGATGCCGAGAGCGTGCGGGAGTTCGTTCGGCTGGTGCGGGCGACGATGTGACGAACCGAGAGTGATTGCCGTCCAGTTACCATTCGCTGGGTTGGCGGACCCACCATTGTTGCGCCCGTTAATGGATGGTGCGCCAGATTTCAGCGACAGCGCCCCTTTTGGGCTATCGCCTACGCGACGCGGGGAGCTCCGACCGGAGGCCGGTCGCAACGATAAATTTGCCGGTGCGTGCAGTCGTTACGCGCGGGACTGACAAGCTGTGGAGAATAAAAGCATGAGCAACTGGCTGGTAGACAAGCTGATCCCTTCGATCATGCGCTCGGAAACGCAGAAAAGCTCGGTGCCCGAAGGCCTGTGGCACAAGTGTCCGTCGTGCGAGGCGGTCCTGTATCGCCCGGAGCTGGAGAAAACGCTGGATGTCTGCCCGAAATGTCAGCATCACATGCGTATCGACGCGCGAACTCGTCTGGATATCTTTCTCGACAACGAAGGGCGCGAAGAGATCGCCGCCGATCTCGAGCCTGTTGACCGCTTGAAGTTTCGCGATAGCAAGAAGTATAAAGATCGTCTCTCCGCTGCCCAGAAGCAGACGGGCGAAAAGGATGCATTGATTGCCATGAGCGGGACATTGATGCGTATGCCGGTCGTGGCCTGCGCATTCGAATTCTCCTTTATGGGCGGGTCCATGGGGGCTATTGTCGGAGAGCGTTTCGTTCGCGCCGCCAATGCCGCGCTCGAGCAGCGTTGCCCTCTGGTCTGCTTCGCCGCGTCCGGTGGGGCCCGGATGCAGGAGGCACTGATTTCGCTCATGCAGATGGCCAAAACTTCCGCGGTGCTGGCCCGGATGCGCGAGGAGGGGGTGCCGTTCATTTCCGTTCTGACCGATCCGGTTTATGGCGGCGTATCCGCGAGTCTGGCCATGCTGGGCGACGTCATCGTCGCCGAGCCCAAGGCACTGATTGGCTTTGCGGGTCCACGCGTGATCGAGCAGACGGTACGTGAGAAGCTCCCAGAAGGGTTCCAGCGCAGTGAGTTCCTGCTGGACCACGGCGCCATCGACCTGATCATCCCGCGCGCCGAGTTGCGTGCTCGCATATCGCGTCTTCTTGCTCAGCTGCAACAACTACCGACTCCTGCGGAGCCGGCTCTGGTGACGGCGGACGCATGACTCGGCGGCGTCTGCAGGACTGGCTCGAGTATCTCGAGCAGCTGCACCCTACCGCCATCGATATGGGGCTTGATCGCTGCCGCGCGGTGGCGACAAGACTTGGACTCACACGTCCGGCTCCTCAGGTCGTTACCGTCACAGGCACAAACGGTAAAGGCTCGACCTGCGCCTTCATTGCCAAGATGCTGGCGGGGCAGGGCAAGACGGTGGGCGTTTACAGCTCACCGCACCTGTTGCGTTACAACGAGCGTGTGCGCCTCAATGGAGCTGATGTCAGCGACGATGCGCTATGCGAAGCTTTCGAGGCGGTCGAGCGCGCACGTGGCTCGGTCTCCCTGACCTATTTTGAGATGGGTACGCTGGCCGCGTTCTGGCTTTTCGAGCGCGAGGCACTGGATGCCGTGGTGCTGGAGGTCGGTCTGGGCGGGCGTCTCGACGCGGTAAACCTGATCGATGCCAATGTTGCGGTGGTCACCAATATCGGTTTGGATCATGCCGAATGGTTAGGGTTCACGCGCGAGAGCGTGGCGTTTGAAAAGTCTGGGATATTTCGCTCCTCCAAACCCGCCGTATGCGGTGATCCTTCACCACCAGAATCGATGCTGGAACACGCCAATCAGTCCGCCGTGCCGTTGTTGGTGCGCGGGTGCGACTTCGATCTGGTGAGAGAAGCCACCTGTTGGCACTGGCAGGGTAAAGACGGGGCCGGGAACGCGTTGGAATTGCGAAATCTGCCAATGCTTAGTTTGCCGCTGGAAAACGCCGCGCTGGCATTGCAGGCGTTTGCATTGATCGAGCCGTCCTGGAGCTCGGAGTCGCTCATCGAAGCGTTGCGGAATACGCGTGTTACTGGGCGTCTGGATCGGCGGACGGTTCGCTGGAAGGGCCGAGAGCTGGTGATACTGCTCGATGTCGGGCACAACCCCCACGCGGCCGCCTATTTGGCCACACAACTCCGACAGCAGCCGAAATCCGGTCGCCGACTGGCGGTGTTCGGCTTGTTGGCTGACAAAGACCTGTCCGGCGTGATCGACGAATTGCGGCCGGTCGTCGATACTTGGGCGGTTGCGCCATTAGCGACGCCTCGTTCGCGCTCTGCAGCCGAGCTGAGTTCGTCATTGATGGAACGGGGCGCGATCGTCACTATCTACCCTGGAATATCTCAGGCACTCGAACAGCAGTGTGATCAGGCTGCAGAGGGGGACGAGATATTGCTGTTCGGATCTTTTTATTGCGTGGCTGAGGCGTTGGCCTGGCTTGAGCGACACGCAACGGGTGGAGGGCATAGTCTTGGTGGATAGAGGTTTAGTTCAGCGTATCGTCGGTGCTCTGGTGCTTGTTGCGCTGGCAGTGATATTCGTTCCGATGCTTTTCAATCGTGACGATGCTGACCAACAGGTTGCCGTGGATGCGCCGCAAATGCCCGAAGCACCCGCTGTGCCTGCGATCGAGACACGGCCTGTCGATGTCCCGGATCCGCAGGTCGAGCCCTTTCCTGAAGAATTTGAAATCATCGACGAGGCGGGGCCCACAGCCGAGTCTGAGGCTCCAGCGGCCCCCATCAGTCCGGCCCCTGTTGAGCCGCAGCCAACGCCTCCAGTAGCGGCTGAGCCGACAACCGTCCAGGCTCCAGTATCCGCGCCGGCCACATCAGAAGAAAAACGCCTGGATACCGCGAACCTTCCGGTTAGCTGGTCGGTGCAGCTGGCCAGTTTGTCCAGTCGCGAGAACGCTGACAAGCTGCAGCAAACGCTGCGAACACAGGGCTATAACGCCTATATACGCACCGCGGACGGGATGAATCGTGTGTTCGTCGGGCCGTTGGTGGAGCGGGCGGAAGCCAATCGCTTGCGTGATCAGCTGCAGCGACAACAGAAACTGAACGGGTTCGTTGTGCGCTTCAAGCCCGAACAGGGCTGAAGCCGCTGCGCATCGGCATCCGGCTGGCTTACCTGATGGTGGCTCAGCCGGCTGCGGGCAAGAGCAAGCTCGTGGTGCTTACTCCTTGGCAGGTGCTCTGCTAAAATACGCCGCCTTTCTCCTTTGCAGGAAACCCCGTGACGCTCACCTGGGTCGATTGGGCGTTTATCGCCGTTGTGGTCATCTCCAGCCTGATCAGCTTGAAGCGCGGTTTCGTCAAGGAAGCGCTTTCCCTGCTCACCTGGATTATTGCTGGTGTCGTTGCCTGGATGTTCGGTGGTGCGCTGTCACATCATCTTGCCGAATTCATTAGCACTCCTTCCTTTCAAGTCATCGCAGCATGCGTGATTCTGTTCGTCGTGACCTTACTGGTAGGCGCACTGATCAATTTCCTCATCGGTGAGCTGGTTCGAGTAACCGGCCTGTCCGGCACGGATCGCTTTCTCGGAATGGTGTTCGGTGCGGCCCGAGGCGGGTTGCTGATCGTGGTGCTGGTGGGGCTCCTTAGCCTTGCGCCAGTACAGCAGGACCCATGGTGGCGCGAGTCGACACTGCTACCGCATTTTTTGTTGGTTGCCGACTGGTCGAAGAACCTGATCCTTGGGTTTGGAAGCCAGTGGGTGGCCGGCTCGCTCGACGCCTCAGGCTGAGACGAGCATTTTTACAACGGGCGCGCTCAAGGCTTTCAGGCCTGTGGCATGTCCGGATCAGCCTGTAATAACTGAGAGGTTCCTTGCATGTGTGGCATTGTCGGCATCGTCGGTAAGTCGAACGTCAATCAAGCGTTGTATGACGCGCTTACCGTACTGCAACACCGTGGGCAGGATGCAGCCGGAATCGTGACCAGCGACGGCGGCAAGCTGTTCCTGCGCAAGGACAACGGGTTGGTTCGCGACGTCTTCCAGCAGCGCCACATGCAGCGTCTGGTCGGCAACATGGGTATTGGCCACGTACGGTACCCAACCGCCGGCAGCTCGAGCTCTGCGGAGGCTCAGCCGTTCTACGTGAACTCGCCCTATGGCATCACCCTCGCTCATAATGGCAACCTGACCAACGTCGACCAGTTGACCAAGGAAATCTACGAGTCCGACCTACGTCATGTGAATACCAATTCCGATTCGGAGGTGCTGCTCAACGTGTTCGCACACGAGCTGGCCGTACGAGGCAAGCTGCAGCCCACCGAGGAGGATGTATTCGCTGCGGTGGCCAAGGTCCATGAGCGCTGCGTGGGTGGGTATGCGGTAGTGGCCATGGTGACCGGATACGGCATCGTCGGCTTCCGCGATCCTCACGCCATTCGCCCAATCGTCTTCGGCCAGCGCCACACCGACCAGGGCGTCGAATACATGATCGCCTCTGAAAGCGTCGCGCTGGACGTACTGGGCTTTTCGCTGATCCGCGATCTGGCACCGGGCGAAGCGGTTTACATCACGGCAGATGGCAAGCTTCACACCCGTCAGTGCGCACCGAATCCTCATTATGCCCCCTGCATTTTCGAGCACGTTTATCTGGCGCGCTCCGACTCCCTGATGGACGGCGTTTCGGTGTACAAGGCGCGCCTGCGCATGGGTGAGAAGCTGGCGGACAAGATTCTGCGCGAGCGCCCGGATCACGACATCGACGTCGTCATCCCGATTCCGGACACCAGCCGCACGGCGGCGCTGGAGCTGGCTAACCGCCTGGGTGTGAAGTTCCGCGAAGGTTTCGTCAAGAATCGCTACATCGGCCGAACCTTCATCATGCCGGGCCAGGCAGCACGCAAGAAATCCGTGCGGCAGAAGCTCAATGCCATCGATCTTGAGTTCCGTGGCAAGAACGTCATGCTGGTGGATGACTCCATCGTCCGCGGCACGACCTGCAAGCAGATCATTCAGATGGCTCGCGAAGCCGGGGCGAGGAACGTTTATTTCTGTTCCGCCGCGCCTGCTGTCCGTTACCCGAACGTCTATGGCATCGACATGCCCAGCGCGCACGAACTCATTGCGCACAACCGCAGTACCGAAGAGGTTGCAGAGTTGATCGGCGCCGACTGGCTGATCTATCAGGATCTCCCTGATCTGATCGACGCCGTCGGCGGTGGTAAGGTCAAGATAGAGAATTTCGATTGCGCGGTATTCGATGGCAAATATGTGACCGGCGATATCGACGATGTCTATCTGCACAAGATCGAGCAGGCGCGCAACGACATGAGTAAGAACAAGGGCGTCGCAGGCAGTGCCATCATCGATCTCTACAACAACTGATCGCCAAAATCCGGTGGCATTGCCGCCTCGAATCAGGTGGAAACGACTATGACAACCGACTGGGATGCGGGCCGACTGGACAGTGATCTGTCCGGCGTAGGCATGGACACATTAGCGGTTCGTGCCGGCCAGCACCGCTCGCCTGAGGGTGAGCACGGCGAGCCGCTCTTTTTCACGTCCAGCTACGTGTTTCGCAGTGCTGCCGACGCCGCCGCGCGTTTTGCCGGCGAAGTGCCGGGCAATGTCTATTCGCGCTATACCAACCCCACCGTGCGCGCGTTCGAAGAGCGCATTGCCGCCATGGAGGGTGCCGAGCAGGCCGTGGCGACCGCATCCGGTATGGCCGCCATCCTGGCAACGGTGATGAGTCTGTGCTCGGCCGGCGATCATGTGCTGGTGTCGCGCAGCGTCTTCGGTGCGACGGTTTCGTTGTTCGAGAAGTACCTCAAGCGCTTCGGGCTCGAAGTCGACTACGTTCCGCTCACGGATGTCGGCGTCTGGGAGCCGGCGTTCAAACCCAATACCCGCCTGGTGTTTGTCGAGTCGCCTTCGAATCCCCTGGCCGAACTGGTGGATATCGAAGCCTTGGCTTCGCTCTGCCATGCAAAGGGCGCCATGTTGGCGGTGGACAACTGCTTCTGCACGCCGGTGCTGCAACAACCGCTAGCACTTGGCGCGGACATCATCATCCACTCGGCCACCAAGTACATCGACGGGCAGGGCCGCTGCCTGGGTGGGGTTGTGGCTGGCAAAGCGGAGCAGATGAAAGAAGTGGTGGGCTTTTTGCGTACGGCCGGCCCTACGCTGAGCCCATTCAACGCCTGGGTCTTTCTCAAGGGGTTGGAAACCTTGCGGCTGCGCATGCAGGCCCATTGCGCCAGCGCGCAGGTGTTGGCCGAGTGGCTCGAACAACAGCCGGGCATTGAAAAGGTGTATTACGCCGGCTTGTCCAGCCATCCGCAACATGAGCTGGCCAAGCGCCAGCAGAAAGGTTTCGGAGCGGTGCTGAGTTTCGAGGTGGCTGGGGGTAAGGACAGTGCGTGGCGTTTCATCGATGCAACCCGTCTGATTTCCATCACGGCTAATCTGGGCGACAGCAAAACCACCATCACCCATCCGGGTTCAACCACCCATGGTCGGCTTTCCCCCGAAGATCGTGCGACAGCCGGTATTCGCGACAGCCTGATCCGCGTGGCGGTGGGCCTGGAAGATGTGGCCGATCTGAAAGCCGACCTCGCTCGAGGACTGGCCGCGCTCTGATGCGATCCTGGCGGCCCGAGCGGGTCGCCAAGATGGCACGGCTATCAGTTATCCCCGGATTCAAAATTCACTATGAAGCCGTCCAGGCGCTGTTCTTCGGCGAGCTGGTCGCGGAGCCGATTGGCTTCCTGGCGCTGACCCACCGGTCCGACGAAGACGCGATGAGTGCGGCCCGTTGACCTGATATAAGCATCGAAGCCTTCAGCACCCAGCTTTTCCTGCAATGCCTTGGCGCCGTCGCGGTTTTGCAGGCTGGCTACTTGTACGGCCCAGCCCGAACGCATCGCTGATTGTGGTTGTGCCTGTGCCTGTGGCGCGACAGTTGCTGGCGCCCGTTGGGTTGCGGGTGCCTTGGGTATTGCACGGCGCTGCGCCGGCTCGTTGGAGCGAAGGTCGATCGCTGGCGCAGGCTGGCCTTGGCCATCGAATAGTCGCTCGGGCGTGGCGGGAAGAATACTCGGGCTGTCAGATTCGGTTTCGATGACCCGGATGTCGCTGTATTTCTTGCCAGAAAGGGCCGCGAGTCCGGCGCGATCACGAACGACAGTCGGCCGCAGGAAGACCATGAGGTTGCGCTTGACATGGGTTTCCTGGGTGGAGCGAAACAGTCCGCCGAGCAGCGGGATGTCGCCGAGCAACGGAACCTTGGAGTTAGTCTGGGTCACGTCGTCCTGAATCAGCCCGCCGAGCACGATCACCTGGCCATCCTCGGCGAGAATGGTGCTCTTGATCGACCGCTTGTTGGTTACCAGATCAACCGCCTGTGCGGACAGGCTCGCCGAGGGCGCGATCGAGGAAATTTCCTGTTCGATTTCCAGGCGTAGCGTAGCGCCATCGTTGATGTGCGGCACGACCTTCAACGTCACGCCAATGTCCTGTCGTTCGATAGTGGTGAAGGGGTTGTTCGCCCCGGACGAGTCGGTCGTATAGCTGCCGGTCTGAAACGGCACGTTCTGTCCTACGAGGATCTCTGCTTCCTGGTTGTCGAGCGTCAGTAGGCTGGGAGTTGACAGCAGGTTGCTCTTGCTGTTTGCCGAAAGGGCAGTGATCAAGGCGCCAAAGCTGCGCGTGCCGATGCCGATGATGGCGCCATCGGGAAGGTCGGTGGGGATCTCGTCTTCCTGGATCGCATTGAGCACGCTGCCGATGGATATACCGGTATTGCCGAAGCTGACTCCGCCGGCGCCACCGGTGCTGCCGCGCGCATCGACTGCCCACTGAACGCCAAGGGCGTCGGAGATATCACCGGAGACTTCGACGATGGCCGCCTCGACCATGACCTGGGCGCGTGGGATGTCCAACTGCCGCACGATGGACTCAAGGGTGCCGATCAGCTCGGGCTCGGCGAGCATGACCAGGGCGTTGAGGCTTTCGTCGGCGCGAATGAGGATGTTCTGTTGTCTTCCGCCTTGGGCTTCGCCATCGGTTGGAGTTGCGAGGCTTTCGGAAATGTCGCCAAGGGTCTCGGCCAGGGCCTTGGCATCGTTGTGGCGCAGGCGAATGACCCGCGTGTTGGCCGAGCGGGTGCTCGGTGTGTCGAGCGTTTTCGCCAGGCTGGCGAGCTTCTGTCGCGCCTGCTCAGGCCCGGTAAAAACTAGTCGATTAGTGCGCGAATCGGCAATGATCTGCGCGCCCGCGGTATCACGCGCCTCGCCCCGGGCGAGTGTGTTGCGCAGCACCTCGGCGATATCCGCAGCCCAGCCGTACTGTAAGTTCACTACGCTGTGGTCGTCGGTTTGAGCGCGGTCGAGCTGGCGGACCAGGTCCTCGATGCGAGCGATGTTCGCGCTGCGGTCGCTGATGATCAGTGCATTGGCAGACGCTACGGCGGCGAGGTGGCCATACTGCGGCACCAGTGGGCGAATCAGCGGGATCAACTCGGTGGCGGACGTATGCTGGACTTGAATCACTCGGGTTTCCAGCAGATCGCCGCCGGTCGGCCCCCCGCCAGCCTCCGATTTCGCCTCGGCGTTGGGCACGATTCGTGTGATTTCGCCTTGGGTGAGGACGCTGTAGCCGTGCGTCGCCATGACCGAGAGGAACAGTTGATAAACCTCGGACAGGGAGAGGGTCGTCGACGACACCACACTGACCTGGCCTTTTACGCGCGGATCGACAATGAAGGTCTGCCCGGTCAATTGGCTGATCTGATCGACGAAGGCGCGGATGTCGGCATCCTTGAGGTTGATTGTCCAGCCGTCCTGCTGGGTGTTGCTCGGCTCGATTCCGGGGTCGGCCGCCAGCAAAGGCAGGGGAGCGGCGAGCATTCCGGCGGCGAGCAAGGCAATGAGCGGGCGGGAGGAAAAAGGCAGCATCGGTCAGTTGTCTTCCGTGGGCTGTTCGTCGGAGGGCATGGTATCTGGCGGGGTGTCAGCCCCTTCCATCTGTTGGCGGAGCGCTTCCATCTGCTGTTGAAGCATTTCCGCTTGCGGGTCCGGTTGATCCAATGCCGCAGGTTCACTGTAGTCCGGCAGGTTATCGGGTACAGCTGTCGCGGAGCGGACGCTTGGAAAATGCAGACTTTCAACGCGACCGCCGCGCAATATTTCGACTCTGTCTGGCTGCACATTGTGCAGGCGTACACCCGATTCCAGTTCCTGTTCGACCCGATAGAGCTGTGGCGGCTGGCCGCTCAACTTGATAATCGCCGTGGAACGAGCAGGGTCGGCATGAACGAAGCTGCCCAGCAAGGTTAGATCAGAACTCGATACGCCGGGGGAATAGGGTTGGCCTGCTGTCGCTGATGTGCCAAACAGGCCTTCCATGCGTTGCAGGTCCGGCGCGACTCCGGCGGGCTGATTGCTGTCCGCGGTTGCTGCGGTCGGCGCCTGGGTAAGCAGCAGCCATGTTCTGATCTGGCCGGCAAGGAAGAAACCGAAGAGCACGACGATAACTGCGCTGACGATAAGAGGCGCATGCTGGCGAACTTTCTGCAACGCTGCGGGGGAAGCCAAGCTAGGCACTCCGTGAATCTAAGGGATGACGGCTTGATCGCTGATCGTGGTAAGTAGTGCGGATTCCTACTAACGGTCGGCATCCTGGCAGTCTAGGCCGAGACCATGACAAAGAAGCACCTGAGTATGCTAGTGCAACTGACTGTTTTTCAGGCAAAAGGTGCCCAACGGATGGCTATTCCTCTCCCTGATCTTAGGTGATCGCTATTTTTTAAGAAAATTACCTTTTGCGCTGTTGACTTGATTGAGGGGGGTGCGTAAATTGCGCGCCTCGCAAGGCGATCAGCCGGATCGGTTCCACGGCTGGCTACTGCTTAAATGCAGGCCTTACGATTCGGACGAAAGTCCGGCCGACGCGCAGCGGTAGTTCAGTCGGTTAGAATACCGGCCTGTCACGCCGGGGGTCGCGGGTTCGAGTCCCGTCCGCTGCGCCATATCTGCTTCCAAGCCCGCTGAACGGCTGGATGCTTCGCTAAAAGCGGCCCTATGGCCGCTTTTTTCGTTTCTGCATCGTTGACTGTCGGTGCCTCCTACTCCTATGGCGCCCTGGCGATTCCTCTCGCTTGTTTCTTTAATAAGCTCACGGTGTAGCTTCGATGTCTGGGGCCTGCTGGGCTTCCCGTCCTCGTCCCGTCTCGTCACTCAGGGCTTCTTAACGCGCCGTCCATGTAGTTCCGCTCAGCCATCCGCGGCGACCGGTCACAGCGACTCGAGCGCACCCTTGTGTTTTCCTGCTGTCACTATTGCGTGACGACATCAACAGGCCAGGGGCACGCGGCTAACTGACGAGGGGCCATTAATGTTCGGTTTGGAAGCGCTCGAGCTTGCGCGGATCCAGTTCGCTTTCACCATCTCCTTTCACATCATCTTTCCGGCGATCACTATCGGGCTGGCGAGCTTTCTGGCCGTGCTAGAAGGGTTATGGCTTAAAACCAAGCGTCAGGTGTATCGCGACCTCTATCATTTCTGGCTGAAGATTTTCGCCGTCAACTTCGGCATGGGGGTGGTCTCCGGCATCGTTATGGCCTACCAGTTCGGTACCAACTGGAGCGCCTATTCGGAGTTCGCTGGCAGCGTTACCGGGCCGTTACTGGCCTATGAAGTGCTCACAGCGTTCTTCCTGGAGGCAGGATTTCTTGGCGTCATGCTGTTCGGCTGGAATCGCGTCGGTGCCGGGCTGCACTTCTTTTCCACGTTGATGGTGGCGGTCGGAACGCTGATTTCCACGTTCTGGATTCTGGCTTCGAACAGCTGGATGCATACACCACAGGGTCACGAGATCATCGATGGCATCGTAGTGCCGGTGGACTGGTTCGCCATTGTGTTCAACCCCTCGTTTCCGTACCGGCTGACACACATGGCGATCGCAGCCTTCCTTGCCACTGCCTTCATGGTCGGGTCGTCTGCAGCCTGGCATCTTCTGCGAGGAAACGATAATCCGGCCATTCGCAAGATGCTCTCCATGGCGATGTGGATGGCGTTGATCGTTGCGCCGATCCAGGCAGTTGTGGGTGATTTCCATGGCCTCAACACACTGGAACATCAACCCGCAAAAATCGCCGCGATGGAAGGGCATTGGGATAACTCATCAGGCGAGCCCACTCCGTTGCTTTTGTTCGGTTGGCCGGACATGGAACGGGAAGAGACCCGTTTCAAGGTCGAGGTTCCTTATCTCGGCAGCCTGATCCTCAAGCACAGCCTGACAGAGCAGATTCCGGCGCTGAAAGACTTCCCGCCTGAAGATCGCCCTAATTCGACCATCATCTTCTGGACGTTCCGGGTCATGGTCGCGCTGGGCTTGCTGATGATCCTCACCGGGTTCTGGAGCCTGTGGCTGCGGCGCGGTGGCAAGTTGTTCCACACCAAGCCTTTCCTGCGATTGGCGTTGTGCATGGGGCCGTCTGGCGTGCTCGCCATCCTGGCGGGTTGGTTCACCACTGAAGTTGGCCGGCAGCCGTGGGTGGTGTACGGCATCATGCGCACAGCCGACGCGGTGTCCAACCACGGGGCCGAGCAGCTCGGTCTGACGCTGGCGATGTTCGTGTTGATCTACTTCGCGGTGTTCGGCATCGGTTTCGTCTATGTGCTGCGGCTGATCGCCAAGGGGCCGATCATCAACGAGGGCAACGAGAAAGGTGCTGGTGGACCCGGCGAAAAGCGGACGCCGATGCGGCCACTCTCGGCTGCCGACGAGGCGATCCCGCACGAACACGGCGATCAACTGGGCGAGAGGAATTGAATATGGGTGTCGATCTTTCGCTGATCTGGGCCGTCATCATCATCTTCGGCATCATGATGTACGTGGTGATGGACGGGTTCGATCTAGGTATCGGAATTCTGTTTCCATTCCTGGCCGACAGCGCCGAGCGTGACGTCGCAATGAACACGGTAGCGCCGATCTGGGACGGCAATGAAACCTGGCTGGTGCTGGGTGGTGCCGGGCTGTTTGCGGCGTTTCCGTTGGCCTATTCCGTTGTGCTTTCCGCTCTGTACCTGCCAATTATCTTCATGCTGATGGGGCTGATCTTTCGAGGCGTCGCCTTCGAGTTCCGCTTCAAGGCGAGCGCTGCTCGCCAGCATATCTGGGACAAGGCGTTCATCGGGGGCTCTCTGGCTGCAACGTTTTTTCAGGGTGTCGCGCTGGGTGCCTATATTCATGGATTCCCGGTGGCTGACCGCGCCTATGCGGGTGGCCCGCTGGATTGGCTGACACCGTTTTCGGTGTTTTGCGGTCTGGCGCTGATCGCTGCCTATGCCTTGCTGGGTTGCACATGGCTGATCATGAAAACCTCGGGTGAGCTGCAGCGGCGTATGCACGACATCGGTATCCCGCTGGTCTGGGCGGTGTTGGCGGTGACCGGCATCGTGAGTATCTGGACACCCTTGACACATCCCGACATCGCCGAGCGTTGGTTCAGCTTGCCGAACCTATTCCTCTTCATGCCGGTGCCGATTCTGGTGCTGCTATGTACCTTCGGGCTGCTGCGGTCGATTGCGCGCTATGCGCACTATTCGCCGTTCCTGTTTACCCTCGCACTTATATTCCTTGGTTACAGCGGCCTGGGTATCAGTCTCTGGCCGAACATCATCCCGCCATCGGTCAGCATCTGGGAGGCCGCCTCGCCACCGCAGAGCCAAGGTTTCACGCTGGTCGGGGCGCTGCTGATCATCCCGCTGATCCTGATGTACACCGCATGGAGCTACTACGTGTTCCGGGGCAAGGTCAGCGCAGAAGATGGCTACCACTGAGTCGGTCTCGTTATGGAGCCCTCTATGCAGAAGAAGCACGAAAGCAGTGCATCAGGACCGAAGCCGCTATGGCAACGCATGACCTGGCTCGTGCTGATCTGGTCTGCCAGCGTGCTGGCGCTCGGCGTGGTCGCGTGGCTGCTGCGGCAGTTCATGACGGCAGCCGGCCTGGCGACGCCATAGCTGCCTGAGAGGCTCTGCGGCGGCATGTATAGCTGTGCGGCGATTAGGCGCGTTGTCGCTGTCGAGGCGTTGCGCTATTTCAGTCTGAAGCGCCGGTGCGAAGCGGTTCACGCTTTCGTCATCTTCCCGCGTTAGCTTGCCTGGCATGGACTTTGTTAGCACCGCTAGCAGGCTGCTGAAATGCAAAGGCGAAGGCGAGTCGACCTTGCCAGCGCAAAGGTTTTTAAACGGTGTAGATCCCAGCAAGAGGAGCCCTCCTATGGATGACTATCAGGACGAGATACTCGAATGGCACGCTTCAGAGCAGGACGGTCCTGAGCCGGCCGACGACGCCTTCGAGCTTTAAGATTGCATTGACGTTTCCCAGCAGACGATGAAACGTCACTGGATCACTCGGCGCGCCGCTGCGCGCGCCGGTACTCCCCCGGTGTTTGCCCGCTCCAGCGCTTGAACGCACGCTGAAAGGCTTCCGCCGAAGAGAATCCCAGTAGCCAGGCTATTTCGCCGAAAGCCGACTCGGTGTCCCGTATATAGGCCATTGCGAGGTCGCGCCGCGTGTCGTTGAGAATGACCCTATAGCTGGTGCCTTCTTCCTCGAGTTTGCGACGCAGGGTCCAGGACGGCAGCTGTAAACGGCTGGCGATCTGCTGCAGGTCAGGTTCCTGGCCCTTGAGCATCGGCCCCAGGAGCTGCGTGACCCGCTCGCGCAGGCTGCGGGTACGGGTGCGCTGCTCCAGTTCCGCCTCGCAGAGCTCCAACAGCTGGCGCCAGGTACCAGGGCAGTGTTCCGGGTTGCGCAACGCCAGCGTGGCTCTGTCCAATCGCAGCTGATTGTGTTCGGCCGCGAACTCCACCGGTTTCGTGAAGAATCGCTCGTAGGACGCTGCGTAGGCGGGTCGCTCGAACTCGATGTGGATCGCCGCGGGCACCAGCGAGAAGGCCGCGACCGCGCTCAGCTGAGTGATCCAGCTGGCCAATACCGTATCCACGACGAACCGGTTGTAGCTGTTGTAGGGGCTGATCGAATAGAACCGCAGCCAGGCTCCCTCGGTATCCTCATGGAACGCTGAGGCGCCGCGGTAGTTGGATGCGTATAGCGGTTCATAGCGAATCAGCGCGCGGGCCGCTTCGCGAACGGTCGGCGCCTGGGCTGCAGTCACGCCTACCAGGCCGAGCTGCCCGGCCTTGCGCAGTCGACCCATCTCCAGGCCCAGGCTCGGGTCGCCAGCCAGTTGTATGGCGGCACGGCCGAGGCGCATGTAACGCGGGATTGAAAGACGGGCACGCGGTTCCGAAAGGCGCGCGGAATCCAGTCCGTAAGCGTCGAGCAGCGGTTGCGGATCAATCTCCTTTTCCCGCAGGGCGCTGCTCAGGCTATGCACGAAGCCAACCGAGAGGTCACCCAAGCGCACTCTCTGCCGGTTCATGGTCGCTCCGGTAGCCAGAAGTTGGTCAGTTGCACCGGCTCGTTGTGGCGTTCGCGTACAGGTCGGCGAGGAGACCCGACCAGGTTCCACGGCAAGCCGAAGGTTCGCACCTCCATGCGCGGCAGGATTGTCTCCGGTGGGTTGTTGACTGCGCAGGTCACGGGCAGGTCATCGCGCGAGCCTGGCAGAACGAGTAGTTCGGCATCGGCGGGCGGGGACCGGGTGTAGCCATCGCAGCCGATCAGTACGGCCAGGCGGCCGGCGGGGGTCGGCAGTGCGGGCGACGGCGCATCCGGTGCCTGACTGTAGCGGCGTTCGTAGCGGCTGAGCGCCATCTTGTACTGCAACGGCCCGATGGGCTCACCATCGGCGGCAAAGCTCAGGCTGACCTGGCGGAGTGGCCCGTCGCCGATCTGCAGGCGTCCATCCTCAAGTCGCGGCTCGGGAAGCACGATGGACCCGGCGACCAGCGTCACCCCATAGTCACGTGCGAGGCCACCGAAAATGCGCTGATAGTCATCCGCCATCCGCTGACCCTTTATCTTCAGAACGGCCTCGGTGCGGTGATCGTCGCCCTCGTTATCGAATAGCGCGCGGAGATACTTCCACGGATTGCTCAGGGCCATCCAGTGCATGGCGTCGCGCAACGTTCGCGCCTGCTGCACTTCGGGCTTTTCTCCGAGGGCGAACAAACCGGTGCCGACATGCTCGGGCAGCACGACGATGGTGCGTGAACCCAGCAGGCCAGCGTCGCGCGCCTGATTGAGATAGGTGATGAATTTCAGCTGCAGCCGCTCCCTGCTCTGGTAATCAGCCGGTGTCAGACGGGTTTCCACGCCGAGCAGATTGCCAGCAGTGCCTGGTTGCCCGTGGCTGTTGATCGGCAGGGTGCGCAGATCAGACAGCAGCGGTCCGCTGCGCCGGTCATGCGTCCAGTCCAGGTAGAGAATGAGCGCGACGAGGACGAGTACCGTCAGGCCGAGTAGTTTGCTGTAGGTGCGCATGACTGAGGTTGGTTGAGCGTGTGGCGGGAGACTAGGCATATGACCGGAGATTGCCAAGTGCTTTTGCGCAATAGAGTCAGGCAGTTGTGAGTTTCGATCATTGAGCGAGGCGCGGGGCCTGTTTATCTTCAGGGCATAGCGACCGCGACCCCATGAGGCGTGGCAATCCTACCGTTGACCCTAGGCCGCCGCGACCGCGCTGCCTGATCGAGGAACGAACATGACCGCTTTTCCGCACCTGCTGGCTCCGCTGGATCTGGGCTTTACCACCTTGCGTAACCGCACGCTGATGGGCTCGATGCACACCGGTCTTGAGGAGATGCCCAACGGCTTCGAGCGTATGGCCGCATTTTTTGCCGAACGTGCTCGTGGCGGCGTCGGCCTGATCGTTACCGGCGGTGTGGGACCCAATGAAGAGGGTTCGGTGCGTGCAGGTGCGGCCAAGTTGTCTACGGTCGAGGAGGCTGAAGAGCACAAAATCGTTACCCAGGCGGTTCACGAGGCGGGTGGCAAGATTTGCATGCAGATCCTTCATGCCGGCCGTTATGCCTATAGTCCGCAGCTGGTCGCGCCGAGCGCCATTCAGGCCCCGATCAACCCCTTCACGCCGCGTGAGCTGGATGAAGAGGGGATCGAAAAGCAGATTCGCGACTTCGTCAATTGCGCCAGCCTGGCGAAGCGGGCCGGCTACGACGGCGTCGAGATCATGGGGTCGGAAGGCTACTTCATTAACCAATTCCTGGTCGCGCATACCAACCACCGCACCGATCGTTGGGGCGGCAGCTATGAAAATCGCATGCATCTACCTGTGGAGATCGTGCGGCGTGTGAGAGAGGCCGTGGGGCCGGAGTTCATTATCATCTATCGCCTGTCGATGCTCGACCTGATGGAAGGCGGCAGTATTTGGGACGAGGTGGTGCAGTTGGCCAAGGCCATCGAGCAGGCCGGCGCGACACTGATCAACACCGGCATTGGCTGGCACGAGGCGCGTATCCCGACCATCGCCACCAAGGTGCCGCGTGCGGCGTTCACCAAGGTGACGGCCAAGCTGCGTGGCGAAGTCGGTATCCCGCTGGTGACTACCAACCGCATCAATACGCCAGAAGTCGCCGAGCAGGTGCTGGCCGAAGGCGATGCCGACATGGTGTCGATGGCACGTCCATTTCTCGCCGATCCGGATTTCGTCAACAAGGCGGCGGCCGATCGCAGCGATACCATCAATACCTGCATCGGTTGCAATCAGGCCTGCCTTGACCATACGTTCAGTGGCAAGTTGACCACCTGCCTGGTCAATCCACGTGCGTGCTACGAAACCGAGCTGAATTACATTCCCACCGCGTCAGTGAAGAAAATTGCCGTTGTGGGCGCCGGCCCGGCGGGATTGTCCGCAGCGACCGTGGCCGCGGAACGTGGCCATCAGGTGACCTTGTTCGACTCGGCCAGCGAGATCGGCGGCCAGTTCAACGTCGCCAAACGTGTGCCAGGCAAGGAAGAGTTCTACGAGACCCTGCGTTACTTCAACAGCAAGCTCGAGAGCACCGGTGTCGCCGTCCGTTTGAACACGCGTGTCAATGCGGCAGACCTGCTGGCTGGGGGCTTCGATGAGATCCTTCTAGCCACCGGTATTGCGCCGCGAACGCCGGAAATTCCGGGTATCGAACATCCGATGGTGATCAGCTACCTCGACGCGATTTTGCAACGCAAACCAGTAGGGCAGCGCGTCGCGGTGATTGGCGCCGGCGGCATCGGCTTCGATGTGTCGGAATTCATCACCCACCAAGGGCAGTCGACCAGCTTGGACCGGGACGCGTTCTGGAAGGAATGGGGGATCGACCTCGGGCTCGAGGCGCGTGGCGGCGTCGCTGGAATTCAGCCGGCACCGCACGCACCGGCACGTCAGGTCTATCTGCTGCAACGCAAAAAATCCAAGGTCGGCAATGGCCTGGGCAAGACCACCGGCTGGATTCACCGCACCGGTTTGAAGAACAAGCAGGTGCAGATGATCAGCGCTGTGGAATATCTCAAGGTGGACGATCAGGGCTTGCACATCCGTGTCGCCGACGGCGAGCCTCAGGCGCTGCCGGTGGACACCGTGATCGTTTGCGCCGGACAGGACCCACTGCGCGAGTTGCAGGCCGAACTCGAAGCGGCGGGTGCCAATGTGCACCTGATCGGTGGCGCAGACGTGGCCGCCGAGCTGGATGCCAAACGCGCCATCAACCAGGGCTCGCGCCTCGCAGCCGAACTCTGAGTTCCCAGGTCCCGCTACGAGCGGGGCTTTTTCTTGCGCAACAAGGAGCTCCGCATGAATGTCTCCCTCGCGATGCAGCCGGCCGTTGCTGCGACTCTGCAGCGCTGGCATCGGATGATCGAATCCCAGGATCTCGGCCAACTATTGGATCTGCTGCATCCGCAAGCGGTGTTCCGTTCGCCGATGGCCTTCAAGCCCTACGAGAGCGCAGCGGCGGTCAACCTAATCCTCAATACCGTGGTGACCGTATTCGAAGAGTTCACCTACCACCGCCAGTTGGTCAGCGTCGATGGCTTGAACGTCGTGCTGGAATTCAGTGCGCGTGTCGGTGATCGGCAGCTCAAGGGCATCGACATGATTCGCTTCGACGAATCCGGGCTGATAACCGATTTTGAAGTCATGGTGCGTCCCATGAGCGGCCTGCAGGCGCTCGGCGAGGAGATGGGCAGGCGCCTGGAACTCCGGCTTGCCGCGCTGAAGCGCTGATCGCCTGGCTCCAAACCCGTCACAGTTTGCTGGCTGTACCTCGCTGCGGACAGGAAGGCCGAATTCGCTGCCAACCCAGTCACATCGCCCGCTGCGATTTTTCCCCTAAACTTGCGCCAACCATGGGATGGCGGCGTCGGTGCGATTGCTGTCTCGGAATTTTCGCTGGTCGATCAAGCCGTTGAGGGTGCGAGCATGCAGATCAAACCGCAGACGGTCGAAGCCGTGCTGTTCTTCAACGATGACGGCGTCTGCAAGGAAATGCTCTATCCGGAATTCGAGGCGATGCTCGATGGCGTCGTGAGCATGCCCGAGTTCGCCGATCAGCAGATGCGCGTCGCCTATGTACTGATCAACACCCGCTTGCAGATCCGCGCGGCGGTGTTCTTTTATCTCGATTTCAACGAAGACGGTTCGGCTGACAATGGCTGGAACATTCCGTTGCGCAATCTGGCCGAACGTACCGGGCGCGGGCCCGATCTAGGCGCGGGTCCCATTCGCCTGGCCTGCCGCAGTCAGTGCCCCGTGTCCTGGTACCAGATGCACCTCTGGGATCCGGAACTGACCCAGAGCAAGAACCACTTGGTCATGCTGCGCGATCGAGTCAAGCGCAACCAGCTCGGTCTGCTGGTCGAGGAAGAACTGCCTCAGTCGGTACCGGCCGGGCGGCTGCAGATGGTCGCCGAAGACACGTGGTATGCGGCCGATTCCGCCAAGCAAACCGCCACCCGGCGAGCTGAAAAGCTGGAACAGGAACAGCGACTCAAGGCCGCGCAACTGATCAAACAACAGCGTTTGCGCATCGCCAATCTTGAGCAGCAGCGCGAGGCAGACATCACCAGACTGCGCGAGCTGGCCGCGCAGCAGCAGGCCAAGCTTCAGGACGAGCTTGCCCAGTTGCGTCAGGAGTTGGGGCAGAAGGAACAGCTCGCCGCGGAATTGCGCTCTCAGATCAAAGAGCAGGCCGAGGGTTTTCAGAAAACGCGTGAGGAGATGAGCCGACAGTTGCGTGCGCTGGAACAAAACAGCCGCACTGAAGCGCAGGCCGCCCGCGCGGAATTCGATGACGAGCTACAGCGGCAAGTCGCAGCAGCCGTGGCCGAGTACAAGGAGCAGGTTTCCATCCGCGACGTCGAGTTGGCCTACCGCAACGAACTGGATAGCCAGCTGCAGGAAGAAATCGAGCAGCTCCAGAAGCAGCGTGATGCCCTCGTCGAACAGAGTGGTGAGCGCACGCTTGAACGTCTGTCAGCGCTTGGCATGGCGTTCATGGCTTATCATCCCGGCGCCGGTCACCTGACTATTCCACTGGCGGACATGGCGGGCTATCAGCAAAACCCGCTCGCATATGCAGCGGCCAAATGCGCAGTCTCGGAGGAGCAGTACGGTCAGTGGGTTCAGCATTACCAGCAGCCAACCTGCATCGCCACGCTGTCCAGCGGAGAGCGTTGCAATATGCCATTGGACAAGGTGGAGTCGCCGGGGCGTTTCCTCGTTGGGCAGTCCAATTGCTGTGCCAGACATCGTTCGCAGGACCGGCTACGCACGGGTAGCTGAATGCACGTGCCCGCATTTTCAACGCTTTCTCCAGAGGCATCTCTTGTGCCGTTGCAGCCCGTCGATTTGCCTTGGTTGCAGCAAGCGAACGTACAGCTCGCCGTGCTACGTCTGGATTTGATTGATCCCGAATTGTCTGGAAACAAGTGGTTCAAACTCGTCCATCACCTGCACGCGGCGCAGGCGGCCGGTGCGCCTGGACTGATCAGCCTTGGTGGTCCGCATTCCAATCATCTTCATGCGCTGGCGGCCTCGGCGAAGCGCTTCGGGCTGGCAAGCGTCGGCCTGGTACGTGGTCATCCCCAGAGAACCGCGACTGCGGAGGATCTGCAGGGCTTCGGCATGCAGTTGCACTGGCTGGGTTACGCAGGCTACCGCGCGCGGCATCAGCCGAACTTCTTCGACGCCTGGCGCCAGCGTTACCCGAACTATCACTGCATACCTGAAGGTGGTGGCGGGCTGGCCGGTGCTCTGGGCTGCTCACCTTTGGTGCTCCGCGTACGGGAGCAGCTTGCCGCGCTTGGCTGGAACGACTACGACGGTTGGTGGTTGGCTGCTGGCACCGGTACGACGCTGGCCGGGTTGGTGATTGGAGAGGCGGGGCAGGGTAACCGTCGGGTGCATGGAGCGATGGCGGGGCCGCCGTCTCATGGCGTCGCGCAAGAGGTCGGACGGCTGCTGGGCGAGGCCGGTCTCACCTGCGCAAACTATCAGCTGATCGATGCGAGTCGCGGTGGTTTCGGCCAATTCGACGAGGCGCTGGCGCGCTTCATGGTCGAAACCGAGCGTGCGACCGGGCTACCGCTGGAGCCGGTTTATACGGCTAAGGCGATGATGGCATTGCGCCTTTACGTGGAGCGCGGTTATTTTGCGCCCGGCACGCGGCTCATCTTCGTGCACACCGGTGGCCTGCAGGGTCGGCGCGATGCCCAGGCACAGCTGGACGAACTGCTGCGCTGACCCTTCGTACTTGGAAACCATGGATGAACAAGCCGCTACTCCCCGATCAGGTACGCCGTCTGACACCGCTTAACGCGCTCTCGCCTCGTCAGCTGCAGTCACTGCGCGACCAGTTGATTCCGCGCCCGCTGCTCGCTACCGAATGGCTGTTCGATGACAAGTCCGAGGTCGGGTCGAGCTATTTCCTGTTGACCGGTTCGCTGTCCATGCAAGGCCCGGACGGCGTGGCTCGGCGAATGTTCGCTGGCTCCCCGGAAAGTTGCCATGTGTTCAGTGCCGGCAGCCGACTGCTGCAGGTGCAGGCGCTGGAAGACTCCAGCGTGCTGGTATTCGATAGCGCACAGTTGGATCGTTTGTTGGCCTGGCGCCAGAGCCATTCCGATCTGCTTCTTCAACTGGCGACAGCTGGCGAGCTGACCGATTGGCTCGAGGAGCTGCTGGATAACCCTCTGTTCGCCAAAGTGCCGGCGGAGAACGTACGGAACATGCTGGGCAAGCTCGATTCAGTCGAGCTGTCTGCTGGCCATGTGCTGCTGCGTGAAGGCGATGTCGGGGACTGCTGTTATTTCCTCAAAAGCGGACGCGCGGAAGTGATGATCGGCTTTGGTAGGGATGAGCAGGTGGTGGCGGAGTTGGGCGTCGGTGCCTGTTTCGGTGAAGAAGCCTTGCTGACCGAGAGCCCGCGCAACGCCACTGTGACGTTGCTCGAAGACGCCTGTGTGCTGCGTCTGGCACGGCAGGATTTCATTGCGCTGCTGAAGGCTCCGGTGGTAGCCGAGCTGGGGCTGGCACAGGCGAACGAACTGATCGCTCAAGGCGCGCAATGGCTGGATGTCCGGCTGCTGGACGAGTACCAGCGTGGCCATGCGCCGCAGGCGCTGAATATGCCGCTGCATCTGCTGCGCCTGAAAACGCGCCTGCTGAAGCAGGACCGGGTCTACCTGTGCTATTGCGACAGCGGCAAGCGTAGCGCCAGTGCAGTCTTTTTGCTGACCCAGCTGGGCTATATCGCTTATCCGCTGCGTGGCGGGCTCGATGCTCTGTCGGCGGAGGATTACGCAGCCTTGATGTGCGAACAGGGCAGTGGTTATCTGGCGCGCTCGGGTGGGCGCACCGAGCGTAGCGGCTAGGCAGTTGGTGCTGACGGCCGTTAGAGCAATGCGGCAATCGCCCAGCCAGCGATGCCGCCGGCCAGCACCACCAGCCAGGGGGGCAACTTCCAGGCCATCAAGGCGACCAAGGCGACCAACGCCAGCGCAAAATCGCCAGGCCCGAATATCGCATTGGTCCAGACCGGATCGTACAGCGCCGCCAGTAACAGACCGACCACCGCGGCACTCACCCCAGCTAGCGCCGCCTGCACATGATGGTTGGTTCGCAGCCGGTCCCAGAATGGAATTACGCCGAACACCAGAAGAAACGAAGGAATGAATACCGCGACGAGGCATAAACCTGCGCTTAGCAAACGGGTGCCGCCCTCGTTCATCGACCCGCCGAGAAAGGCGGAAAAGGTGAACAGCGGCCCCGGTACCGCCTGGGCAGCGCCATAGCCGGCAAGGAAAATATCATTGCTGACCCAGCCGTTGGGCACGACCTCGGCCTGCAGCAGCGGCAGCATTACATGACCTCCGCCAAAGACCAGCGCGCCGGTTCGATAGAAGGTATCGAGCAATGCCGGCCACTGACTGGCCGAGGCGGCGGCCAGCGCGGGCAGCACAATCAGCAGGGCGAAGAACAGCAGTAGAAACAGGCTGGCGGTCGAGCGTCCCGCATAAGATTGTAGTGGAGCCGGAGAGGCCTTTATCGCCGGGCGAAACATCGACCACCCAACCACGCCGGCCAGTACGATGACCCCAAGCTGCGCCCATGCATTGGGCAGGACCAGTACCGCGCAGGCCGCCAACAGCGCGAGGGTTAGCCGCGCCCCAGTGGTACACAGATTTTTCGCCATCCCCCATACGGCCTGGGCCACGACCGCTACCGCGACGATTTTCAGACCGTGCAGGAATCCATCCGAAACGGCGTCGCCCCAGCTGGCGAGGCCAAGGGCAAACAGCGTCAGCGCGATCGCCGAAGGCAGGGTAAAACCGGTCCAGGCGGCTAGCGAGCCGCGGTAACCGCCACGCAACAGGCCGATGGCGATTCCGACCTGACTGCTGGCCGGCCCGGGTAGGAACTGGCAGAGCGCAACCAGATCCGCATACCGCGCCTCGTCCAGCCAGTGGCGGCGATGGACGAACTCTTCCCGGAAATAGCCAAGATGGGCGACCGGACCGCCAAACGAGGTCAGCCCCAGGCGCAGGAACACCAGAAATATCGCCCAGGCGGTCGAATGCGGTCGGTGGTCAGAGGTAACGGACATGAATGAAGTTTCTGTTGTTGGCGTGCCAACGTCGGGTGACCTGGCAGTATGCGATAGACAGATGACAGTTTGCGGTAACCGCCGCGTCATTCATCCCGGCCAACTATCGGGTACCACGAACAGGCGCTCGCGCTCGGCCCAGCGGCCAACCGTATCCATCTCGAGGCGTGCCATGAGCCTTGCCTGTTTGCCGTTGACTTCGGCTATCCAGCGCTCGACCTCCGCAGCTGGCCAAGGCTGCCCGCCATCCAACTGCGCCGGTGCCAACCAGGCCTGACGGTGCAGCGGCTGCCAGCGCGTCGCGCCCTCGGCGGTCGAGTTCACCCAATCGCATTGCCGCAGCCAATGCCCACCGAGATGCAGCGGATGGGCTCCGGTAGGCGGCTCGCAACCGGACGTTCCAGGCTGGAAAAGGTAACCGCCGAGCCAGAGGGCGCTGTCGATTTCACCGCAGGTCAACTCGGCGAGGAGCGCCTTGGCAGGTGGGCTCGACGAGAGCTTCAACTGATGCTGGCAGAGCCGTTGCAGTTTGATGTCCAGCCGGTCATGGCTGCCGGGCCCAAGCCAGTGATCGTGCCGACGGCGATCACCGGTTTCCAGGCCCAGGTAGAATTTCACCGCTAGCTCTATGTGGTGCACACCTTCTGCATCGTGCAGGATCAGGTCCAGTTCACCCAGCGTATGACCTGCCTGGCGAATCGGAAGATTGGCCACCAGCAGCTCGACGTCCGGCGCCTGGCCCAGCGCGAATTGCCAGAGGCGCTCGTAATACAGGCCCAGCCGGCGGATGCTGTGTTGTGCCAGCCACGCCTCGAGCACGCTTGGCTGGCTGTCGTGCGATAGCAGCCAGTCGGCGAGTTCGTCGGGGTGAGAGGCCCAGTGACTGGCTGCGAGCGGATGACGCTGGGGTGCTGGCGTATCGCTCAACAGCGGCGGCGACATCAGCACCCACGCGAGATCACGCACCTGAGGGTGCAGCAATCGGGGCATCAGTTCAGCGAGATAGGACGGGCTCATGCAACAAGCATAGCCGGGATGGTTTGCTGCCACTTCGAGCTTTCGCCCATAATCCCTGCGCCGCGTCGCAACGGGATTCCGCGTAGCGCGCAGCGTTGAACTCAGTCGTGCTCGCGCGACACCAATCTAGTGCCTGTTACGCTTCGGCCGGCCTGCGCCCCGATGCATGCCCGCCTGTTACCAGCCACGCCTATCAGGGAGCTTCAATGGATCAGTTCCGCAATATCGGCATCATCGGCCGCCTGGGCAGTTCTCAGGTGCTGGATACCATTCGCCGGCTGAAGCGGTTCCTCGTAGAGCGCCATCTGCACGTCATTCTCGAGGAGAACATTGCCGAGGTGCTGCCGGGCCATGGCATGCAAACCTCGTCGCGGCAGAGGCTGGGCGAGTCCTGTGATCTAGTCATCGTGGTCGGGGGGGACGGCAGCCTGCTCGGTGCCGCGCGGGCGATGGCCAGGCACCGTGTTCCGGTGCTCGGAATCAACCGTGGCAGCCTGGGTTTCCTCACCGATATTCGACCCGACGACCTGGAAGAGAAGGTCGCCGAAGTGCTCAGTGGGCAGTACACCCTAGAGAACCGCTTTCTGCTCGAGGCACAGGTGCGGCGCTTCGAAGAGTCCATCGGAGAGGGGGACGCGCTCAATGATGTGGTGCTACATCCGGGAAAATCGACCCGGATGATCGAGTTCGAGCTTTACATCGATGGCCAGTTCGTCTGCAGCCAGAAGGCCGATGGGCTGATCGTGGCCACCCCGACGGGCTCTACGGCCTACTCGCTGTCCGCCGGCGGGCCGATCATGCATCCGCGTCTGGATGCCATCGTCATCGTGCCGATGTATCCGCACACCTTGTCCAGCCGACCAATTGTGGTAGATGGCAACAGCGAGCTGAAAATTGTGGTCTCACCGAACATGCAGATCTACCCGCAAGTCTCGTGCGACGGCCAGAACCATTTCACCTGTGCGCCAGGCGATACCGTCACCGTGCGCAAGAAACCGCAGAAACTGCACCTCATCCATCCGCTTGACCACAACTACTACGAGGTCTGCCGTACCAAGCTTGGCTGGGGCAGTCGCCTTGGTGGAGGGGAATAGTGATCGTCGATCCGGAGCGCAGCTACGACCTCATTGGGGACGTGCACGGTTGCGCCCATACCCTGGCCCGTCTGCTCGAGCAGCTCGGCTATAGCCAGCATGGTGGCATCTGGCAGCACCCACGGCGGCGGGTGATTTTCCTTGGCGACATCATCGACCGCGGCCCGCGGATCCGCGAGGCATTGCACCTGGTGCACGACATGGTTGAAGCGGGGCAGGCCCACTGCATCATGGGCAATCACGAATTCAACGCGCTGGGGTGGTACACGCCAGCGCCGCCGGAGAGCGGCAAGCGCTTCGTTCGTGAACACACGCCGCGCTATGAAATGCTGTTGCAACAGACGTTCCAGCAGTTCGAGGATTACCCCGACGAGTGGCAGGCGTTTCGCGAATGGCTCATGGAGCTGCCGCTATTCCTGCAATGCGAGCGCTTCCGCGTGGTTCACGCTTGCTGGGATAACGCGGTGATCGACCAGTTGCGCCAGCGTTTGCAGCAAGGGCGGGTCGACCCCGAGTTTCTGCGTGACGCGGCCTTCGCCGATGGATTTGCCGCCAAGGCGCTGGATCGTCTGCTGCGTGGCACCGACATGCCGCTGCCGGAAGGTCTGACCCTGACCAGTGCCGAGGGCTTTACCCGCAGCTTCTTTCGCACCAAGTTCTGGGAAGAGGATCCCAAGACCTACGGCGATATCGTGTTTCAGCCTGACGGCTTGCCGGAGAAGGCGGCGCGCCTGCCACTCAGCGAGAGCCAGAAGAGTCGCCTGTTCCTTTACGGTCCCGACGAGCCATTGTTGTTCGTCGGGCATTACTGGCGTAGCGGCGAACCCGCTCCCATCCGTCATAACCTGGCGTGCCTGGATTACAGTGCGGTGAAATACGGCAAGCTGGTGGCCTACCGGCTCGACCAGGAAACCCGACTCGACCCGGCGAAGTTCGTCTGGGTGAATGTGGAGCGCTAGATGGTCGTTGTAGAGGCGTTGCGTCTGCCGTTGTCAGAAGACCTGAGCGGCTTCATCGCGTTGTTGCGGCGTCTGCAGGTGCCCTGCCGGGTCTCCGAGGAAGCGGGCGAGCAGGTGCTGAGGGTGCCGGTTGATACGGCTGAGCAGGTCCGTGAGCTCTATGAGCGCTATCCGCAAGGGGACGGAGCGGTCGTCGCCGAGCAGCCGCCGCGGCAAGGGGGTGGGTTTCTCGCCAGCCTAAGGCGTAGCCCGCTGACAGCGACGGTACTACTGCTGACGATGATCGCCGCGGCCATCACCATGCTGGGCGAGAATTACGACACCATCCGCTGGTTCAGCTTCAGCGATTTTCGCATCGACGGCGAATACGCCTATTTCGCGACCCTCGAACAGACCCTGACCGAAGGCCAATGGTGGCGGCTGATCACGCCGATTTTCGTGCACTTCGGCTTTCTTCATCTGGCGATGAACTCCATGTGGTATTGGGAGCTCGGCCGGCGCATCGAATATCGCCAGGGTGCCTTGATGCTGTTGGGGTTGACCCTGCTGTTCGGTGTTGTCTCCAACCTGTCGCAATATATTTTCGGCGGGCCCGGTATCTTCGGCGGACTCTCTGGTGTGCTCTACGGATTGCTGGGGCATTGCTGGCTGTTTCAGAAGCTATCGCCGGACGAGGCCTACCGGCTGCCACCCGGCGTCGTGGTGCTGATGCTGATCTGGCTGGTCATATGCCTGAGCGGCGTGGTCGATGTGCTCAGTTTCGGCGCGCTGGCAATCGCCAACGCGGCGCATGTCGGGGGGCTCGCCGCCGGCTGCCTGACCGGTATCCTTGGCGGGCTGCTATCGCGTCGCAGGGTGGCGGGCCGGCGCAATTGAAAGGCGGATCGGGTTTTCCCTAAAGCGATGGCGCTCGGTAGAATGATCGCTTGTTCTCCGGGAGCCGGCCATGTCGTCCTTTATCGAAGCCATCGAAAACATCACCCCCGAAATTTATGAAAGCCTCAAAACCGCCGTCGAACTGGGCAAGTGGAGCGACGGGCGCAAGCTGACGCCCGAGCAGAAGGAAACCTGCCTCGGCGCGATGATCGCCTGGGAAGCCCAGAATCTGCCGGAAGAAGAGCGCACCGGTTACATGGGTGGCCAGGAATGCGCCTCCAAGAGCAAGAACAAGGCGCCGATCGACACCAGTCTGTTCGCCCCGGCTTCCGGGACCCGACACTGATGCTTGAACTCGGACGCGGCGCCCTGAGCAAGATGTCGATTCAGCTGGGTGCGCCGGCGCAGTACTCCTTCCGCCTCGATGAACAGCGGGTGCCGGTCAATCCACTGATCGGCAAGACCCTGCGTCTGGAATACCTCGGCGCCATTCATTGCAGCCACTGCGGTCGCAAGACCAACAAGAGCTTCAGCCAGGGTTACTGCTATCCCTGCTTCAAGAAGCTGCCGCAGTGCGACATCTGCATCATGAGCCCGGAAAAATGCCACCACGATTTCGGCACTTGCCGCGACCCGCAGTGGGGCATGGACTTCTGCATGACCGACCACGTGGTGTACCTGGCTAACTCGTCGGGCATCAAGGTGGGCATCACCCGCGCCACTCAGTTGCCGACGCGCTGGCTCGACCAGGGTGCGAGCCAGGCGCTGCCGATCATGCGCGTCGCTACCCGGCAGCAATCGGGCATGGTTGAAGACCTGTTGCGCAGCCAGGTGGCCGACCGCACCAATTGGCGTGCGCTGCTCAAGAGTGATGCCGAACCCATCAATCTGATCGAAATGCGCGAGCAGATCTTCGATGCCTGTGCCGATGGCCTGCGAGACCTACAGCAGCGCTATGGTCTGCAAGCGATTCAGCCAATGACGGATGCCGAGGTGCTTGAAATCCGCTACCCCGTCGAGGCCTATCCCACCAAGATAGTCAGTCTAGACTTGGAAAAGACCCCCGTCGTAGAAGGCACCCTGCGCGGCATCAAGGGTCAATATCTGATCCTCGACACAGGCGTGATCAACATCCGTAAGTTCACCGCTTACCAGGTAGCCGCAAGCAGCACGCCATAAACCCATGCTTGTAGGTGGATCAGCTTCATCGATCCACCGAATGAACTATTCACTCGCAGCTTGAAGCCCGCCGCTTGAAGCTGCCTCGAAGAGGCCTTCCCGATGCGCACCGAACAACCGAAAGTCATTCATCTCAAGGATTACCAGGCGCCTGAGTACCTGATCGATGAAACCCATCTGACCTTCGAGCTCTACGAGGACCGCACTCTGGTCCATGCGCAACTGGTGATGCGGCGCAACCCGGACGCCGGTAATGGACTGCCCCGGCTCGAGCTGCATGGCCAGGATCTGGAACTGCTGTCATTGTCGATCAATGATCGTCAACTCGGTCTAGGCGACTACGAGGTGGCTGGGGAGTGTCTGACCCTGCAGCCCGGTGTGGCGAGCTTCACTCTCGACAGCACGGTGGTGATTCACCCAGAGAGCAATACTGCGCTGGAGGGCCTCTACAAATCCGGCAGCATGTTCTGCACCCAGTGCGAGGCCGAGGGTTTCCGCAAGATTACCTACTACCTCGACCGCCCGGACGTGATGAGCAAGTTCACCACCACGGTCAGCGCGCAGAAGCAGGCCTATCCGATTCTGCTATCCAACGGCAACCCGCTCGCCAGCGGTGAAGAGAATGACGGGCGTCACTGGGTGACTTGGGAAGATCCATTCAAGAAGCCCGCTTACCTGTTCGCGCTGGTGGCCGGGGACCTCTGGTGCGTCGAGGACAGCTTCACCACCATGAGCGGCCGCAACGTGGCGCTGCGCATCTATGTCGAGCCGGAGAATATCGACAAATGCCAGCACGCCATGGACAGCTTGAAGAAGTCGATGAAGTGGGACGAAGAGGCCTACGGTCGCGAGTACGACCTGGACATCTTCATGATCGTCGCGGTCAACGACTTCAACATGGGTGCGATGGAGAACAAGGGCCTCAATATCTTCAACTCCAGCGCCGTGCTGGCGCGCGCCGAAACCGCTACCGATGCCGCGCATCAGCGGGTCGAAGCGATCGTTGCCCACGAATACTTCCATAACTGGTCGGGCAACCGCGTCACCTGTCGCGACTGGTTCCAGCTGTCGCTGAAGGAAGGCTTCACCGTCTTCCGCGACTCGCAGTTCAGCGCTGACATGAACTCGCCGACGGTCAAGCGCGTCGAGGATGTGTCCTACCTACGGACCCATCAGTTCGCCGAGGATGCCGGCCCTATGGCCCACTCGGTGCGCCCGGAATCCTTCATCGAGATTTCCAACTTCTACACCCTGACCGTCTACGAGAAAGGCGCTGAAGTGGTGCGGATGATCCAGACGCTGTTGGGCGAGGAGGGCTTTCGCAAGGGCAGCGACCTGTATTTCGAACGGCATGACGGCCAGGCCGTGACCGTCGACGATTTCGTCAAAGCCATGGAAGACGCCAACGGCGCCGACCTGACCCAGTTCAAGCGCTGGTACAGCCAGGCGGGCACACCGCGCCTCGCCGTCAGCGAGCAATACGATGCAACCGCCAAGACCTACAGCCTGACCTTCCGCCAGAGCTGCCCAGCAACGCCGGGGCAGAGCGAAAAGCTGCCATTCGTGATCCCGGTTTCGCTGGGCCTGCTGGACGGCCAGGGCAACGAGATCGCATTGCGCCTGCAAGGCGAGCAAGCGCCCGCCGGTACTTCCCGCGTGCTGGCGGTCGACCAGGCGGAGCAGACGTTCACCTTCGTCGACGTTTCCGAGCAGCCGCTGCCCTCGTTGCTGCGCGGTTTCTCCGCGCCGGTGAAGCTTGAGTTTCCGTACAGCCGCGATCAGTTGATGTTCCTGATGCAGCATGACTCCGATGGCTTCAACCGCTGGGAGGCGGGGCAGCAGTTGTCGGTGCAGGTGCTGCAGGAAATGATCGGCCAGCATCAGCGCGGCGAGGCGCTGCAGCTGGATCAGCGTCTGGTCGAGGCGCTGCGTAGCCTGCTGGAGGACGAACGCCTGGATCCGGCGATGGTCGCCGAAATGCTCTCGCTGCCGAGCGAGGCCTACCTTACCGAGATCAGCGAAGTGGCGGACGTCGATGCCATTCACGCGGCGCGCGATTTCGCTCGTCAAGGCATCGCCACGGCGCTGTTCGATCTGCTCTGGAAGCGCTACCAGGCCAACCGCGAATTGTCCCGGCAGACATCTTACGTTGCCGAAGCCAGTCACTTTGCCCGTCGTGCCCTGCAGAACATTGCCCTGTCGTATCTGATGCTCAGCGGCAAATCTGAAGTCGTAGCCGCCTGCGTCGAACAGTTCGAGCAAGCGGACAACATGACCGAGCGCCTGACCGCACTCGCGGTGCTGGTCAATTCTGATTTCACGGCCGAGCGCGACAAGGCACTCGAAGCCTTTGCCGAACACTTCAAGGACAACCCGCTGGTAATGGATCAGTGGTTCAGCGTGCAGGCCGGCAATACCCAGCCGGGAGGGTTGGAGCGTGTTCAACGTCTGATGCAGCATCCGGCGTTCACGCTGAAGAACCCGAACAAGGTTCGCGCATTGATCGGAGCTTTCGCCAACCAGAACCTGGTCAATTTTCATCGGGAGGACGGTGCCGGCTACCACTTCTTGGCCGATCAAGTCATCGTGCTGAACACGCTCAACCCGCAGATCGCCTCGCGCCTGCTGGCGCCGCTGACCCGCTGGCGCAAGTACGACGCCAGCCGCCAAGCACTGATGAAGGCCGAGTTGGAGCGGATTCTGGCCTCGGGCGAGCTGTCCAGCGATGTCTATGAGGTGGTCAGCAAGAGCCTTGCTTGACGCCCTGACCGCCTGAGCCGGGCCGACGAGATAGCCCGAAACGAAATCCCGCGCATCGCCGCGGGATTTTCGTTTTCGAGACCCGAATCGGCTTCTTCGAAGCGGAACGCATCGCGCGGCGAACCCCCCGTGCCATAAGGCGTGCCTATCGGGCAACATCAATCAGCCCGGCTTAACAAAACATAACGTCCAGACAATTGCCGCCGCTTTCGAAAGCCCTATAGCATGGCCCAGCTTGATATCAACTCAGGCCTTACCTAATAAGAATAAAGGGGGTATGTATGAGTGAGCCCGTCATGTGGCGCACCCAGTTCGGCCGTGCGGCACAAACGCTTCGCAAGCCGATATTCAGCTCGTCGCTGGCAAGAACACTCTCGCTCTGCAGTGTGCTCTCAACTCTGGTTCTGATTGCGGCACCGGCTCAAGCGCAAAGCGCTACGGAGCCCGGCACTCGCTATGCGATCGAATCGCAAAAAGCCGCATCCTCACTTCTTCTTGACATTGCCTATGCCGGCTCGCGTCTGGTCGCGGCAGGGGATCGGGGGCACATCCTTTATTCCGATGACGGCGGCATCACCTGGTCGCAGGCCAAGGTGCCCACTCGTCAACTGCTCACTGCCGTGTATTTCGCTGATGACAAACATGGCTGGGCGGTCGGTCATGACGCGTTGATTCTGGCGACCAATGATGGTGGCGGGACCTGGACGCGGCAGTATGAAAACCGCGACGGCGAGGTGCCGCTGCTCGACGTCTGGTTCGAAAACCCGCAACACGGCTTCGCGACCGGCGCATACGGCGTGCTGCTGGAAACCATCGACGGTGGCCAGAATTGGGAAGACGTCGCCGACCGCCTCGATAACGAGGACGGCACTCACCTCAACGCCATTGCAGAAATCCCCGGCTCCGGCCTGTTCATCGTCGGCGAAATGGGCGGCATGTTCCGTTCCCCTGACCTGGGCGAGACCTGGGAGCGCGTCGAATCGCCATACCAGGGTTCCTTCTTCGGCGTTGTCGGTGGCGGTGAGCCCGGCGTGGTGGTGGCATTCGGGCTGCGTGGACACCTGTTCCGCTCCACCGATTTCGGTGACAGCTGGCAGCCGATCGAGTTGCTCGACGGGGGCGAGCCGATCGAGTCAGGACTCGCGGACGGCAATCTGCTGCCCGACGGGCGCATCGTGGTGGTAGGCCACGGCGGTACCGTGCTCAGCAGCGAGGACAAAGGGCAGAGTTTCAAACTGTTCAGTCGGCCGGATCGACGCTCGCTGTCAGGCGTGGTCGCCAACCCGGACGGCAACCTGGTCCTCGTCGGACAGAGCGGCGTCAGGGTCGTTTCGCCGAGCGGCGCGAACCTGCCCGTAAAACAACAATAAGCCGGAGCCACCATGACCAAGCATCAACAGAAACCGGCCTCTTTTCTCGAGCGCCTGATCTTCAACAATCGACCGGCAGTGATCCTCATCTGCCTGTTGGTCAGCGTGTTCCTGTTCTACCAGGCTGCCCAGGTTCGTCCTTCGACCAGTTTCGAAAAGATGATCCCACTGGGGCATCCCTACATTCAGAACATGCTGCAGCATCGCGATGACCTGGCCAACCTGGGCAACACGGTGCGGATTTCCGTCGCGGCCAAGGATGGCGACATCTTTTCCAAGGAGTACATGGAAACGCTGCGTCAGATCCATGACGAAGTGTTCTACATCCAGGGTGTCGACCGCTCCAACATGAAGTCGCTGTGGAGCCCGAGCATCCGTTGGACCGAGGTGACGGAGCAGGGCTTTGCCGGCGGTGAGGTGATTCCACAGACCTATGACGGGTCGCCACAGAGCCTCGGCGATCTGCGCAGTAACATCCTCAAATCCGGCCAGATCGGCCGCCTGGTGGCGAACGACTTCAAGTCCAGCATCATCGATGTGCCGTTGATGGAGTCCTATTCGGACCCGGATGACCGCAGCAAGCTGATCAAGCTCGACTACCAGAAGTTCTCCCACGAGCTGGAAGAGAAGATTCGCGACAAGTACGAGGCGCAAAATCCGAACGTCGAAATCCACATCATCGGCTTCGCCAAGAAGGTTGGCGATCTGATAGATGGTCTGGTCGGTGTCGCGTTGTTCTTCTTCGTCGCCATCGGCATCACCCTGGCGCTGCTGCTGTGGTTCACCCGCTGCTTCAAAAGCACCGTCGCAGTGGTGATCACCACGCTGATCGCGGTGATCTGGCAGCTGGGCCTGCTGCACACGCTCGGTTTCGGCCTGGATCCCTATTCGATGCTGGTGCCGTTCCTGGTCTTTGCGATCGGTATTTCCCACGGTGTGCAGAAGATCAACGGCATCGCCATGGCATCCGGCGAAACCGATGACCCGCTGTCGGCCGCGCGCATGGCGTTCCGCCAGTTGTTCATACCCGGCATGGTGGCGCTGGCATCTGACGCGGTTGGCTTCGTTACGCTCCTGCTGATCGATATCGGGGTGATTCGCGAGCTGGCGATCGGCGCATCGCTGGGCGTGGCGGTGATCATCCTGACCAACCTGATCCTGCTTCCGGTGGCGATCTCCTACATGGGCATCAGCCGTCGCGCGGTCAAGCAGGCCCGCGAAGAAGCGGCTCGCAACCATCCGTTCTGGCGCTTGCTGTCGAACTTCGCCAATCCGGTGGTTGCACCGATTTCCATCGTCATCGCGTTGCTGGCGGTCGGTGGCGGCCTCTGGTACGGCCAGAACCTGAAGATCGGCGACCTCGATCAGGGCGCCCCGGAGCTGCATCCGGACTCGCGCTACAACCTCGACAACAATTTCGTGATCCGCAACTACTCCACCAGTTCCGACGTGCTGGTGGTGATGGTCAAGACCGCACCTGAAGGTTGTGCCCACTACGACACGCTCGCCGCCATGGACGAGCTGATGTGGAAGATGGAAAACACTGAAGGCGTGCAATCGGCGGTTTCGATGGTCACCGTGGCGCGGCAGAGCATCAAGGGCATGAACGAGGGCAGCCTGAAGTGGGAAACGCTGTCGCGTAACCAGTTCGTCCTCAACAGCTCCATTGCCCGTGCTGAAGGCATGTACAACAGTGACTGTTCGCTGGCGCCGGTGTTGGTGTTCCTCAACGATCACAAGGCCGAGACGTTGGAGCACGTGGTATCTGCGGCGCGCGAATTTGCCGAGGAAAACAATCGCGAAGGGTTGGAATTCGTCCTTGCCGCCGGTAACGCCGGTATCGAAGCGGCCACCAACGAGGTCATCGCTGCGTCCGAAACCACCATGCTGATTGCGGTGTATGCCGCGGTGAGTTTCATGTGCTTGCTGACCTTCCGCTCCGTCGCGGCGACGCTCTGCGTGATTCTGCCGCTGGTGCTGACCTCGATCCTCGGCAACGCCTTGATGGCGTTCATGGGAATCGGCGTGAAGGTGGCGACGCTGCCGGTGATCGCCTTGGGTGTGGGTATCGGTGTCGACTACGGCATTTACATCTATAGCCGTCTGGAGTCCTACCTGCGCCAGGGTATGACGCTGCAGGAAGCCTACTACCAGACCCTGAAATCTACCGGTAAGGCTGTGATCTTCACCGGCATCTGCCTGGCGATCGGCGTGTTCACGTGGGTCTTCTCGGCAATCAAGTTCCAGGCCGATATGGGCCTGATGCTAACGTTCATGTTCCTCTGGAACATGGTCGGCGCGATCTGGTTGCTGCCGGCGCTGGCACGCTTCCTGATCAAGCCGGAGAAGCTGCGGCAAAAGGCGTGATGCGCTCATAGCGAAAAAAACCGCGACCTCAGGGTCGCGGTTTTTTTTGTAGGCAGCACAGGGTCCTTAAGCGCGAGCTATTTGGCACGGCTTTGCGCGCTGTTTGGCACTTGGTAGGGCTAGAGGCGCCTCGTGTTTTAGCGCTTCCTTTCGCATCGCGGGCCACTTGTGCGATGCATCGCGCATCAAATCGATGAGGACATGAGTCTTCGGGCGCGCGGGCTATCTCCATCTCTATCGAGACGAGCTCAGAGCCCAATGCAGAAACAGCAACGGGCCGTGCAGTTTCGATGGTGATGGTCTGGCTGGTCAGTTTGCAGTCGTAAGGTCCATGAGCTGTCATTGTGTGGCTCTGGAAATGGATGAGCGCCTATCGTCGCATCACGACCTCACCGGTTGCGCAAATGCCGCCTAGAACAACCCATCCATCACCTCTGGCCGCCAGGTCATGTTCAACCTATACAGCCGCGAGCCCCGCTTGCTGAACCAGTTCCAGCAGCGGCTGTGGGTAGACGCCGAGGAAAAAGGCCAGCACGGCAATCGCCAATAGCATGATGCCGCCGGCACGCTGCCCCCAGTTCGAAGGAGCATCGTGACGACGGATGCCCGGCTCGACCAGATACAGCGTCACCACGACCCGCAGGTAGTAGAACAGGCCCACGGCGCTGCCGATGATCAGCGCGCCCAGCAGCCACCATAGCTGTGACTCGACCCCGGATGCGATTACGTAGAACTTGCCAACGAAGCCCGCCGTCAGTGGAATCCCGGCGAGTGACAGCATCATCACGGTAAGCACCGCCGTGAGGTAAGGTCGCCGCCAGAATAGGCCGCGGTACTCATACAGCGCGTCCGCATCGCGCCCTTTGTAAGGGCTCGACATCAGGCTGACCACGCCGAACGCACCGAGGGTGGTGAGCAGATAGGTGACCAGGTAGACCCCGATGGCCTCGACGGCCAAACCCTTGCTGGCGATAAACGCGACCAGCAGATAGCCGAAGTGGGCAATCGATGAATAACCCAGCAGGCGCTTGAGATTGCTCTGGTTCAGCGCCAACAGGTTGCCCATCAGGATCGAAGCGATGGCGATCAGGCTCAGCGCATCGTTCAGCCAGCCACCGCTGGTGGCGGGCGACAACTGATACAGGCGCAGCAGTACCGCGAACACCGCAACCTTGCTGGCGGTCGCCAGAAAGGCCGCGACTGGTGCCGGCGCGCCTTCATAGACATCGGGTGTCCACAGATGAAAGGGCGCGAGCGAAAGCTTGAAGCACAGGCCGACCAACAACATGCCGATACCGGCCTGTACCAGCATGGACGAGCCTTGTGCCGCCAGGCTGGTACCGATGCTGGTGAAATCGAGACTGCCTGATTCGGCATAGAGCAGCGCCGTGCCGAACAGCATGAAGGCGCTGCCGGCACCGGAAAGCACCATGTACTTGATACCGGCTTCCAGCGAGCGCTTGTTGAAGAAGGCATAGGCAACCAACCCGTAGACCGGTACCGAGAGCAACTCCAGACCGATGAAGAGCCCAGCCAGGTGCTGAGTACTGACCAGCACCAATCCGCCCGCAGCCGACAACGACATCAGCAGGAAGAGCTCTTCGCGATTACCCGGAAAGCCTTCCGAATTGGCTTCGCCGAGGTAGGCATGCGCCAGCGTCACGCAGGCCAGGGTCGCCACCAGCACGAGAGCCGTATAGAAATAGGCAAAGGCATCCAGCCGCAGCATTGGCGTTACGTTCAGTGGGGCCACCTGCAGGGCTGGCACTATCGAAAGCAGCGCAAGCGTCAGGCCTGCGGAGGTAACGACGAAGGTGAGCCCGTAATGACGCCGCCAGGCAATCGTCAGCATGACCGCGATGGCAGTGGCACCGGTAATCAGCAGAGGTAGCAAGGCGATGATGTATTGCTGAGTCAATTGCATAGCAGTTACTACCGGGCCGAAACGGTTGGGGAGAAAGCGGCATCAAGCCATTGCTGCACGCCGCTGATGGTGGCGTGCGAGGTGTCGAACACGTGCTGTGGGAACACACCCAGCAGGACCAGCAGCAGCGCCAGGACCAGCACCATGGACACTTCGCGCCCATCCAGGCCCTGTAGCAGCCCTTCGCCACGAGACGGACCGAAGTAGGCCCGGTGGATCATCGCCAACGAGTAAACCGACGAGAGCACCAGGCCGAACGTAGCGATCACCACGACCCAGGGCGAATCGGCAAAGGCGCCGAACAGCACCACGAACTCGCCGATAAAGTTGCCGGTGCCCGGCAGGCCCAGTGAGGCGGCAGCGAAGAACAGGCTCAGTGGAGGAAGCCACGGCAGGCGCGACCAGAGGCCGCCCATTTCGCGCATGTCCCGGGTATGCAGGCGTTCATAGAGCTGACCGCTGAGGATGAACAGCGCTGCAGCCGAAATCCCATGGGCGATCATCAGCACCACGGCACCCTGCAATGCGAGCTGGCTGCCCGAGTAGATCCCGATCAGCACGAAGCCCATGTGGGAGACGCTGGAATAGGCGATCAGTCGCTTGATGTCATTTTGTCCGAACGACAGCAGCGCGCCGTAGAAAATGCCGAGCAAGCCCAGGCCCATGGCGATCGGTGCGAAGTCCATCGAGGCTTCTGGAAACAGGGGGAGGGCAAAGCGGATCATGCCGTAGGCGGCCGTTTTCAGCAGGATGCCGGCCAGGTCGACTGAGCCCGCTGTCGGTGCCTGAGCGTGTGCATCGGGTAGCCACGAATGCAGCGGCACGATGGGAAACTTCACTGCAAAGGCGATGAAGAAACCCAGCATCAGCAGGTACTCGGTGCCCGGCGCCAGGTCGGCCTTGAGCAGCAGCTCATAGTCGAAGGTCAGGGTGCCGGTGTTGTGGTAATTGACCAGAACCAGGCCAAGGATCGCCACCAGCATGATCAAACCGCTGGCCTGGGTGTAGATGAAGAATTTGGTCGCCGCATTGATCCGCGAACGCTTGCCTTCGGCGCTATGGCCCCAGAGTGCGATGAGGAAATACATCGGCACCAGCATCATTTCCCAGAAAAAGAAGAAAAGGAACAGGTCGAGGGCGAGGAAAACCCCGACGACTCCGCCGAGAATCCACATCAGATTGAGGTGGAAAAATCCGACGTGACGCTGGATCTCTTTCCAGGAACAAAGCACCGAGAGCACGCCGAGAAGGCCGGTCAGAATGATCATCAGCAGCGACAGGCCATCGAGCGCAAGGTGCAGATTGATGCCGAAGCGCTCGATCCAGACGTGCTTGAACTGCAGCGCCCAGTTAGCCTCGGCGCCAGGGGCAGGGGCCAGCTGGTAATCGCCGGTCGCCCACAGCCAGAGGCCGATCGCGAGCAGCAATGCCATGGTGAGCAGGGCGATCCATCGCGGCATGCTTTTGTCGAAATGTTCGACGAGCCAGCAGAGCAGGCCGCCGATGAAGGGGATCAGGATTAACCAGGGCAGAATCACGGGTTCGAGTCCTTGCGCAAATTCAGAGCAGAACGACGCCGAGCAACAGCACGGCTCCGCCAACGATGGACAGGGCGTACCAGCGCAACTGGCCGGTTTGGCTGCGGCTCAATAGTGCATGGCTGCCACGCGCTGTACGCGGGATCAGGCCGATGGTGGCATCGACAGGATCACGGGCGAGCAATCGGCAGAGCCACAGATACGGCTGCACGAAGAGCTTGTCGTAGAGCCAGTCGAAACCCCAGGCGGCGTACCACCAGCCAATCAGGAATCGTCCCGGCGCGCTCTGGGCTATTACGGTGACCAGGCCTCGCTTGCCGAGGAACAGCATGGCGGCGAGCAGGATGCCGGCCAGGGCGATGGCGCCCGACGCGATCTCCAGTTGGTGCTTGGCTTCACCGCCGGCATGCCCGACGCTTTCCGGCAGGACACCCACCAGCGGCGGCGCGATCAATGCGCCGACAAACGTCGACAACAGGATCAGGACCATCAGCGGCACGCTGTGAGCAATACCTCGCCCGGCATGGGCCTCGACCTTCGCTTCGCCGTGGAAGGCGATGAAGATCAGCCGGAAGGTGTACAGCGAGGTCAGGAAGGCACCCGCCAAGCCGGCGTAAAGCAAACCGCTGTGACCGCTGGCGAAGGCTTCCCAGAGAATCTCGTCCTTGGAATAGAAACCGGCGGTGATCAACGGCAGCGCCGCCAGGGCCGAGCCGCCAACGATGAAGCTCGCGTAGGCCAGCGGCAGTTTCCTCCATAGGCCGCCCATCTTGAAAATGTTCTGCTCGTGATGGCAGGCGTGGATTACCGCGCCGGAGGCGAGAAACAGCAGGGCTTTGAAGAACGCGTGGGTCATCAGGTGAAAAATCGCCGCATCCCAGGCACCGACACCGAGAGCCAAAAACATGTAGCCGATCTGGCTCATGGTCGAGTAGGCAAGGATGCGCTTGATGTCGGTCTGCACCAGCGCGGCGAAGCCAGCCAGTACCAGCGTCACGCCGCCGACGATGCCGACCAGTTCGTGCACGTCCGGTGCGAGCAGGAACAGGCTGTGGGTGCGGGCGATCAGGTAGACACCCGCGGTGACCATGGTCGCCGCGTGGATCAGCGCGGACACCGGGGTCGGACCGGCCATGGCGTCGGCCAGCCAGGTTTGCAATGGCAGTTGCGCCGACTTGCCGACCGCCCCGCCTAACAGCGCCAAGGTCGCCAAGCTAATCCAGAGATCGCCGCTGGCGAACTTCTGTGGCGCCAGCACCAACAGCTCCTGGATATCCAGCGTACCGAGCTGAACGAAGAGGATGAACAGACCGAAGGCCATCAGCACGTCGCCGACACGGGTGACGATGAAGGCCTTGAGCGCCGCGTTGCCGTTCTTGCGTTCCTTGAAGTAGAAGCCGATCAACAGATACGAGCACAGCCCCACACCTTCCCAGCCGAAGTACAGCAACAGCAGGTTGTCACCCAGTACCAGCAGCAGCATGCTGAAAATGAACAGGTTGGTGTAGGCGAAGAAGCGCGAGTAACCCTCTTCACCACGCATGTACCAACTGGCGAACAGGTGGATGAGAAAACCCACCCCGGTGACTACGCCAAGCATCGTCAGCGACAGGCCGTCCAGGTGCAGGCCGAAGGCGACCCTGAAGCCCGCGACGTCCAGCCATTGCCAGAGGTGCTGGGTAAACACTCCATTGGCGGGCGGCGCGGTGTTGAACTGCCAGATGCACAGCGCAGCGATCAGTGCAGACAGGCCGACCGAGCCAACGCCGATCACGGCGGCCAGATTTTCGGATATCCGGCCGCGCGAGAAGGCCAGCAGGAAGTAGCCGAGCAGCGGAAAAACGAAGGTCAGGAATAGTAGGCTCATCCGTGCATCTCGCTTGCAGCATCGACATCGAGGGTGTTGAAGCGGCGGTACAGCTGCAGCAGGATCGCCAGGCCAATGGCGGCCTCGGCGGCAGCCAGTGTGATCACCAGGATGAACATGATCTGCCCGTCAGGCTGCTCCCAGCGGCTGCCGGCCACGACGAACGCCAGGCCGGTGGCGTTCATCATCACCTCCAAGCTCATCAGCATGAACAGGATGTTGCGCCGTACCATCAGGCCGACCAGCCCCAGGCAGAACAGCACGGCGGCAACGGCCAGACCGTGTTCCATCGGAATCGAATGCATGGCGTTACTCCTTCGCCTCGTGGCGGCCAAGGTGGAAGGCGGCGACCAGCGCCGCCAGCAGCAGCATGGAGGCCAGCTCGACGGCCAACAGGTAAGGCCCGAAGAGGGCGATGCCGACTTCTTTGGGGCCTACGGTGGTGAGGCCGGCCGGCGCGTATTCGGATGCTGAGAACAGCGCCCAGAGCAGCTGCGCCAGCAGGATGGCTGCCAACAGCGAGGGGCCGAGCCACACGCGAGGCGCCATCCAGCCGCGCTCCTGGCTGACGGTGTTGCGCCCCAGATTGAGCATCATCACCACGAAGACAAAGAGCACCATGATGGCGCCGGCATAGACGATGACTTCCAGCGCGCCGGCAAAGGGCGCGCCCAGGCTGAAGAAGCACATCGACACGGCCAGCAGTGAGGTGATCAGGTAAAGCAGGGCGTGCACCGGATTGCTACCGGTTATGACTCTCAGCGTGGCGACCACGGCTACGCCGGAGGAAAAGTAGAAAGCGAATTCCATTAACGCATCCTCGACCGGTGAGCATCTGGCGCGAAGCCGGTGTGCGGGAAACCTGCGAATCGAGATGGCGTCATGGCAACAATCCCTTGACGTTGATCGGCTCCGCCTCGTTCTGCGCGGCACCCTTGGGCTTACCGGCGATGGCCAGGCCGGAGACGCGGTAGAAGTTGTAGTCGGGGTATTTGCCAGGGCCGGAAATCAGCAGGTCTTCTTTCTCGTACACCAGGTCCTGACGCTTGTACTCGCCCATCTCGAAATCCGGGGTGAGCTGGATCGCGTTGGTCGGGCAGGCTTCTTCGCACAGGCCGCAGAAGATGCAGCGCGAGAAGTTGATGCGGAAGAACTCCGGGTACCAGCGGCCTTCGTCGGTTTCGGCCTTCTGCAACGAGATGCACCCCACTGGGCAGGCCACTGCACAGAGGTTGCAGGCCACGCAGCGTTCCTCACCGTCGGGGTCACGGGTCAGCACGATGCGACCGCGATAGCGGGGCGGCAGGTAGACCGCTTCTTCCGGGTACTGCAGGGTGTCGCGTTTGCGAAAGCCGTGGCTGAAGATCATCACCAGGCTGCGTAGCTGGGTGTAGGTGCCATGCAGCACCGCGCCAATGTATTTGAACATGGTGTTTCCTCCTTACTGGGCCGCGGCCAGCACGAGTGCGCCGGTCACCAGCAGGTTGATCAGGGTCAGCGGCAGGCAGAATTTCCAGCCGAAGGCCATCACCTGGTCGTAGCGCGGGCGCGGCAGAGAGGCGCGCAGCAGCACGAACAGCATGATGAAAAAACCGGTTTTGATGGCGAACCAGAAGAACGACAGCCAGGGCAACGTGTCGAGAAACGGGCCATGCCAGCCACCGAAGAACAGCGTGGTCAGCAGCGCCGAAATAGTCACGATGCCGATGTATTCACCGACGAAGAACATGCCCCACTTCATGCCCGCGTACTCGACGTGGTAACCGTCGGCCAGTTCCTGCTCGGCTTCCGGCTGGTCGAAGGGATGGCGGTGGGTGACCGCGACACCGGCGATGAAGAATGTGCAGAAGCCGAGGAACTGCGGAACGATGAACCAGAGGTGCTGCTGCTGGTATTCGACGATGTCGCGCATGTTGAACGAGCCGACCTGAGCGACGATGCCCATCAACGACAGGCCCAGAAACACCTCGTAGGACACCGTTTGCGCCGAAGCACGCAGGGCGCCGAGCAGGGCGAACTTGTTGTTGCTCGCCCAGCCGGCGAAAAGCACGGCATAGACGGTGAGGCCCGCCATGGCGAAGAAGAACAGCAGACCGATGTTCAGATCCGCCACGCCCCAGGTCGGCGTTATCGGCACGATGGCGAAGGCGATCAGCAGTGAACTCATCGCCACCACCGGCGCCAGGGTGAAAATCAGGCGATCGGAGAACGGCGGATTCCAGTCCTCCTTGAAGAACATCTTCAGCATGTCCGCGGCGATCTGGAACATGCCGAACGGCCCGACGCGGTTGGGACCGTAGCGGTCCTGCCACCAGCCCAGCAGGCGCCGCTCGACGAAGCTCAGCAGCGCCCCGCAGACCACCACTGCGAGCATGATCACCAGCGCCTTGACGACAGCGACAATCACATCGATCACCTCGGGAGTCAGCCAACTCATCGGGCGCCCCCCAGTTCAGTGGCGAGATTGCCGGCGAACACAGGAACGCCAGCCAGACCGACCGGTAGGCCTACGAGACCGAGGCCCAGCGATTCGTCGATGCGGACCGGCAAGCGCAGGTGCTGATCTGCGACATGCAGACTCAGTAGCTCGCCTTCGGTCACGCCTGCACGGCTGGCTTCGGCTTCGGCCAGGGCGACGTAGGGTTGCGGGATGCGGCTCTGGATCGGGGCGGCGAGAGACGAGGTTTCCTCGCTACCGAACAGATGATGAATTGGCACTACCTGCCAGGTACCGGGCGCAGGCGCGAATGCGTCGGGTGCAATGCTCCAGTGCAGATCCTGGCGTGCATCATCGAGCAGGCGAACGCCCGGGTCGCCAGCGCGTAAGTGACCCCCCACTTCATCCTGGAACTTGTTCCAGGCCTGCGGCGAGTTCCAGCCCGGCGACCAGGCGAACGGGATCTGTTGACGGTCCTCGGCGCTGCCGGAATAGCCTTCCATCGAATAAGCGAACGGCGAGTCCGGATCCTGCGGCTGACGCGGCTCGTGCACGCTGATATTGGCGCGCATGGCGGTGCGTCCGCTGTAGCGCAGCGGCTCGCGTGCCATTTTCAGGCCCTTGATGCGGAACGAGGCGAGCGGGGCGGCATGGAGGATGCTAGCCAGTTGCGGGTTGGTTGCCGCGCAGTCTGCGGTCACCTGATCCAGATTGGTCCAGTCCACAACCTTGCCCTGAAGCGTGCATTGCAGCGCATGCATCCAGCGCCAGCCTTCGCGCACCAGAATCTTGCTGTCGTAATAGCTGGGCTCAAAGACTTGGAAGAAGCGCTGCGCGCGGCCCTCCTGGCTGACCAGCGTGCCATCAGCCTCGGCAAAGCTGGCGGCCGACAGCACGAGGTGAGCCTTGGCCGTGGTCGCCGTCTGCTGGTGATCAGCGACGATGACGGTTTTTGCCGCGGCAAGGGCGGCGTCGACCTTGGCCTGGCTGGCGCGGCGATACAGATCGTTCTCGAGCACGATCACCGCGTCGGCACTGCCTGCAATCAAGGCATCCAGCGCGGCGTCCACGGACTCGCCGCCGAGCAGCGCGACGCCGAGGCTGTTGGCTTCCGGCACGATGAGACTGATCGAGGCGTTCTTCTCACGATTCTTCAGCGCCTGGGCGATGTTGCCCGCCGCTTCGATCAGGCTCTTCTCGCCCAGCGAGGCGCCGCTGATCAGCAAGGGCCGCTTGGCGGCGAGTAGCGCGTCGGCGATCTGTTGCGCCAGTGCTCGGCCCTCGGCTTCCAGACCCTGGACAGCCGGTGCGCTGGGATCGATGGCGTGCGCCACGGCGAAACCAAGACGGGCAAGATCGGCCGGTGCGGCATGTACGCTCTGCTCGGCAATGTCATCGAGGCGGGTCTGGGCGACGCTGGCGATGAATACCGGATGCAGGGCGCCCTGTGCGACGTTCTGCACCGCCGCGATGTGCCAATCCTGAACTTTCATCGAGGCGGCGATTTCAGTGGCCTTGCCCTTGGCGGCCTGACGCACGGCCAGCGCCATGCGCGCGGCCGTCTGGGTCAGGTCTTCGCCGAGAATGAACACCGCATCGTGGCTTTCGATCTCGCGTATCGATGGCACCGGCAGCGGGCCGTTCTGCATCAACTGGCGGATCAACCGGATGTTTTCCAGCTCAGCGGCGGCGATGCCGCTGTAGAAGTTCTCCGCACCGACCAGCTCGCGCAGCGCATGGTTGCTCTCCAGACTGGCGCGCGGCGAGCCGATACCGATCACGCGTTTGCCTTCCAGCAGCCTGGCAGCCGTGTCGAGGGCAGCGTCGACGCCGAGTTTATCCGCGCCCAGCAATGGCTGGCGGGGCCGGTCGGAGCGGTTGACGTAGCCGTAGCCGAAACGACCGCGATCACATAGAAAGTAGTGGTTTACTTCGCCGTTGAAGCGGTTCTCGATACGACGCAGCTCACCGTAGCGTTCGCCGGGGCTGGTGTTGCATCCGGACGCGCAGCCATGGCAGATGCTCGGCGCAAACTGCATGTCCCATTTGCGGTTGTAGCGCTCGGAGTGAGTCTTGTCGGTAAACACACCGGTTGGGCAGACCTCGGTGAGATTGCCGGAGAACTCGCTTTCCAGCACGCCGTCTTCGACACGGCCGAAATACACGTTGTCGTTGGCGCCGAATACGCCCAGGTCGGTGCCGCCCGCATAGTCCTTGTAGTAGCGCACGCAGCGATAGCAGGCGATGCAGCGGTTCATCTCGTGGGCGATGAAGGGGCCGAGCTCCTGATTCTGGTGGGTGCGCTTGGAGAAGCGGTAACGGCGTTGGTTGTGGCCGGTCATCACCGTCATGTCTTGCAGATGGCAGTGACCACCTTCTTCACACACGGGGCAGTCGTGCGGGTGGTTGATCATCAGCCATTCGACGACGCTGGCACGGAACGCCTTGGCTTCCTCGTCCTGGATGGAAATCCAACTGTTGTCGGTGGCGGGGGTCATGCAGGACATGACCAACCGGCCCCGGGTGTCGTTTTCATCGGAATACTGCTTGACCGCACATTGGCGGCAGGCACCGACGCTGCCCAGCGCCGGGTGCCAGCAGAAATAGGGGACATCGAGGCCGAGCGACAGACACGCCTGCAGCAGGTTGTCCGCCCCATCGACTTCGTAGTCTTTGCCGTCTACGTGGATAGTGGCCATTTCTAGGTCTTCTCATCCGCTTGCGCGGGTCTGGCTAATAGGAAATCTTTTCGCTTCAGGCGGGTGTTGCCTGTGCAACCAATGCGTTCAGGCTTCAGCGCCTGCAACCCTTCATGCCGGCAGCGCCGGGGCGATTGCCGTCTGGGCGACGCCCGCTTCGAACTCATGTCGGAAATACTTGATCGCGGCGCCGAGCGGCTCCACTGCGCCCGGCGCATGAGCGCAGAAGGTTTTGCCGGGGCCGAGGAAATCCACCAGTCGCAACAGGATGTCGAGGTCCTGGGCGGTCCCTTGGCCGCGCTCCAGCGCACGCAGGGTCTTCACGCTCCAGGGCAGGCCGTCGCGGCATGGGGTACACCAGCCGCAGGATTCGCGGGCGAAGAACTCTTCCATGTTGCGTAGCAGCGAAACCATGCTGATGGTGTGGTCCACGGCCAGCGCCAGGCCAGTGCCCATGCGGGTGCCGTACTTGGCGACGCCGCCGGCGTACATCTGCGCTTCCAGGTGCTCGGGTAGCAGAAAGCCGGTGCCGGCGCCGCCGGGCTGCCAACATTTGAGCGTATAGCCGTCCTTCATGCCGCCGGCGTAGTCCTCGAACAGCTCACGGGCGGTGATGCCGAAGGGCAGCTCCCATATGCCGGGATTCTTCACTTTGCCTGAGAAGCCCATCAGCTTGCTGCCATGGTCTTCACTGCCGGGGAGGGCCAGGGATTTGTACCAGTCCACGCCGTTGCCGATGATCGCCGGCACGTTGCACAGGGTTTCGACGTTGTTGACGCAGGTCGGCTTGCCCCACACGCCGACCGCAGCGGGAAAGGGTGGCTTGGCGCGCGGGTTGGCGCGGCGGCCTTCCAGCGAGTTGATCAGCGCGGTTTCCTCGCCACAGATATAGCGGCCGGCACCGGTGTGTACGAACAGCTCGAAATCGAAGCCGCTGCCGAGGATGTTCTTGCCCAGCAGACCGGCGGCTTTTGCTTCGTCGATGGCGCGTGTGAGGTTGCGCGCCGCATCGACGTATTCGCCGCGAAGGAAGATGTAGCCGCGATAGGCCTTGAGCGCGCGGGCACTGATGATCATGCCTTCGATCAGCAAGTGCGGCAGCTGCTCCATGAGCAGGCGGTCCTTCCAGGTGTTGGGCTCCATTTCGTCTGCGTTACATAGCAGGTAGCGGATGTTCAATGATTCGTCGGCGGGCATCAGGCCCCACTTCACGCCGGTGGGAAAGCCGGCGCCGCCACGGCCTTTCAGTCCGGAGTCCTTCACCGTCTGCACAATATCGGCTCCGGCCATTTCGGCCAGCGCCTTGCGCAGCGCGTCGTAGCCGGCCTTCTGGCGATATTCTTCGAGCCATACCGGCTCGCCGTCGTCGCGCAAGCGCCAAGTCAACGGATGGGTTTCTTCGCTGCGCTCGATGCGGTTGGCCGGGCCGATGGATGCCAGTCGCTTGATGACGCTCATTGATAGGACTCCAGCAGAGCAGCGACACCGCCAGACTGGATGTCGCCGAAAGTGTCGTCATCGATCATCAGCGCCGGGGCCTTGTCGCAGTTGCCCAGGCAGCACACCGGAATCAGCGTGAAGCGGTTGTCGGCGGTGGTCTGGCCGGGCTGGATGCCGATCTGGTCGCGGATGCTGTCCAGTATCGACTCGTGGCCGCCGATGTAGCAGGTCATGCTGTCGCAGACGCGGATGATGTGGCGGCCCACCGGCACGCGGAAAATCTGGCTATAGAAAGTGGCGACCCCTTCGATATCGCTGGCCGGGATGCCAAGGACTTCGCTGATAGCATCGCAAGCGCCGTCCGGCACCCAGCCGCGGGCTTTCTGCACGACCTTCAGGGCCTCGATGGACGCGGCGCGCGGATCTTCGTAATGGTGCATTTCACGCTCGATGGCCGAGCGTTCGGTTTCGCTGAGAACGAAACGGTCAGTCTTGATCAGAGTGCTCATATCAGCGGTCCACGTCGGCCATAACGAAATCGATGCTGCCCAGGTAGGCAATCAGGTCCGGGATCATGCTGCCGCGGATCACCGAGGGGATCTGCTGCAGATGCGGGAAGCTGGGCGTGCGGATGCGTGTGCGGTAGCTCATCGTGCTGCCATCGCTGGTCAGGTAATAGCTGTTGATGCCCTTGGTCGCTTCGATCATCTGGAAGCTTTCGTTGGCCGGCATTACCGGGCCCCAGGAAACCTGCAAGAAGTGCGTGATCAGGGTTTCGATGTGTTGCAGCGTGCGCTCTTTCGGCGGCGGCGTGGTCAGCGGATGGTCGGCCTTGTAGGGCCCTTCCGGCATGTGCTTGAGGCACTGCTCGATGATTTTCAGGCTCTCGCGCATCTCGCCCATCTTGACCATGCAACGGTCATAGGCGTCGCCGTTGACCGCCAGTGGCACTTCGAAATCGAAATGTTGATAGCCGGAGTAGGGGCGAGCCTTGCGGATGTCGAAGTCGAGGCCGGTGGCGCGCAGGCCAGCACCGGTAACGCCCCACTCAAGCGCCTCTTTGGTGTTGTAGGCCGCAACACCCTTGGTGCGGCCCACGAGAATGCTGTTTTTCAGCGCCGCCTTTTCATATTCCTTGAGACGCTTGGGCATCCAGTCGAGGAA